>NZ_JBIVMZ010000001.1:956492-1114440 GCF_044753355.1 Streptomyces sp. NPDC088400 | reverse complement strand
ACTCCGCGTTCGTCAACGCCCCTCGTCCAGTCACATGACCGAGCCTGGACCCGCACACCAAGCCCTGTCACCAGATCCGAGAAACAGAACCTAGCGGCGGTCTACCTCGCTTCAGGCGACCTGTCCCGCGCCATTCCCATGTACTCCGCCGTCTTCGCACAGTGGCAGCAGGCGTTCGGCGACAGCGAATCCGAAACCATCACCAGCCGGAACAACCTTGCCTACGCCTATCTGACCGCCGGACGCCCTGACCAGGCAGCGCAGCACCTCAAGACGGCCCTGGCCCAGTGCGAGGAGGTGTACGGCGAGGCGCACCCAGAGACCATTGCCGTCCGAGCGAACCTCGGCTGCGCCTACCGGGACGCTGGAGACTCCACCCGTTCGCTTCCATTGCTGGAGACCGCGGCCGCGCAGAGCGCCCACCTCCTCGGCGATGCCCATCCCCAGACCCTGACCACCAGGAATGGGCTGGCGCGGGCATACCAGGCCGCCGGCCAGGATGGACGGGCGATCGCCCAGTACGACACCATCCTCAAGCACCGTGCCGCGCTACTCGGCGAGACCCACCCCCATACCCTCGCCACCCGAAGCGGCCTCGCGAATGCACACCTCGCGGCTGGCGACCCAGATCGCGCCGTCCCGCTGTTCGAAACCGTCGTCGCCCAGTGCGCGCAAGTCTTCGGCCCGTCCCACCCGGACACCCTGTCCAACTACATCGGCTTGGCCGACGCACTTCGCCAGACGGACAATCCGGCACGGGCGGTGTCCCTCTCGGAGTCAACGCTGGAGCGGTGCGTCCGTTCGCTCGGCGAGGACCACCCGCACACCATCGTGTGTCGGAACAACCTGGCCCTCGCACACCTCACAGTCGGCGACGCCCCGCGCGCCGTCCAGCTCCTCGAAGCCGCCGTGCGCAACGCCAGCCTCATCTTTGGCGACACGCACCCGCAGACGGTCACCAGCCGGACGAACCTGGCCGCCGCTCACCTGGAGTCCGACAACGCGGCACAGGCAGTCACCGTCCTGGAGGACGTCCGCGCCCAGTTGGAGGCCGAACTCGGCCGCGCGCACCCGCAAACACTTCACTCCACCGCCATGCTGGCCCGTGCGCTTGGCGGGTCCGGCGGCCTCCCCCCGGCGACCGAACTGCTGGAATACAGCGTTGCGCTCGCCGAGAAGGAACTCGGCGTCACCCACCCGGACACAGTCAAGCAACGGCAGTACCTGGCTGAGATCTACCGGGCCAACGACCAACCCGACTTGGCTGTGCCGCTGTACGAAGCCAACCTCGCCCATTGGCAGCAGACCCTTGGCGACCATCCCAATGTCCTGAACGCCCAACTCACCCTGGCGGACACCCACCAGGAAGCCGGCGCACACCAAAAAGCGATCGCCGTCTATCGCGTTGCCCTCGACCGGATCGAGCCCACCCTGAGACCGGAGAACCCGCTCGTCACTCAGATCCGTGCAAGGATCGACGCAGCCGAGCACGCCACTTCGCGGTCTGACCGTTAGTACTCCATTGAAGTTCTCCGCTTCCCTGGTCAGCGGCCTGGCAGTCAGGAGCGTAGCCAGGCCGCGCCAGGGCAGGAAGGTGTTCGCTAAGCTCGTGTGGAGTGAGGCCGGTCGACGATCTGTGAATGCAGAATTGCCGTGTGCGCGCTGGCTGGGCGGCTTAGTCTGATGCCGTGGTATCAGTCAATGACAGGAATTCAGGGGTGGGTTGTGGGAGCGGAGATCGTGCAGTTTTTGGAGCAGGCAGGGCCGTATCTAAGCGCAGCCCTGGGTGCCTATGGTGCGGGGGTACTGGCCCGGGCTGAGGACGCTGCGGTGGGAGCAACGGCGAACGCAGGGCGCAGTATTTTGCACGCGGTCTGGCGGCGCCGGAGCCCGGCCGGACGCCAGGAGCTGGAGGCGGCGGTGCGTGAGGCGGCCGAGGAGCCGGAGGACACCGATGCTGCAGCCGCGCTGCGTCAGCAGATCAAGCGGACTCTAAGGGAGAATCCACAATTGCTTGCCGAACTGGCCGCCCAACTTCCCGCAGTCGGCGCAGTGACGATCACCGCGTCCGGTGAACGGTCTATCGCCGCACAGACGATCGGCACGGCCGTCACCGGAGACAACACCACGATCCGCCCGTGACCCCGCCTCGGCTATAAAGTTCTTGCCACCAGTCTTCGAACTGTGCGCGATACCGTCGACCCTGGTCTGATCCACCCCGCACACCAGGAAATGTCGGCCGCTGAACCGACCGACGCCAGCCGGAACCTGATGCGCCTCCCAACTTCCCTCAGACTCCTCACACCCTCGCAGCGCGCTCTTTCGTTTCCGCCTCGCGTAGCAGCTCGTGGATCGGCTGACCTCCCTGTTGTCCGAGTACCGAACCTTGGCTCTTTGATCCGACTGCTGCACAGCCACAACTCGTCAACGACGGCCCTGACCTGCGGCCGTCTCTTCGATCAAAGTCTTGACCTGCTGCTGAACTGTCGGCGGTGTCGATGTCGATCATCGTTGAGCGCCCTTCCACTACTCGGGAGGGCGCTCGTGCATGAGCACCGCATAACGAGAGCGGGCTCGCCGAAGCCATCGCGTGGCGCCCGATCGTCAATTACCCAATCCCGCAAGCTTTTCACGCAACACGCGATACGTTGTAATCAGCTCTCGACAAAAAGTCCCCACAAAGTCCCTGACGTGATTCAAGACAAGCCTGGGCACGCCAAAACTGCAGGTCAGTCCCATGATCAACAGCCGTCCACATGTCGGTCAAGTACAAGGAGACCGCTCGGGGCGGGCTCGCGGTGAACATCATCGAGTGCTGAGAAAACCGGTTCTGAGCAGGGGTTTCGAACCTTTCAGCTGCGTCATGGATCCTCCCGCTCGCACGGCGAATCGTTCCTGCCGAGTCCCTGTGGAGCTCCGTGCGTTCAGCCCAGGTGACCGCGGTGCGCCGGGCCCGCTCTGTGGGAATCAGCCACGAGAGCGGGGAGGAATTAGCCTGCCAGCAACCGTCCACGAGGAGTTGCGGGCCCATAAATTTGACGGCCAACGTGAGAGGTGTGTTTAACTGACTGCGAGACCAGTCATCATGCAGGCTCATCCGACGAGTTGAGCATTCACACCCTCGGGTGTGGGTATGGCTGGTCTCTCTTTCTTGTAGGTACTGCGGCTTCGTGCCATATTCTCGGCCCGCAATGTCTTCTGGATGGCATTTCTGACATCCCGTGAGACAACGCAGGTCGAATCGCGGGCCAAAGGGCCCCGTGATGCGGCAGCATGACGTCTTCCGCTAACCCACGGCGGCCCAGCGGAAGAGGGGGCGGCACTCCAAACTCGGTTCAGGGGGCTTGTCCTTGGAACACGCGGTCTAGGCGGAGACGGCACCACGGCGGTTGTGGGCACTGATCAGAGCTGACAGCACGAGCACGTCGGGAGCGGCAGAGAGTTCCGCCCGGAACCGGTCGATTGCCTCGGTCCGGTAGCCGTAGAACCTGCCCCGGATCACGTCATCTTCCGTACAGGGGACGCGTGCTCCCCACTCGACGGCATGGCAGACGTCGATGTCCTGAGCCCACCGGACGCGAACGTTGGAGAAGCCGGGCCGACTGGTGAGGGCCCTGCGCACAGCGAGAGCGCTTGTGATCCGCCCGAAGGGCATGAAGCCGCCGAGACGACGACCACCGGTCGGGACGGCCAGAGAGGCGAAGCCGTCGACGTGGACCGCTACGGCCACGTGAATCAGGGTCGGGGATCTTCCAACCGGTCCCGTAACGCGTGACCGCCACGAGAGTGCGACGACGAAGTACGTCGCACCGCCCGCACGAGCACGGGGTGGTCGCGACGAATGATCTGCCAGGCCGCCCAGCCGGCGCGAACGTCAGTTCGAGCACGGAAGCCGAAGTCTCCGATACTCAGTGACAGGTACTGGAACGGGCGATCGTCATCCGGATTCAACGTATTCGGGTCCATCAGGATGCTCCTCAAGAAGCGGTGCCCTCGACGGGCGTCGATCCGGTCACCCGGCGTCAGTGCGGTCGAGTCACGTTGAACCAGAAGCGGTCGGCGTGCCGCCCCTACCACGCGGGTGCTGCGTCCTCCCGGGCCTGGTACTCACGGACCCGGCTCTCAAGACGGAAGACACACGGTTCACAGGCAAGGAGAGGAGCGGAGCCCCGGCCGGTTTGCACCGGCCCGAGCCACATCACCGGCAGACCCGTGCCGTCACACAACCAGCACTCTCCGATGACCAGTCTCCGCTTCACGCGGCACCTCCTTCCTTGGTGTTGTTGATGGCGTCGGCCGCCCTCGCTCGGGGGCGGTGGGACGGCGACCGGAGTACCGGTCACCCCGGCCGGCGGTGGTACCGGTGAAGCACATGCGCGCGGTCGGCCATCGACCGTGGTAGGGCTCAGGTCTGGGAAACGCTGTAGACCAGCGCTTCCAGGAGTGCTGCGAGCACGATGACGTACACCACCTGTTCCGTCCGCTGATTCACCGCGTCCCCTCCCGTACCGGAGGAAGTTGCCGGCCGTTGCTCCTGGAGACGCTGGAGAGAACTGTCATGAAGCGGCCTCCAGCTCCGCCCACACGCGCTTACCCCACGGCAGAGGGTCCGCGCCCCACTTCGAGGACAGCGCCTCGACCATCGCGAGGCCTCGGCCCGCTACTTCGTCCGGGCCGGCCTCTCGGAGCCTCGGCTGCGCGCGGGACTTGTCGACCACCGCGATGTGGACGCAGTACTCGTCCAGCCGGGTAACCGTGACTCGGATCGAGTCCCCCCGGGCATGGTCCGCCGCGTTGGCGACCAGTTCCGTGACGATGAGCTTCGCGTCGTCGGTGAGCGCGTCGAGGTTCCAGACTGCCAGTGCGAGAGTCACCAGTAGCCGAGCGGCCGTAGCAGCTTCGGGAAGGCGGGGAAGCGTCTCGGTGTACGCCGGGGAGCCGGTCGCGGCCACCTGAGTCATCACGAACGTGCTCCTCCGAACACGGAGACCGCCCGGCATCTCACTCATCGGCGCTCGTTTCCCGGCAGGAACGGGGGACGAGCGCCCAAGACATGGACAGATTCCGCAGGCCACGCGCACGGCATGCACGGGATCAAGTCATCAGCGCGCCATCGGGGGCCGGTGACACCGCCAACGGGGACAGCCAGATCGCCTATCGACATGTCCGTCAATCGCTGCAGCGAGGTACGTCCGGCTGCGTCCGGCGTGCTCTGGGGCATCTGCGTGTGGTCCACGATTTGGGCTCCCCTCGGTGGCTCCCCCACGACATGAGCTAACCCCCGGAGGGACGGGCGTGGCCGGACGTACGGGCGGACGTTTCGCCGGACTTTTCACAGCGACCGGACCTTTTCGCAGCGACCGGCCTTTACTCGCGTCATCAACCGACTACGTTCGGTACACGACCCGGATCACCGGAGGTACGAAGTGGCCCATGCCCTAACGCCCTTCGAACGGGAATGCGCCGCACGCGGGTGGGCATCGCCAGCAGATTTCCTGCGCGCCTTCGAGGCCGCTGCGACCATGCTCGGCGAGCCGATCACCGTGACGGACCGCCAATTCCGGCGCTGGCGCCAGCCGGTACCACCCGCGCCCCGAGCGCGCGCATGGCGCGTACTCCATGCCATGTTCGGAGTCAGCCCCACCGAACTGGGCTTCCCCGGACCGCCACCGGGTGCCACCGTAGGAAACGCAGCACCAGCGTTCCCTGCACAGGAAGGCACCAGCAGCGTGGATCGACGGGCATTTCTCACCGACTCCCTCGGAGCGGCCGCCGCCGGCCTATCGACTCAAGAGCGGAGGCTCACTCCTCCCGGACGCGCCAGCGGTGTCAGCACAACCCACCTCCTCGAACTCCGGGAAGGCCTCCGTTCCCTCTACACGCTCGACGATGCGTACGGCGGAGGCGACGTGCGCTCACTGGCCGTCCGCCATCTGAGCCGAGTCCGCCGCATCATCAACAGCAACTCCTACCCGGACACCATCGGCCGTCAATTACAACTCCTCGCCGGTGAAACGGCCGAACATTGTGCGTGGCTGTACTACGACGCGGACGACCAGGAAAACGCTCGCCGGTACTGGGGCGAGGCTTTGACGACAGCGACCATGCTCAGGGACGACAGCCTCGAAATCCTCGTGCTCGCGTCCCTGAGCATGCAGGCCAGCCACGAGAACCGGCCGCGTGACGGGTACGACCTCGCTCGCGCCGCGCAGGAACGCGCCTCCCGGTACGGCTCCCCTGTCCTCGCGTCCCTCATCGCCGCCCGTGAGGCCCGCGCGCTCTCCCTGATGAGTGACGGCAAGACCGCGAGCAAACGGCTCGCGGAGTCCATGCGCCTGGTCGAGCGCACCGGCCATGGGCGCCCCGCCCCGGAGTGGGCCGCGTTCCACTGCCACGCGGAACTCGACTACGCGCAAGGGCTTTTCTACACCGATCTCGGCCACCACCAAGCGGCCGTTCATTTCGTCCGGGCAGCGCTCGCCCACCAGGACCGCACCTACGGTCGCAACCGCGCCCTGTACCGGCTCACCCTCGCCCGTGGCCTGATCAACGCCGGGGAAGTCGAAGAGGGTTCGACCCATGCCGTAGAAAGCCTGGAGCATCTCGAAGAGGTCGAGTCCGGCCGCGTCATGCGGCGACTGGCCGAGGTGGCGAAGCTGCTGGACGGCGTAGACGCTGCCTGCGCCCGAGGCGCCGCCGAGGAGTTGACGGAGTACGCGCGGTCGAAGGGACAGAGCCGATGCACGAGGTGACGTTCGAGCGGTACGAGGGCCAGGAGGCCGGCGCTCAGCTCGACGCGTTCCTTCCCACGTACGAGGAGGTGTACGTCGAGCCCCCGTACTGCGAAGGCCCCCGCGACGTCGCCGAGTTCATCGACCGCTACCGGCTCCAGGCCAAGCGCCCCCGTATGCGCCTGGTCCTCGCCCGCGAGGGCGACGGGGTGATCGGCTTCACCTTCGGCTACTTCCTGCCGGCTGACACCCGTTGGTGGAGCAACCTCCAGGAGCCGCTGTCCGCCGACTTCACGCGGGAGGACGGCACCCGCACGTACGTGATCATCGAACTCGCGGTGCGGAAGGAATGGCGACGCCGAGGCGTCGCCGCCCACCTGCACGCAACTCTGGTCGAAGGCCTGGACGCCGAACGGGTAACGCTCACGATGCGGACTGAGCCGACCGCTGCCCCGGCTCAGTCCGCCTACGCGGCGTGGGGGTACCGAAAAGTCGGCGTGTCCCATCCGTGGGCGGAAGCGCCCTTCTACGACGTCATGGTCCTCCAACTCCCCACCGGATAGCCCCAGCACCACGCTGGGGCATCAGAGCAGCAGGCCCGACAGACGTCAGCCCCTAGCGGGCCGGTGACAGCGCGGGAAGCGACGTCGAGGCAGCCGCCGCGTGGTCCGGGTGGCGGGCGAGGCCCGTCGGTCCTGTGGGGAGGCAGGCCTGGAGGGCGGTGAGCAGGCGCTGTACGTCTTCGTGCGGCCGCACCACCAGGCGCAGGAACTGGCTGCTGCTGCCCAGCTTGTTGCCGCATTCGCGGATGAAGACGCCGTGCTCGGTGAGCAGGCGGTCGCGCAAGGTGGCGCCGTCGACCCCGTCCGGCAGCTTGACCAGGAGGAAGTTCCCCTGGGAGAGGAAGACGATGAGGTCGGGCAGCGCGGCCAGTGCCTGCGCCATGTTGGCGCGGTCCCGCGCGAGCAGGGCCAGGCTCTGGTGGTACTCCACTCCGTACTCCTTGAGCATGAACACCACGCTCTCGGCGAAGGAGTTGAGATTCCACTTGGGCAGTGCCTTGCGCACGGTCGCGGCGAGTGCGGGGTTGGCCACGAGGTAGCCGAATCTGATGCCGTGCAGGCCGAAGTTCTTGCCGAGGCTCTTCAGCACGATCACATTGGACCGGATCGACGCCTCGTCGGCGACGGACGGGGCGCGCTCGGCGTCGACGAAGTCGATGAACGACTCGTCGACCACCACCAGGTCGAGGTCCGACAGTTCGTCGAGCAGCCACAGCACCTGGTGGCGGCGGAGGTAGCCGCCGTCGGGGTTGTTGGGGTTGCAGATGACCGCCACCCGGGAACCGCGCCGGCGGATGAAGCGGACGTACTCCTGGAGATCGAGGGTGAAGTCCTGGTCCTCGTGCAGCGGGAACATGTCCACGCGCTTGCCGGTCTCCAGAGGCTGGTCCGTCCAGCGTCCGAAGGTGGGGATCGGGATGGCCAGGCTCTCGCGTACGAGCAGATGATCGATCCAGGTGATCAGCTCGGTGGAGCCGTTGCCCATGGCCACGGTCTGCGGGTTGAGGCCGAGCACCGCGCACAGCTCGGCGGTGACGGTGTCGGCGTCGCTCGGGTAGTACTTCAGGATCGATTCCAGGGATCCGCGCATCCGGGCGAACATGTCCGGGGTGGGGAAGTACGGGTTGCACGGTATGCAGAAGTCGACCCGCTGCTGCGCCGGTTGGGCCCTGGCGTAGGGATCGGCCTGGGCCGACGGCTCGGAGTGTTCCGGCGGGGCACCCGGCGACAGGCGGCTCAGCATGGCCCAGGACGGACTGTGCGCGGCACTGCGCAGGAGGCCCATTTCGTGGGGCTGGGACATGACAGAGGTCTCCTTACGGTCGGTGCTTCGGGGAGGTGCGTAGAGGAGGGGATGTGCGTGAGGGGACGGAGGTGCGGGGATACGGGGGTGCGGGGATGCGAGGGTGCCGGGCGTGCCGGTGAGAGCGGTGTACGGCGATCAGCGTGCGCGTCGCCTGCGCGCCACCAGTACGACGATGCCCGCGGCCATCACCGCACCGCCCGCCGCCGCCATCGGCAGGTAATCGGCGGACTCGGACTGCGAACCAGCCGGTACGGGAACGGCCTGAGGAGCGGACGTCGCGGGCGAGGACTGAGCGGCGGGGGCCTGTGGGGCTGCGGACTCCGGGGCGGACGTTTCGGGAGCCGGGGTCTCGGGGACCGGGACCGGGGCCTGTTCCGCGTCGTCGGGCGGGGAGGCCGACTGCGGTACGGAGGGCCGGTCCTGCGGGGTCCGGGCCTGGTCGGCGGTGTCGCTTCCGGGGAAGACGACGTCGGAGCACGAGTAGTACGTGTCCGGGGTGCTGGAGTTGCGCCACACCGTATAGAGCACGTGCCGGCCGGTCCGCCCGTCCGGGAGCGCGCCGGTGATGCGGTACGCACCGTTCTCCAGCTGCGGGTCCCGGGCCGTGATGAACGGCTGCGGGTCCAGATCGTCCCACGTCAGTGCCGTGGCCGGGTCGTACCCCTCACGGGTGAGGTAGAGGCTGAACGTCCCCTCGTGCGGGATCGTGGACTCGTAGGTCAGTGTGAACGCGGCCCCGGCGCGCAGTGTGGTGGCGGGCCAGTCCGTACGGGCGAGATCCAGGCCCTTGTACGCGTCGAGGCCCCCGCTGCACAGTTGCCCGTCCGGAACGACCTGGCGGTCCCGGCCGTTGACGTCGGCGATACGGAGGTTGTCCCACGCGCCGATCGCCTGCCCCCCGTTGGCGGTGACGGCCGCCCGGCAGGC
The DNA here is from genome assembly GCF_044753355.1 of Streptomyces sp. NPDC088400. Taxonomy (NCBI): domain Bacteria; kingdom Bacillati; phylum Actinomycetota; class Actinomycetes; order Kitasatosporales; family Streptomycetaceae; genus Streptomyces; species Streptomyces sp. NPDC088400. Next base: position 1,104,913 of record NZ_JBIVMZ010000001.1, on the reverse strand, counting down.
TGCGGACCGGGTGAGCTGCTCCCCCTCCGGGCCACAGGCGGCGACCCGGCTGACGGGGTCCGTCGGTGCGCCGTGCGCGTACGCCGGTCCCGCCGTCAGCGTGATCGACGCCGTCAGCCCGGCGAGCAGGAGTGGCACGGCGGCTGCAAGGGGCGCGGTGGCGGAAATGCGGTGGCTGATCATCCGTGACAGACCTCCTCGGCGGGCCCCGGCGACCTCACGGCCCGGCAGCATGCCGTGTATTACGGCCGTGACTCACGGGGCGTTCAGAGGACGGCCCGCGACCTTCGGCGCGGCGCGCTCGGAAGGCCGGCTCCACGCGGGTGCACCCCTCCACGCCGGTACGAATACGCGCCGGCGGCCCCGCGCGCCGTGACTACCGCGTACTGATCCAGTGCGGGTCCGGGACCACGGTCAGGACCGCCGAGAGCAGAACGACCACCGCCAGTACGGCCAGTTCTCGGCGCGCGGGCGTGGCCGTGTCTCCCCCGTGGCGCAGTTTGCGCCTGGCTGTCAGGGCCAGGCCGCTCACCAGCGCGATCAAAATGAGTTTCGCGATCAGCACGCGGCCGTACGCCGTCGTGAACACGACATCGACGGGGAGTCGGCGCAGGGTGGAGAGCGTCCCCGTGACGGCCAGCGCGGCGAAGAGCCAGCCGGCGATCCTGGCGTAACGGGTCAGTACGTCTCTGGCGGCGGCCGGGTCGTCCCGCCTCAGCCACATCGTGCGCAATATGTACAGCAGGCTGCCGGTCCACAGTGAGGCCGCCGTCAGATGGACGACGGTGAGGCCGGCGCCCAGCAGCGGTGTGTACTGCTCCGGGTGGGCGCGGAGCGCCTCCGCGCCCACGACCACGGCGAGCGGGGCCACCGCCCGTATCGGCCGGCTCGTCGCCGCGCACCAGGCGGCGAGCAGGAACCCGTTGGCCATGACGAGCAGGAGACGACCGTCCACGGTGCCGTACACCGAGGTGATCTTGAGACCGCTGACGAAGGCGAGCAGTCCGATCTGCCCGGCCGAGGCGGTCGCCCCGGCCAGTGCGGCGGCGACCGCCCAACTGCGGGGCACGGGGTCCGTACGGGCGAGCCGGCGGCCGGCCAGTTCGCCCAGATGGAGCGCGAGGGCCGCGAAGACGACCACCCGCAGTGCGGTGGTGACGCCCGCGCCGGGGATCCTCAGCTCCCCGGTGCCACGCGCCGCTATACCCACGCCCAGTAGCGCGACCAGCAGGGCGACCAGGACTCCCCCGGCGACCAGACCCGCCGTTATGACAGGTCTTCGAACGGTGGAACCGCTGGTGCCGTCTTCGGACGGACCCGGAAGTATCACCTTCTGATCATCCCCACCGGGCGCGGGACACGGCAACGTGGCTGTGGCGAACGCGGTAGGGCCGACACGGCGGGTGGGGACCCGGGGGCGTACCGAGTGACCCCGAGTAGCGGAGAAGAGCGGCGTCAGTTCCCGGCGCGGGACGCCAGGAACTCGTCGAAGGTGAGCAGCCCGTCGCCGTTCCCGTCGTGCGAGTTGATCACGGCCTGCGCCACGGTCTCCGTCACATGGAAGTCACCGAGTTGCGCCATCGCGCTCTTGTACTCGGCCGCCGTGATGCGCCCGTCGCCGTCCGCGTCGAACCGCTCGAACGCCTTGCGCGCCTCGTCGATGTCCGCCACTGTTTCCGTCCCTCCGGTGGAGCCGTACTTACGGAGTCAGATTATCCGCTCACGTTCACTCGTACGGCGGCAACCCGGGACCACGACGGATCGCGGGCTTGCGGAGGGGGAAGAGGACGGAGGCATGAGCGGCGGGAACGCCCGCGGTACGCGGGCGTTCCGGAGAGTAAGACCGGTCGGTCCAAGCCACGTCCCGGAGAGCGGGCCTTACGGGGAGCGGGCTTTACGGAGAGTGGGCCGCCGGCCGGTGGGATGTCAGCCGCGCCACGGCTCGTAGTGCGGATTGTCCACGCACTCCGACATGATCTCGGTCTTCTTGTGCTCGTCGACCGGGCAGACACCGACGATGCGCTCCCGCGAGATACCACCGGGGAAGACGATCTCCTCCGCCCCCGCCCGGATCTGCGGGTCCGCGATCGTCTTCTTGACGTCGATGCCGCCCGGGGCGTCGATGTAGTAGTTGAAGCCCTTCTTGGACCACCCCTTGTACAGGTCGTGGTCGTACGACGTGGAGACGAACGGCGAGGGCTGGTCGACCAGGACGTACTTCTTCACGTCGTACTGGCCGCCCAGCGGCGCCTTCGGCTGGAAGCCCTGTTCGAAGACGACCCCCGGCCCCCGGCTGTCGGGACGGTAGAGCTGCTTGCAGTCGGTGCGCCAGGAGGGCGCCGGAGTGATCCGGTCCACCTCGACGCTGTGGTCCGCCGCGGCGAACATCGGGTCGGCCATGGCAGGACACAGTTCGACGGGTTTGACGGGGGCGGGCTTGACGGAGACGAGCCCCACGGGGGCGGGCTTGACGGAGACGGACGAGGCCGAAGGCGGTGCGGGCGCGGCCTCGGTGGCGGCGGCCGGGATCAGTGCGGCGGCGACGCACAGAGCTACAGCCGCGGCCCGTCGCCGCGAGCGAGGAGTGATCATGGGGAGCACCCTCCACGCTGCACGACGACGGGCCGGGGACCGTCACCCGTACAGGGGCGTGTCAGACCGCCGCCCTGCCCTACGAAGCCCTCAGGGCCTTCAGAGATGGCGAGTTGACGCCAAAACGCGGGCCCCGCAAGTCGGCCGCACGTACGACGGTCAGCCGGTCATCAGCGGAACACTCCCGTGTGACCGAGCGAGTAGCGGCCGGGCTGCGGGTAGACCGCGAGTCCGTGCGGGCCGCCGCCGACCGGGATCCGGGCGAGCTCCTTGCCCGTGGCGGTGTCGATCGCGTACACCTCGGAGTCGTAACGCCCTGACAGCCACAGGACCTTGCCGTCCGACGAGACACCGCCCATGTCGGGGCTGCCGCCGTCCGGCAGCCGCCATTTCTTGGCGAGGTGCTTGCCGGCGAAGTCGAAGACGGAGACGGTCCCCTCGCCACGGTTGGAGATGTACATCACCTTGGAGTCGCGGCTGACGTAGAGACCGTGGGTGCCCTTGCCGGTGGCCAGCAGTTTCGGCGTGGTGAACTTCTCGCCGTCCAGCACCCACATGCCGTCGGCCATCATGTCGGCGATGTAGAACGTCTTGCCGTCGGGCGAGATCTTCACGTCCTGCGGCATGGCGCCGTCGAAGGGCAGCTTCTGCTGCGAGAGGACCTTCATCTTCTCCGTGTCGACCTTGAGGAGTTCGCCGGAGAACTCGCAGGAGACGATGAAGTACCGCCCGTCCGCCGAGAAGTCGGCGTGATTCACGCCCGCACAGGTGACCGGAACGGTCTTCATCACCTTCATCGTGTGCGGATCGCGGAACACCAACTCCCGGTCGAGCGAGGCCATCACGATCGCGTACTTGCCGTTGGGCGTGAAGTAGAGGTTGTACGGGTCGTGCACGTCGACCGGTTCGCCGGCCTTGCCCGTGGCGGGGTCGATGGGGGTGAGTGTGTGGCCGCGGTTGTTGTTGACCCAGAGGGTCTTGAGGTCCCAGGAGGGCACGACGTGCTGCGGCTGCCGGCCGACCGGGATGGTGTCGATGACCTTGTACGTCGCGGGGTCGATGACCGAGACCGTGTCCGAGTGGGTGTTGGGGACGTACACCCGGGACGGGAAGCCCTTCACGACGGGCGAGAGCAGGCCGGGCCGGTCGGCGGCGTAGATGTCCTTGGGGTTCCGCACCGGCGGCATGCCCGGCAGCCCGGCGGGCCGGGCGGGTGCGGAGGCGACGGCCCGCGCGGAGGCGACGGCTCTCGCGGCGGCCTTGGTGACGTGTGGTTCGGACTGTTGGGCGTCGGGGCCTCCACAGCCCGCGAGCAGGGCGAGGGCGGCCGTCGCGAGGAGAGCGATGGTCCGCGGGGTGAGCGGCGGAACGGTCATGAACGGAACGGTGGTTCGCGGGACGGTGGTTCGCGCGGTGGCGGTCCGCGCGGCGGGCGGGGCGGTGGTCCGCGCGGCGGGCGGGGCGGTGGTCCGCGCGGCGGGCGGGGCGGTGGTCCGCGCGGGGCGGCGAGGCATCCGGTGCATCAGGTCAGCAACTCCGTGGTCGTCACCGCGCGCAGGCCGCGGCGTTCCAGTGCGTCGAGGAGGGCGGGCAGCGCGGCGACCGTGTCCGCGTACCCGAAGTGCAGGCTCACCACAGAGCCGTTGCGGATCTGTCCGGTGACGGTGCGGGTGACGGCCGCGGCGCCGGGCGAGGTGTAGTCGAGCGAGTCGACGTCGTACGAGAGGACATGCGGATAACCCGCCCGCCGGGCCAGCCGCTGGACGAGCGGGGTGGCGTGCTGGGTGCGGGACGGCCGGAACCAGCTGCCGATGGAGCCGGTGAGGCGGCGCAACCGCTGGGCACAGCCGGTGATCTCCGCGTACGCCTCCGCCTCGTCCATCGTGGAGATGTCGGTGTGATGCAGCGTGTGGTTGCCGAGGTCGTGGCCGCCGTCGAGGATCCGGCGGGCGAGGGAGGGGTGTTCGTCGAGCCAGCCGCCCACGGCGAGGACGGTGATCCGGGCCCCGGCACGCTCGGCCTCGCTCAGGACGGCGGTGGCGGTGGCGGGGTCACCCTGGCCGTGGAAGGTGAGAGCCACACGGGGGTGGTTGCGGGGGCCGTGCGCGATCTCTGCGGGCTGCCCGGGGAAGCGGCGGGGCGGAGGCGCGTCACGGGCCGCGGGCCGCGCGTTTCCCGCGGCGGATCCGGGCGGCGGTAAGGAAGTTGACGCGGACGGTGACGTGGACGGGGCGGTGGACCGGGCATCCGACCCCGACGGCACGGAGGTGGGCCCGGCGCGGCCGCTGTCCGTACAACCGGTGGCGAGGACGCCCGTGACGGCCGCGCCGGCTGCTGCGCGCAGTGCACTGCGACGGTCGATCGGGATCACGCCCCCATTTAAGGGGGGAAGGGGGCGAAAGGTGATGATTGACCCGATGAGGGGTGCTTACGGGTCGTTACCGACGCGGGCACCACCGGACTCAGGGGGCCTGCCGGGGGGCCTGCCAGCGGGACCAGGAAGCCCGTTCACCACACCTAGGAGTCCGCACCCGCCTCAGTTATCCGCTCACCCGCCCCACGGAGCCCGGTCGCCGGGCTCAGGGCGTCTGGCGGTCGGCGACCCTCATCTCGAACCAGGTGGTCTTGCCGCGCGGCAGCAGATCCACCCCCCAGCGGTCGGAGAGCCGGTCCACCAGGAACAGCCCGCGCCCACTGGTGTCCATCTCCTGAACCGGCATCAGACACGGCAGCCCCCGGGAGGGATCCCGCACCTCGATCCTGATCCAGCCGCGTCGCCGCAGCATCCGTAACCCGAAGACCCGCGCGCCGGTGTGCCGTACGGCGTTGCCGACGAGTTCGGAGACGAGCAGCACCGCGTACTCCGCGGTCTGCGGCGAGAGCGCCCACTGACGCAGCACCACACAGTGAGTGATCCGGCGGGCGGCGGAGGCGGACTCCGGGCGGGAGGGCAGCCGCACTTCTCCGTCCGTCGGATTGCCGTACAACTCCAGCGCTCTGAGCGCTTGTTCGTCTTCGACGGACGGTATCCACCGCGCAGCGGCCGCGTTCCCGCGCTGCCGCGGTTGCTCCACACCCTCCAGGCCCGCCATGCCCCCATCATGGCCGCCAGGAGCCTTCCCCGGGGCCGTTCCCGGGTAATCGACCTCACCGGAATGAATCATTCCAGGGGGCGCAATGGCATATGCCCCGGGCAGTGGATGCGCCTGAACGACCGTTCTGACCTGCACGTACGTCGAGTGATTCAATGATCACCAAGAGCGATCAAGGCGATTATCTTAACGCTCATTTAAGGCTGTATTAAGCCATGCACCGGGTTGACGCGGCGACTCTCCGTGTCCGACCAAAAGCCCCACGAGCCCCCCGCGAGAGGCTTGCGAGAGGCCCCGGGAACAGCCTCGCGAGGTCGCCCGGAGATCCCCGGAACGGACCTCCGAGGCCGTGCGGCGACCGGCGAAGGCGCGATCAGAGGAATGTGGCCTTCCCTGGCCCGTCCTCCACGAAGGACCGCATTCCGCGCTCGCGGTCCTCGGTGGCGAACAGGCCCGCGAACCAGTTGCGTTCGATGGCGAGGCCGGTCTCCAGGTCGGTTTCCAGCCCCGCGTCGACCGACTCCTTGGCGGCCCGCAGCGCGAGCGCGGGCCCCTGGGCGAGCTTCGCGGCCCAGGCGCGGGCCTGCTCGTACACCTCCGCCGCCGGGACCACCCGGTCGACCAGGCCGATCGACAACGCCTCGTCCGCCCTCACCTGACGGCCGGTGAAGATGAGGTCCTTGGCCCGCGACGGGCCGATCAGCCGGGCGAGGCGCTGGGTGCCGCCGGCGCCGGGGATCAGGCCCAGCAGGATCTCGGGCTGCCCGAGCTTGGCGTCGGCCCCGGCGATCCTGAAGTCGGCGCAGAGCGCCAACTCACAGCCCCCGCCCAGCGCGTAGCCGGTGACGGCAGCGACGACGGGCTTGGGGATACGGGCCACCGCCGTGAACGCCTCCTGGAGCGCACGGGACCGTACGACCATCGCCGCGTGGTCCATCTCCCGCATTTCCTTGATGTCGGCGCCGGCCGCGAAGACCTTCTCGCCGCCGTAGAGGATCACGGCACGTACGTCGTCGCGCCGGCCTGCCTCCTCGGCCAGCTCCCGCAACCGGTCCTGGATGGAGGTGTTCAGCGCGTTCATCGGAGGGCGGTCGAGACGGATGGTGCCGACGCCGCCGGAGACTTCGAGGGTCACATGGGTCATACGAGCGAGGTTAACGGTCGCTTACGACAATGGACCCGGCGCACGGGGTCACCGTGCACCGGGTCCGTCGTGGACCGCGTCTCCTCCGTACGGAGGCTCACGCGTACGGAAGCTCACGCTACGTATGAACGAGCGGGCCTACTTGGTCCACTCCGACCAGGACATGTTCCAGCCGTTCAAGCCGTTGTCCGGGGCGATCTGCTTGTCGTTCGAGTTCTTCACGATCACGACGTCGCCGATGAGGGAGGAGTTGTAGAACCACGCCGACGGGGTGCCGTTGTCACCGCCGCCGCGTATGTCCCGCAGCCCCACACAGCCGTGGCTGACATTCGCCGATCCGAAAGTGCCTGAAGACGCCCAGTAGTTGCCGTGGACGAAGGTGCCCGAGGTCGACAGGCGCATCGCGTGCGGCACGTCCTTGATGTCGTACTCACCGCCGAAGCCGACCGTCGCGCCGTTCATCCGCGTCACCGCGTACTTCTCGCTGATGACCATCTGACCGTTGTACGTGGTGGTCGACGGGGCGCCCGCGGTGATCGGGATGTTCTTGATCTGCTTGCCGTCCCGTACGACCTTCATCGTCTTGGCACTCGCGTCGACCGTGGAGACCTGGCTGCGGCCGACGGTGAACTTCACCGTCTTGGCCTGCTTGCCGTACACCCCCGGGCGGCCCTCGACGCCGTCCAGGTCGAGCTTCACGGTCACCTTCGTGCCCGCGGCCCAGTACTTCTCGGGCCGGAAGTCCAGCCGGTCGTTGCCGAACCAGTGGCCCTCGATCGGTACGGAGGGAACGGCCGTCACCTTGATGGCCTTCTCCACGGCCTCGGGCTCGGTGATGCCCCGGGTGAAGTTGATCGAGACCGGCATACCGACACCGACCGTGGAGCCGTCCTCCGGCGTGTACTGGCCGATGAAGGTGTTCTTCGGGACGAGCGTCGTGAAGCTCGTGGCCTTGGCGGACGCCCGGCCGTCGGCGTCCTTGGCGATCGCGTGCACCTTGTACTTGGTGCCGGCCGCCAGATGCTGGAGCGGCTCCCAGCTCGTGCCTCCGGCGGCCGTCCTGCCCTCGACCGGGTTGCCCTTGTCGTCCTTGACGGTGACCGTGGTCAACTTGCCCTTGTCGGCAGTGACCTTGAGGGCTCCCATGGTGCCGACCCCCTTCGCGCCGTCCTTCGGCGCGACGGTCAGCACGGCGGCGGACGCCGCGTTCTTCACCCCGTCCGCGCCGTTGCCCCCCTTGCCGTTGTCGCCCGCGGAGCCCCCTCCTCCGCCGCAGGCGGTCACCAGCAGGAGCAGCGCCCCCGTCATCATGGCCGTCAGGCCCGTTCCCCTGTGTCCCCTCGGCCGTACCGGTCGCCGTCCCTGCGGCCCCCGGTCCGACGCGGCCGTCATCTCCGATATCCCCGATATCGGCAGCCCGTTCACCATTGGTCGTCTCCCCTCGCGCGGCCTGGCCCCGCCACGGCCCGCACTCCCGCACGCGCGTGGTAGTGCACGCGCATGGCGCAAGATAATCACACCGCGCGCTCCGGGGAGGGCTCGCGAATGTCACCGTTCCGTCCCAACAGGTCCCGGGCAAGTCCCGGGACGGTGCAGGTCATACGGGCTGTAGGGGCCGTGAGGCCGTGCGGGGGAGATCGCCGGACGGGGCGGGGCGAGGGAGCGGGGCGCGGAGGTTCAGCGGAGTGCGGAACCGGCTTTCCAGCGTTCCCAGTTCAGATTCCAGCCACCCAGACCATTGTCGGCGGCCACCACACGGTCACGGGAATTGGCCACTTCCACGACATCGCCGATCAGTGTCCGGTCGAAGAACCAGCCGGCCGGGGTGTCCGCTCCGCCGCCCTTGACATCGCGCAGACCGACGCAGCCGTGGCTGACGTTCTTCGAGCCGAAGGTGTCCGCGGGCGCCCAGTAGTTGCCGTGCAGGAAGGTGCCCGAGGTGGTCAGCCGTACGGCGTGCGGCACGTCCTTGATGTCGTACTCACCGCCGAAGCCGACCGTCCTGCCGTCCATGCGCGTGACGTCGTACAACTCGGTGACCACCATCTTCCCGTTGTACGTGGTGGTCTTGGGACCGCCCGCGGTGATCGGCACGGTGGAGACCACCTCTCCGTCGCGCCACACCTTCATGGTGTGCTCCTCGGCGTCGACCAGCGAGACCTGGGAGCGGCCGATCGTGAAGCCGACGGTCTTCTGCTGGATACCGAACACCCCCGGCGACGCCTGGACGTCCCGGAGGTTCAGCTCGATCCCGACCCTGGTGTCCGGCTTCCAGTACTCCTGCGGCCGGAAGTCGAGACGGTCGTCGCCGAACCAGTGGCCCACGACCTCCACCGGCGGCTGCGAGGTGATCTTGATGGCCCGCTCGACGGCCGCGCGGTCGCGGATCTTCCGGTTGAAGTCGAAGGAGATGATCATTCCGGTGCCCACGGTGGAGCGGTTCTCCGGCGAGAAATAGCCGATGAACCGGTGTGTGGGGACCGTCGTCGTAAAGGTGGTGTGGCGGGCCGAGCGGCGGCCGCGGGCGTCCACGGCGACCGCGTCCACGCTGTACTTGGCGGCCAGCGCGACCATCGCGCCCTTCTCCGGTGTCCACGAGCGGCCGTCCTCGGAGATCTCTCCGGGCAGTTCCGTCGGTGTCGCGTCCTCGACCTGTGTCACCTCCACCCGCTCCAGCCGGCCGTCCGGCACCCTCACCTCGATCCGGTCCGTGCGGCCGATGCCCTTCGCGCCGTCCTCGGGGGTGATCCGGATCGTGTCCCCCGACGCCCGCGACTTGCCTTCCATAAAGGTTTCCTCGCCGGTGCATCCCGTCAGGCCGGCCACGCCGGCCATCAGTCCTGCCCATGTCAGGAAGACGGCCGTGCCGGTCCCTGCGCGCTTCAGTACGTGTCTCACGCCCCGCCCAACGACCACCCCCCTCCGGGGGAAACGTGAGGGCGGGCCCTCTTGCGGGCAGAACAGGTGGGAGGACCACGCGAGGAGAGCGACGGCCGGGACGCCGTGCGCACCGATCCGCGAGGCCACGAGCCGCGGGAGGCCGGTCAGGTGGCGAGCGCAGCCGAGCAGAGGGCAGTGCGGAAGTCGGCGGAGGAGGCTCCGGAAGAGGAGGCTCCGGAAGAGGACGGGAAGAAGGGGGCTCGACAGGGCGCGGAAGCGGACCGGGGAGCGCGGGAAGCGGACCGGGGAGCGCAGGCGGACGGTGGCACGGAAGCACGCAGGGGCGCGGAAGCGGCTCGAACGACTCGGACGGCCACGGACGAGGGGCCGGGCGAGCGAGCCGGGGAGCCGCCACGTGCGGTCGGGAAAGAGCGGGCACACGCGGTCAGGGAGGGGCGAGCGCGTGTGGTCGGGGGACAGCGAGCACGTGTGGTCACGGAGCAGCCAGTACGCGAGGCCCCGGAAGGATCAGGAGAAGGAGCAGGAATAGGAGTAGGAGCAGGAGAAGGAGTACGGCCCGGCGTTCTCCCGGCGGACGGGCTCAACGGCCGTCGCCCGGAGCCCGGCCCGGACACCCCACGCCGGGTGGTCTGGCCGGGTGCGCCCACCCCACTGGGCGCGCGCTACCGCGTGGATCCCGACGGGACCGCCGGCACCAACTTCGCGCTCTGGGCGGGCGGTGCGGAGGCCGTCGAGCTGTGTCTGTTCAGTGACGGTGGCGCCGAGACGCGGCTCGCGCTGACCGAACTGACCCATGAGATCTGGCACGGCTTCGTGCCCGGCGTTCGCCCCGGACAGCGCTACGGCTTCCGGGTCCACGGCCGCTGGGACCCCTGGACGGGCGCCCGTTGGAACCCGGCCAAGCTGCTGCTCGACCCGTACGCCCGCGCCGTGGACGCGGCCGAAGGGGCGGGCGGAAATGATTACGGCCGGCTGCCCCCGGAGGTCTACGGGCATGTGCGCGACTGGCCGGAGCAGCGTGTCGCGGACACCGTGCGGGACGACCGGGACTCGGCTCCGTACGTTCCCAAAGGGGTCGTCGTCCACGACGGCGCACCCGACGACGAGTGGACCGACGACCGGCGCCCCAAGACCCCGTGGGCCGATTCGGTCATCTACGAACTGCATGTGCGGGGCTTCACCAAGCTCCATCCCGGGGTGCCCGAGGAGCTGCGCGGTACGTACGCGGGGCTCGCGCACCCGGCGGCGATCGGCCATCTGCGGCGGCTCGGGGTGACGGCGGTCGAGCTGCTGCCCGTGCACCAGTTCGCCCACGAGGACCACCTGCTGCGGCGCGGAATGCGCAACTACTGGGGCTACAACTCCATCGGCTACTTCGCCCCGCACGCCGGTTACGCGGCGGGCGGCACCCGCGGGCAGCAGGTCGAGGAGTTCAAGGGGATGGTGCGGGCGCTGCACGCCGCCGGGATCGAGGTCATCCTCGACGTGGTCTACAACCACACGGCGGAGGCCGGGGAGCTGGGTCCGACCCTGTCCCTGCGCGGTATCGACAACCGCGGCTACTACCGTCTGCCGTCCGACGCCCGCCGGTACACCGACTACACCGGCTGCGGGAACACCCTCCATGTGGTCCAGCCCCAGGTCCTGCGGCTGATCACCGATTCGCTGCGCTACTGGGTCACCGAGATGGGCGTCGACGGTTTCCGCTTCGACCTGGCGGCGGCCCTGGCCCGCTCCATGCATGACGTCGACATGCTCTCGCCGTTCCTCGCCGTGATCGCCCAGGACCCGGTGCTGCGCCGGGTGAAGCTGATCGCCGAGCCGTGGGACGTGGGCAACGGGGGCTATCAGGTGGGGGCGTTCCCCCCGCTGTGGACGGAGTGGAACGACCGGTACCGCGACGCCGTACGGGACTTCTGGCGCGGCGCCCTGCCCGACGTACGGGAGATGGGCTACCGGCTGTCCGGGTCGAGCGATCTGTACGCGTGGGGCGGGCGCCGGCCGTACGCCTCCGTCAACTTCGTCACCGCGCACGACGGGTTCACGCTGCGCGACCTGGTGTCCTACGAGCGGAAGCACAACGAGGCCAACGGGGAGGGCAACCGGGACGGGACGAACGACAACCGCGCCTGGAACTGCGGCGCTGAGGGCGAGACGGACGACGCGGAGGTCAATGCCCTGAGGCGGCGGCAACTGCGCAATCTGCTCACCACCCTGCTGGTGTCGACCGGGGTGCCGATGCTGGTCGCGGGCGACGAGATGGGCCGTACACAGGGCGGCAACAACAACGCGTACTGCCAGGACGGCGAGGTGAGCTGGCTCGACTGGTCGCTGCTGGAACAGCCGGGCCCGCGCGGTCTGCACGAGCTGACCACGCGGCTGCTCGCCCTGCGCCACGCCCATCCCGTACTGCGCCGCCGCGCCTTCTTCTCCGGCCGGCCGCAGGCTCCCGACGGGCTGCGGGACCTGGCGTGGTTCACCGCGCGGGGCGCGGAGATGACGGAACGGGACTGGTACGCGCCGACGTCGACGCTCGGGCTGTTCCTCTCCGGGCGGGACATACCGGGCCGGGACGCACACGGGCGGAAGATCACGGACGACAGCTTCCTGACGGTGCTGCACGCGGCGGACCGGCCCGTGGAGTTCATGCTGCCGGGGCCGCCGTGGGCCCGGACGTACGAGCTGGTGATCGACACCGCGCGGGAGGATCAGGCGGAGGCGCCGGGGACCGTGCACGGGGGACGTACGACGGTGACGGTCCCGGCGCGGACGGTGCTGCTGTGGAGGATACGGAGCTGACGGGACCAGGGGAGCACCGAGGGAGCACCGACGGAACCGGCAGAGCTGGAAGGCGCGGCACGGAGCGTTGCCGGCCGACCGGAGCGGGGCCGGCCGGGGGTGCGTCGTACGGGGGAAAACACCTGGGCGGTTGTCAGTGGCGAACCGTAGGCTCGGCTCTGATGTCCACCACAAACGCAACCACCCAGGGCACCAAGGACCGGTCCGCCGTGCGTTCACTGCTGCGCCTGTGGCCGTACGTACGCCCGGTGCGTACACGTCTCTTCGGCGCGGCATGTGTCGCGGTCCTCGCGTCCTGTATGGGCCTGCTGTTCCCGCTCGCCCTGAAGTGGATGGTGGACGGGCCGGTGGCGGACCGGGACCCCGGAGGTGTCTGGCTCGGGGCACTGGTACTGCTGGTGCTCGGGATGGTGGAGGCGGCGCTGTTCGGTTTCCGGCGGTGGCTGGTGGCCCGGCCGCTGGCCGGGGTGGAGGCGGCGCTGCGGTCCGATCTCTACCGGCATCTGCAACGGCTTCCGGTCGCCTTCCACGACCGGTGGCCGTCGGGTCAGCTGCTCTCGCGCGGCACGACGGATCTGATGCTGCTGCGGTTGTTCCTGGCGTTCCCGCTGACGTTTCTGCTGGTCAACTCGGTCACGATCCTGGTCGGTTTCCTCATCCTGCTGATGCAGGACTGGTCGCTGGGGCTGGTGCTCCTGGCACCGGTCGTGCCGCTGGTCATCCTCTGTTCGCTCTTCGAGTCGCGGTACGCACTGGTCGCGCGCCGGGCGCAGGACCAGGTCGGCGATCTGACGACGGTCGTCGAGGAGAGTGTGCTCGGCATCCGGATCGTCAAGGGGTTCGGTCGCCACCGCAGCCAGGCCCTCGCCTTCCGCGCGCTCGCCGAGCGGTTGCGCACGACGGAGCTGGGCAAGGCGCGGCTGCTGGCGGGCATTTGGGCCGTGATCATGACCGTTCCGGAGCTGGCGATCGGCGCGGCGCTGGTGCTGGGCACGATCCAGGTGGCGGACGGCGGGCTCTCGGCCGGCACGCTCGTCGCGTTCCTGTCGACGGCGCTGGCCCTGCGGTGGCCGGTGGAGTCGATCGGGTTCCTGCTGGCGATGAGCCAGGAGGCGGCGACGGCGACCGATCGGTACTTCGAAGTGATGGACGTACACGAGGAGGCCGAGGCCGAAACCAGGGCCGAGGCCGACACCGGGATGGAGACCAGGGCCGACGCGAAGACCGAGGCCGGGACGATAGGGGCAGGAGGGGCAGGCGGCGGGCTGCGCTTCGAGGGGGTCTCGTTCCGGTACCCGGACGCCGACGCGGACTCCGCTCCCGTCCTCGCGCGCGTCGATCTGCACATCAGGCCCGGCGAGACGGTGGCCCTGGTCGGAGCCACCGGTTCCGGCAAGACCACGCTGACCGCGCTCGTACCGAGACTGTACGAAGTGACCGGCGGACGGATCACGCTGGACGGGGAGGACATCGCCGTGATGCCGCGCGAGCGGCTGCGGGAGCTGGTGTCGGTGGCGTTCGAGGAGCCGACGCTGTTCTCGGCGAGTGTGGCGGAGAACGTCCTGATGGGCGGCGGGGGCGCCGATGAGGACGCGCTGAGGCGGGCCCTGGAGGTGGCCCAGGCCGGTTTCGTACACGACCTTCCGCAGGGGGTACGGACCGAGGTCGGCGAGCAGGGGCTCAGTCTCTCCGGCGGCCAGCGGCAACGGCTCGCGCTGGCCAGGGCGGTGGTCGGGCGGCCGCGTTTCCTGGTGCTGGACGATCCGCTGTCGGCCCTGGACGTGCATACGGAGGCGCTGGTGGAGGGGGCGTTGCGGCGGGTGCTCAAGGAGACGACCGCGCTGGTCGTGGCACACCGGCCCTCGACCGTGATGCTCGCGGACCGGGTGGCGCTGATCTCGCGGGGACGGATCGCCGCCGTGGGCACCCATCAGGAACTGCTGTACGGCAGCGAGGAGTACGCGTGGCTGATGTCCGGTACGGAAGGTACGGGGAGTACCGGAGGTACTAGAGGTACGGGAGGTACTGGAGCTACGGCGGCCACGCAACCGAAGTCCGGCAGCGGCACGGAGGCCGATACCGGGGCCGAGCCCGGGTGCCGTCCGGAGGCCGATCCCGAGGTTGCGTCCGGGTCCGCGTCAGGGGCTGTTGAGGAGAGCGTCCGATGACCACATCCACGACTACGGACAGCGGCACGGACGGGCCTGGAGCGGGGACAGGTTCCGGGACCGGTACCGATACCGGAACCGATGGCAGGAACGACCCACGCGGTACCAAGACCGACCCGGCGTCGTCCGGCCAACTCGCCCCGCCCGACGACCCCTTCGGCCAGGACGCGCTGCCCGCGCCCCCCGGCGCCACCGGCGCGCTGTTGCGGTCGCTGCTGCGCGCCCGGCGTACGAGGGTCCTCGTGGCCGGGCTGCTCCTGCTGATCCAGCAGGCCGCCGCCCAGGCGGGCCCGCTGATCGTCGCGTACGCCATCGACAGCGGCGTGCCCGCCTTCCGGAGCGGCGACAACGGGCCGCTGATCGCCGTCGGCGCCGGGTTCGCGCTCTGCGCGGTCGCCTCGGGCGTGTTCCAGTACGCCTTCATCCGGGCCGCCGCCCGGATCAACCAGGACGTGCTCCTCGATCTGCGCGGCCGTATCTTCCGCCATGCCCAGGCCCTGAGCGTGGACTTCCACGAGCGGTACACCTCCGGCCGGCTGATCTCCCGGTCGACCACCGACGTGGAGTCCCTGCGCGAACTGCTGAGCGAGGGGCTCCAGGAGCTCATCGGTGTGGTCCTGGCCTTCGTCTACATCTCGGCGATGCTGCTCTACCTGGACCTGGGGCTCGGCTCGCTCGCCGTGGTCTCCTTCGTGCCGCTGTATCTGCTCGTACGGCTCTACCAGCGCCGGGCGGGCCGCATCTTCGGTGAGCGCTCCACCGCGATCGCCGCTGTCATCGTGAAGTTCGCGGAGACGATGAACGGCATCAGGCCGGTACAGGCGTTCCGGCGCGAGCGCGCCAACGACGCGGACTTCCACACGCTCAACCACCACCACGAACGGAGCAACGGCAGCGCCATCCTGGAGATGGCCCGGTATGTGTTCGGTTCCCGGCTCGTCGCCAACACCGCCGTCGCCGGGATCGTGCTCTGGGGCGCCTACCGGGTCGCGAGCGGCACCCTCGCCCTCGGGGTGCTCGCGGCGGCCGTGCTGTATCTGCGTCGGCTGTACGACCCGATCGACCGGCTCGGGATGTTCCTCAACTCGTACCAGTCCGCGGCCGCTTCACTGGAGAAGATCGCGGGTCTGCTGGCCCAGACGCCGACGGTGCCGGAGCCGTCGGCTCCGCGCCCGCTGCCCGCGCCGGCCGGCGAGTACCCCGGCCGTGAGGCGTCCTTCGACGGGGTGAGCTTCGCGTACCGCACGGGCGGCGAGGTCCTCCCCCGCTTCGATCTGACCGTCCCGGCCGGCCAGACGGTCGCGGTCGTCGGCTCGACAGGCGCGGGCAAGTCCACACTCGCCAAGCTGCTGGCCCGCTTCTACGACCCGACGGAAGGCCGGGTCCTGCTCGACGGTGTCGATCTGCGCGAGCTGGACACGGCGGAGCTGCGGCGCGGGGTGGTGATGGTGACCCAGGAGGCGTTCCTCTTCTCCGGCACGGTCGCCGAGAACATCGCCATCGGCAGCCCGGACGCCTCCCGCGAGGACATCGAGCGTGCCGCCAAGGCGATCGGCGCCCACGACTTCATCAGCGGCCTGCCCGACGGCTACGACACGGACGTACGGAAGCGAGGCGGCCGGATCTCCGCCGGCCAGCGCCAACTGGTCGCCTTCGCACGCGCGTTGCTCGCCGACCCGGCGGTCCTCATTCTCGACGAGGCGACCAGTTCCCTGGACATCCCGGGCGAACGCGCCGTGCAGCGCGCGATGGGCACGGTTCTTCAGGGCCGTACGGCGGTGGTGATCGCCCACCGGCTGTCGACGGTCGAGATCGCGGACCGGGTACTGGTGATGGAACACGGCCGCGTCGTCGAGGACGGCACACCGGACGAGCTGATCGGCGGCACCGGCCACTTCGCGGGCCTGCACCGGGCCTGGCGCGACAGCCTCGTCTGACGCGCCGGACCGGTCGGTGCCGTGGCGGAGTTTTCGCTCCGTCCACGGCCGGACGCTCTCCGTGAAACCGCCCCTGACCACTCCACGGCCCGCCACACTCCAGCCGCCCAGCACACCCACAGGTCAGACAACGAACTCCTGCGGGAGTACTGGGCTACCAGGCTCACAGGCTCGCGGGCATTCCGAGGGCTTGCAGCGTCCCCGCGGGCAGCCGGTCGTTGCCCCAGCTGCGCTCGATGTAGCCGATGATCCCCGCGACGTCTTCGGCGGGCACCCGCTCCGGTTCGCCGTGCTCGAGCGGGTCGGAGTGGAAGATGTAGAGGCGCGAGGCGAACTGGTCGAACGGCAGTGAGGCCTCGCCGAACCGCTCGCCGTTGCCCGCGGTGGAGACGACGACGCCGTCGCCCCAGTCCTGGCCGCTGTCGTTGTTCGGGTTGAAGAAATACACCCGCATGACGTCCTGTGGGTCCGGCGCGACCCGCAGGATCGTGATCGCGTGCCAGCCGACGTAGCGGGCCGCGCTGTCGGTGACGGCGACGCCGGCCGGCTGCGGATGGATCAGCGGCTGCTCGCCGTTGTAGGAGGGGTGGTAGCCGGCGTGGAACTGCCGCAGGAAGTCGTCGAGGTCGACCAGGTTTCCGGTCGCGACATCGACGTTGATGTGGAACCCACGGGCCGCCCACCAGCCGTGGAACTCGGGGTTGATCCACCGATGCGGGTCCCCTGGGCGCTCGGCACAGCGGCGCCCCATCTCGGCGTAGATCCGGTCCAAGTGGGGTACCACGAGCAGCGACACGGGTTCCAGGTCCATCGGCAGCGTGCTCGCGACTCCGCTCACGCTGTCCTTCGACGAGATCGGCTGACCCTCGAAGTGCATGAGGATCTCGTCGTCGCGGGCCGCCCAGACCACCATTTGCAACAGGTAGTCCGGGTCGTTGTAGGACCACATCGACAGCGCGCGGGCCGACTGGCAGGTGGGGTTGTCACCCTGACCGACACCGAGCGGCTGGCCCAGCATCGAGAGCACCCCCGCGACCAGCCGCGCCTGCGGCCCCGGCACCTCGCCGAACACCGTCGTCAACCGCTCCCGCGCGACCGGGGAGAGCTCAAGCGCCAGCTGGCGCCACAGCGCGGGCACCACCGGCCGCTCGTAAAGGATGCCGCGGTCGAGCAGCAGTGCCAGCCCGTAGATGCATTGCGCGGTCTGCGGGTGCACGGCCACCTCGATCAGCCGGTGCACCAGTTGGCTGTAGCGCAGCAGGCAGTTCCGGCCTGTGTCGGACAGCCCGAGCGCCTCACCGACGAGGTAGTCGCTCTCGCGCAGGAGGAACCGGAGCAGTTCCGCGTGGTACGGCGACACCAGACCGGTGTCGTGCATCGCCCGCGCGAACCCCGTCGCCTCGTACTGCAGGCCGCCGGTGTCCATCGCCTCGAGCCGGGAGCGGAAGACGTCGATGCCCGGGTCGTCCCGGCATGCCTCGGTGGTCCCGAACAGGCTTGTGATGAGCCGGTCGATGCCCAGCCCCGACGACACGCCAAGGTCGACGTCCGGGTCCTCGCGGTAGACCGCGATCCGGGTGATCAGGGACTGCACCGCCTCGACCTGGATCGGACGCTGGCGCAGGATCCGCCAGATCTCGTCGACCAGGTTGTCCAGGATGCTCTCGTAACCGATCTCGTCGGCGAGGCGGCGGAACAGGTCCCGGATGAGCTGTGCGGTCCGGCCCTGCTGGATTCGCTCCGCCTCGCTGGGCGGGGTGAACAGCAGCTCCAGATTCGTTGCCAGTACCTGGGACAGGAACTGGCGGGCGTCCTCGGCGGGCAACGTCGGGTGCGCGAAGTCGCCGCGGGCGACGGCGAGCATCCGCAGCTCGCTGGTCGCCTCCATGACAACGGTGTCCGCGTCTCCACTGTGCAGGCTCGGGCTGACCAGCGACGGAATAAGGATCTCCGGTGACGCCCAGTCCGTCCCCTGGAAAAGCCCGGCTTCCTCAAGGGCCTGCGCCCTGGCCTGGACCACCGCGGCGCCGCCCGGCTGCATGAGCACCCGCCGCAACGCTTCCAGGACCCGCCGCAGCTTCGTGTGCTTGCCGAAGTCGCGGGTTTCGGCCATGGCCTGGATGGCGTCGTCGAGTGAGGTCACGCGCTTGTCCAGCGTCGTGGCCTCATCGCTGACGTCGACGGTCGGTTTCAAAGGATTTCCTCGGGTAGGTCTCCTGCGTCCACGGGGTCGTCAGACGTAGAAGTCGAGCTCTTCCTGCTTCTTCAACAGGTCGCGCATCCGGTAGGGGTCATCACCGAAGAAGTACACCAAGCCCCAGTGGGTGCCGAACGCGGTCCTCTTGGTGACGGTTTCCTCAAGCGGCGTCGAGAGGTCGTGCGACTCGTAGTAGTCGTCGTCCTCGGTCTCCTCCGGGATCTCCAGGTTGCTGACGACGCGGCGGCGCGGGTAGACACCGAAGCAGCCGGCGACCCCGGACGCGTCGACGACCTCGCGCGGGAAGAAGGCGTCGATCTCCTCCTCGGTCGTCTTCGGGTCGAAGGCCAGCACCAGCCCATGGTAGGCATTGAATCCGTACGCCCGCTCCAGCAGCTCGAACACCTTGAAGCCCGGCGGCCGGTAGGCGACCTCGCCGAAGTACATCTCGCCGTCACTGGTGACGAAATACTCCGGGTGCACGAATCCGAACTCGATGTCGAACGTCTTGATGAGCTTCTCGATCTGCGCCGTGATCTGCGGGCGGTACCGCTCCAGTTCCGGGGTTGCCGGCACGAACACCGAATATCCCAGCGTGACGTATTCGGAGATATTGAGGAACTTGATCTTCCCGTTGTGCACCCACGCCTCTACCGCGAATTCCCAGCCATCGAGGTGGGACTCCATGAGAACCGGGAACTCCTCTTCCGGAATCATGTCGACCTCGTCCGGGGTGCGGATGACGCGGTGCCCGAGGCATCCTGCCTTGTCGAACGCCTTGAGATGGATCGGGTCGTTCGGGTCACCGTCCAGCTTGAGCAGGGTCTGATTGACGCGCTTGAGGAAGCGGATCACGTCGTCCCGGTCGTGGGCTTCCTCGAATATTCCGACCCGGATGCCGCCGAGTTGCGCGCGGCGCTTCATCAGCGCCTTGTCCCGCAGCAGCATGGCCTGACCGTACAAACGCGGATTGTCCAGCAGAACGGAGTTGATCGCCCCTGCCCATTCAACCGTTTCCTCGAACAGCGGGATCGCGACGTCGACACCCTCGTTCTGAAGAGTCTCGGCGATCTCCAAGGAGCGGTCGTTGAGCCGTTCGAAATTCCACGGCACGTAGGGGATGTCGTGCTCGACGCAGTACTTCTCGGCCCACTCCGGTGCCACGACGACGTATCGCCGGTCGAACCGGTCGAGGGCTTCCACCGCATTGAGACTCCAGCCAAGAAGCGCTACATAGCCTTTGTCGGGATTCTTGGTTACCGGTTCGCCTTGTGTCATAGACCGTCTCTCCTTCGGCGCGTGCGCTCGTCGACGGCGTGACTGTCACGACCGTGCCCGGCGATCTGCCGCGCAAGCACCTCCTTCCCGCGCTCAAGCACCTCATTCCCGCGTTTTCCCGCGTGCAAGGACGAAGACGGCACGTTCGCGCGGGGTACGCCTCCCGCTCGGAGTGAAGGCGGGAGGCGGCCCTGCCCGCTGACCAGAGCCCCGGACAGGGCTGACACCGCACAGTCCGTGACCGCCACCGGCCGCTCAGAGGATGAGATTACTCACGGCGGACCAACACTGACCGTGCTCACCCAGCTCGGAATTCGGCAATCCTCCCGGGAGGTACTGCTCGCGAAATCCTGGACTACTCGACTCCGGGATTCGCGGTTTCGTGAGCGATTCGCGTGATCAGGAGCAGCGGTAACGTTCAGCGGTTGTCAGCCGTCGGCCGTTTACGATCCTCCGCTTACGACCCTCCGCTCTGGATTCCGCGTCGTACCGCCGTCACTCAGGCAGGTTCAGCTGCCAGGAGACGCCGAAGCGGTCGTTCACCCAGCCGAACTTGGCGCTGAAGCCGTACGAGCCCAGCGGCATGAGCTCCGCGCCCTGTTCGGCGAGGGCGCCGTAGAGGCGGTCGAGCTCGGCCTCGGTGTCGCACTCGACGAACAAGGATACCGCCGGAGTGAACCCGAATGCGTGCTTGACGTGGCTGTCGATGCACATGAACCGCTGTCCGGCGAGCGAGAACGTGGCGCGCAGGACCGTGCCCTCCTTGCCGGGGCCGTCGGCGCCGTAGCGGGTGATGTCGACGACCTCGGCATCCTCGAACAGCGACGTGTAGAAGGTCAGCGCCTCCTCCGCCCTGCCCTCGAACATGAGGAAAGTGGTGATCTTCTGTGGCATCGAAGCCATGGTGCTGCCCTCCGGGTGTTCGCGCTGGCCCTTCGAGGGCGAGGCTAGCCCCTGCCTCTGACATGGGTCTCGCCTCGATGCGGTGCGGGTGGTCAGGCGGACGGGGTGGCGAAGTAGTGGCCCTTGTCGAGGTCGTCGATGAGTCCGGGCCGAGTCGGCCGCCATCCCAGCAGTTCGCGGGTGTGCGCGCTGGAGACGGGGCTGTCCATGCCGAGGAATGCGGCGAGCCAGGTGAAGTGCCCGGCCGCGTCGTCGGGAGCGACCGAGGACACGGGCAGGCCGAGGTGCCGCCCGATCACCTCGGCGAGGGTACGGATCGGTACGCCCTCGTCCGCGACCGCGTGCAGCGTGGAGCCGGCCGGAGCGCTCTCCAGAGCTAGGGTCTTTCGTTTGGATCAGGCCGGATCAGGGAGCGGGGTCTGGTGCCGTGGATCGCAAGGCGGAGGAGTGAGGCGACGCGGAGCGTCGTGGAGTGACGACAACGCGGCGAGGCGCGGTGCCAGGGCACGCGAGCCCGGCAAGATCCAAACGAGAGGCCCTAGGCGGAAGAGGTGCGCGGCGTCGGACCGGTGTACGGCGGGCCAGCGGTTGGTGCCGTCGCCGATGTAGCCGGAGACGCCTTTCTCTCGGGCGATGGCGACCACGGAGGCGAGGAAGCCGTGGTCCCCGTCGCCGTGCACGGTCGGAGGAAGCCGTACGACCGACGAGCGGATGCCGTGATCCGCGAGGGCGGCCGTCGCGTGCGCGTTGGCCAGCCGCTTGGCCGGGCCGCCGGTCCAGTGGGCGGCGGTCGGGCCGGACGGTTGGCCGTCCTGCTCGGTGGCGACCTGCCCCGGCGCCAGCCCGAGCGTCCCGGAGGCGATGAGGAACGGACGGCCGGAGCCCGCGAGCGCCTCTCCGAACGTGTCGATGGCACGCCGGTCCGCGTCGGCGGCGTCCTCGAAGCCGCCGCTGAACGCGATGTCGTGCTTGAAGGCGAGGTGGATCACGCCGTCGGACTCGGCAGCCGCGCCGCGCAGGGTGTCGAGATCGTCGAGGGTGCCACGGCGCACCTCGGCGCCGGCCTCGGCGAGGGCGACGGCCGAGGCGTCCGAGCGGGCGAGCCCGACGACCTGGTGACCGGCGCCGATGAGCTCCGGGACCACGGCTGAACCGATCCAGCCGGACGCGCCGGTGATGAACACACGCATGAGGAGAACCTCCCGGGTAAGCCGATCGCCCTCGCCGCGAGGTACTGGGCGCACCGAGTACTGGCATACCGAGTACGGGCGGTACTGAATACCGGATTACCGAGGCACGGGACGCGCGGCGAACACGTCGATGTCAGTAACTGTCATCAACCGTAGCACCTGATGTCAGCGACTGCCATCACGTAGGATCGCGGCATGGGTCGATGGGAGCCGAACGCGCGCGGGCGCCTTGAGCAGGCAGCGCTGGACCTCTACAGCGAGCGCGGGTTCGAGCAGACCACCGCCGCACAGATCGCCGAACGCGCCGGGCTCACCGAGCGGACGTTCTTCCGGCACTACGCCGACAAGCGCGAGGTGCTGTTCGGGGGTGCGTCCGCGCTGGAGCAGATATTCGTGGACACTCTCGCCGACACCCCGGACACGGCCGCGCCGATCGAGTCGATGGCCTCGACGCTGGAGACCGTCGCCACCTTCTTCACGGAGCGCCACGAGCACTCCCGGCAGCGCCAGGCCGTCATCATGGCGAACGCGGAGCTGCGCGAGCGCGAGCTGATCAAGCTCGCATCCCTGTCCACGGCGCTCGCCGCCACACTGCGCCGACGCGGCGTCAAGGACCCGGCCGCCACCCTCACCGCGGAGGCGGGCATCGCCGTCTTCAAGGTCGGCTTCGAGCGCTGGGTCGGCGACAGCGGAGAACGCGCCCTGGCGGATTTCCTGCGGGAGTCGCTCGACGAACTGAGGGTCGTGACCGCGGGCGAGTAACCACAGGCCCGGTCGCGGCAGCAGGTCGGGCCGCTGCAGCGGGTCCGGCCGTAAAGAGAGAACACCATGACAGACGAGCAGCACGAGGCACACGAGGCACACGAGGCACACGAAGAACCGGACAGCACCGCCGTGCGGGTGGCCCTCTGGCGGGCGTTGCACGTACGGGTCGATCCCCCGCCCCACGTACTCGAGGACGAGATCGGCCTGCGGCTGGTGGGCCCCGACGACGGATGGCGGCGGCGCCCGGACATGGACCCGGCCGCCACCAGCGCGTTCCGGGCGGCCATTGTGGCCCGTGCTCGTTTCATCGAGGACCTGGTCGTCGAGCAGGCCGGCCGTGGCGTCGCCCA
The DNA here is from genome assembly GCF_044753355.1 of Streptomyces sp. NPDC088400. Taxonomy (NCBI): domain Bacteria; kingdom Bacillati; phylum Actinomycetota; class Actinomycetes; order Kitasatosporales; family Streptomycetaceae; genus Streptomyces; species Streptomyces sp. NPDC088400. The sequence goes on along the minus strand of NZ_JBIVMZ010000001.1, from coordinate 1,081,597 downwards.
GTACGTCGTCCTGGGGGCCGGACTGGACACCTTCGCCCAGCGCAGGCCGGAGATCGCCGCCCGCCTGCGGGTGTTCGAGGTGGACCAGCCGGGCCCCCAGGCCTGGAAGCGCCGACGACTGAACGAGCTCGGCTACGGGGTCCCCGACTGGCTGCGCCTGGTGCCGGTCGACTTCGAGGCGAGCGGGGACTGGTGGAAGCAGTTGTCCGCCGCCGGTTTCGATCCCGGCCGACCGGCGGTCGTCGTCTCCACCGGGGTCACCGTGTATCTCACCAAGGACGCCACCGCGGCCACCCTGCGCCGGCTCGCCGGACTCGCCCCCGGCTCGACGCTCGCCATGACGTTCATGCTGCCGACCGAACTTCTCGACGCCGCCGACCGTCCCGCGCTCGAAGCGACCAAGCCCAGGGCGCGAGCGGCCGGAACGCCATTCATCAGCTTCTACACCCCGCCCGAGATGCTGGCGCTGGCCCGCGACGCCGGCTTCGAGGACGTCCGGCACGTGTCGGGAAGCGTTCTCGCCGAACGCTACTTCGCCGACCGGACCGACGGTCTCCGCCCGTCGAGCGGGGAGGATCTGCTGGTGGCCTCCACCTGACGCGCCCGGGCCGACCGTCGCGCGCGCTTTCGTACAGCGCGCTCCAACTCGCCGGGCTCACACCGCACGAGATGCTCCACAGCCACCTCACAGATTTCGCCTATGTCCAACGGCTGTCCATGGAGCCGGAGTTGGAGACTCGGGACCGGCAGGACACCGGGCTGTCCGGCGGGGAGTGGATGGACCGGATCGAGCCACAGCTCGACGCGGGCACGGCGGGCGGCACCTATCCCCTGCTCAACGCCCTGTTCACACAGGACACATGCGAACTCGGTCTTGACCGGCTCTCTGAATTCGGGCTACAGCGAACGCTCGACGGCATCGCCGTAATGATCGCCGAAACGTCCGCTTAACGAACCCGCAATTTTGGACAGCGGACGGTTTCCGGCCAACTTGTTGACGCGCTCCTGACAGAAAAGCACCGCACCTGACACTCTTCCCCCGTTCTCCGCACCATTTGCTCCGCGTGCACTGTCCGGACGGCCTTCCGTGCTGTCCGATTCCCCTCGCAGAAGGAGTTCGCGTGAGACCCACGCCCAGCCGGCGCGCTTCCGCCGCCGGCGCTCTGATCGCCGCAGCAGCCCTGCTGACCGTAGGTGTGCAGGCCGGCACCGCCACCGCACAGCCCGACAGCGCCCCCACGGCCCCCGTAGCGGGCAAGGCCGATCCCGGCGCGCTGCCGCGGAGTCTTTCCCCCGCCCAGCGCGCCGCGTTGATACGCGAGGCCGACGCCACCAAGGCGGAGACCGCCAAGGATCTCGGCCTCGGCGCACAGGAGAAGCTCGTCGTCCGTGATGTCGTCCAGGACGTCGACGGCACCACCCACACCCGGTACGAGCGCACCTACCAGGGCCTTCCGGTACTCGGCGGTGACCTGGTCGTCGCCGCGTCGAAGGCGGGCGCCACCCGGTCCGTGAGCAAGGCGTCCACGTCCGCCCTGAAGAATGTCGCCACCACGGCCGGCATCGCCCCGGCCGCCGCCGAGAAGCAGGCGCTGAGCGCCGCCGCCGCGGACGGTTCGAAGAAGACCGAGGCCGACCGCGCGCCGCGCAAGGTGGTGTGGATGGCGCAGGGTTCCCCGACCCTCGCGTACGAGACGGTCGTCGGCGGTCTCCAGCACGACGGCACCCCCAACGAACTTCACGTCGTCACCGACGCCGCCACCGGCAAGAAGCTGTACGAATGGCAGGGCGTCGAGAACGGCGTCGGCAACACCCAGTACAGCGGTACGGTCACCCTCGGCTCGACCCAGTCGGGTTCGACGTACAACCTTACCGACGGCGGCCGCGGCAGCCACAAGACGTACAACCTGAACCGCGGCACCTCGGGCACCGGCACGCTCTTCTCCGGTTCGGACGACGTCTGGGGCAACGGCGCCGCGTCCAACCTGGAGACGGCGGGCGCAGACGCCGCCTACGGCGCCGGTCTCACCTGGGACTACTACAAGAGCGTGCACGGCCGCACCGGCATCCGCGGTGACGGCGTCGGCGCGTACTCCCGCGTCCACTACAGCAGCGGCTACGTCAACGCCTTCTGGCAGGACAGCTGCTTCTGCATGACGTACGGCGACGGCTCGGGCAACGCCAAGCCGCTGACGTCCATCGACGTGGCCGCCCACGAGATGTCCCACGGTGTCACCGCCAACACCGCCAAGCTGGTCTACAGCGGCGAGTCCGGCGGCCTGAACGAGGCGACCTCCGACATCTTCGCCTCGGCTGTCGAGTTCTACGCCAACAGCCCGCAGGACCTGGGCGACTACCTGGTCGGCGAGAAGATCGACATCAACGGCAACGGCACCCCGTTGCGTTACATGGACAAGCCGAGCAAGGACGGCGCGTCCAAGGACTCGTGGTACTCCGGCATCGGCAGTGTCGACGTCCACTACTCCTCGGGCCCGGCGAACCACTTCTTCTACTTGCTCTCCGAGGGCAGCGGCGCCAAGACGATCAACGGCGTCTCCTACAACTCCTCGACCTCCGACGGCCTGCCGGTGACCGGCATCGGCCGGGCGAAGGCGGAGCAGATCTGGTTCAAGGCGCTCTCCACGAAGTTCACCTCCACGACCAACTACGCGGCGGCCCGTACGGGCACGCTCGCGGTCGCCGGTGAGCTGTACGGCACCACCAGCGCCGAGTACAAGTCCGTCCAGGACGCCTGGGCCGGCATCGCGGTCGGCGCCCGTCCCGGCGGTGGCGGCTCGGGCGGCACGGCCTTCGAGAGCACCACGTCCGTCGCCATCCCGGACAACGGCGCGGCGGTCACCTCGTCGCTCGCCGTCACCGGAATCACCGGCAACGCCCCGGCCGCCCTCCAGGTCGACGTGAACATCTCGCACAGCTGGCGCGGTGACCTGGTCGTGGACCTGGTCGGCCCGAGCGGCGCTTCGTACCGGCTGAAGAGCGCCAGCGGCAGCGACTCGGCGGACGACGTGGTGGAGACGTACACGGTGAACGCCTCCTCGGAGGTGGCCAACGGCACCTGGCAGCTGAAGGTCCAGGACACCGCGTCCCAGGACACGGGCACCATCAACAGCTTCAAGCTCACCTTCTGATCCGTACGTTCACCTTCTGATCCGTACTCGGCTCTCCGATCCGTCAGCTCTCCGATCCGTGCTCAGCTCTCCGATCCGTACGCACCCGCTGGGCCGGTCGTCTTCCCAACCGAGCTGATCCGCTGAGCCGTCAGGTCGCTCGCCGTCCTGACCACACGTGCCGCCCGGGGTCCCCCCGCCCCGGGCGGCACACCGCTGTTCCGGGCGGTGGCCTCGTCACGTAGCTTGACCAGGCACGGAAGGAGAACCCGATGAACTCATCAGTCGCACACCTGGTCCAGGCCATTCCGCCGACCGTCACCCCGCAGCCCAAGGACTGGCAACAGGTCGAGAGCCAGGTCGGGGCGTCTCTGCCGAAGGACTACAAACAACTCGTCGATGCCTACGGCGGAGGCAGTTTCGACGATTCGATCTGGCTCCTGGAGCCGTGGTGCGCCAACAGGTACTACGACCTCGTGACCGAGAACAAGGAACGCCCCGAGATACTCGAACGGCTCTGGTCGATGGGCGAACCCAAGCCGCCCGAGCTGGCGGAGGACGGCGTCCGCGTCATCCCCTGGGCACTGACCGAGCAGGGGATGTACTTGTACTGGCTCGTCCGGCCCGAACAGGACCCCGAGGACTGGACCGTGATCCTCAATGAGGGGCGCGGGCCCGGGTGGGAACGTCACTCGGTGGCGTGCGGCCAATTCCTGGAGGGCGTGCTGTTGACGGGGGATGTCGAGTCCTCCTACTTCGACGATCTCCCCGCCGGTACGCACGAGTTCCGCCCCAGCCCCGCGTTCGCCTGAGGCACCCGTGGTGGGGCGGCGTCCGTTCCCGGGCCGTGTTCGCGAAAGCGGCGGCCGCCCCACCACGGGTGTCGGGCCACCGGCAGCGCGCCTCTCGGGCGCGACACCGGAAGGCATCACGCCAGGGACATCACGCGGCCGCCACCACCCGGCCCGCGCGCGCCGCGTCCACCAGCGCCCGGTGGTCCCGCTCGTTCTGGTCCGCGTAACTCTCGGCGAACTCCACCAACGCGCGGTCGAACGTGTCACCGCCACCCAGATAGGCGGCGATCGCGATCCGGTCCCCCGACCTGGCGTGGGCCCGCGCCAGGGTGGCGGCGCTGAACTCGCCGAACACCCGCATCCCGTTCGGCACCATGATCTGGGGCACCAGGATGCCCTTCCAGTCGTGCAACTGGCGTACGTAGAAGTCCCGTTGGCTCCGGTCGAACCCGGTGACCCGTTCCCAGCCGAGGAAGATGTCACTCGTCGCCTGCATGAGCCGCTGCCCTGCGACCACGCGCTGTCCCTGGTTGTCGTACTCGCTCTCGCCGACGTGCGCGGCGAGCACCGACCGGTCGGCCTCCTTGGCCTGGAGGATCAGCGGGTCCTCGTCATCCCGGCCCAGCAGCAGAAGGACCCAGCAGCGGGTGCCGACACTGCCCACGCCGACCACCTTGCGGGCGATGTCGACCAGGCGGTACTGCCGGAGCAGGTGCCGCCGGTCCGTGGAGAGGCTCTGGCCGTACCTCTCGATCAGGTCGGCGAGCTCATGGGCGATCCGGTCCCGCTCGGCGCCGGCCAGCAGGTCGTCGATCGGCACGATCAGCGGCGGATCGGCGTCGAACCGGCGCTGTCCGAGCTGGAGCCGGGTCAGCTTCTCGAACGCCCGCAGGTTGTCCGTCGACCGTGCTTTCGCCATCGCCTTGGACACCCGCCCACGGCCTCGCGCACTGAGCCGCGAGCTCGCCAGGGCCTGAGGTGCCTCCATGTCGGCGTGCTCGTACCAGACAGCGAGATTGCCCAGGCCGGCGAAGTACCGCATCCGCTCGCGGTACGACCGTACGGTGGCCCGGACGATGACCGCGCGCTCCTTCTTCGAGTAGCCGTTCTCCCGCCCCGCGATCACCAGGCTCGCGGCGAGCCGTTTGACGTCCCATTCCCACGGGCCGGGCAGGGTCTCGTCGAAGTCGTTGATGTCGAACACCAGCCGCCGCTCCGGCGAGGCCAGCAGCCGGAAGTTCAGCAGGTGCGCGTCTCCGCACAGCTGGGTGGTGATGCCGGAGCGGGGAGTGGCGGCCAGGTCACCGGCCATGATCGCGGCGGCGCCCCGGTAGAAACGGAACGGCGACTCCGACATGCGCGCGTAGCGGATGGGGATGAGCTCCGGCACTCGCGTGGCCGACTGTTCCTCGACCACCGCCACCGGATCCGGCCGCTTGTCGGCCGGTACGAACCCGGCATGGCTGGACCTAGGCACTCGCACACGAGCCGCCTTGCCCCGGGCGGCCCGCTCCTGGGGCGACAGATGCGGTACGCCGCCGCTGCCCTGGTTCATGGAAGTCGCCTCCCTGCCCACGGGGCGGAGCGGCCCCCACGCCCTGCCGGCGCGGAGCCCGGAGCACCCGGTACGAGCCCCCCGATGTCCCTATTGTCCGTCTCCTCGCGCTCGGCCCGCATCTCGGCCGCGGACGGCCGTGCCGCGGCCGAGATGCGGGCCGAGCGCGGACGGCGTCCGCGGCCACCCACGGTCACGGGCGGAGAACGGAGGGGCGCCACCCGGGTCCGGCGCCCCTCCCGACGGCCGTCAGTTGGGGTTGCTCGCGTTCGTCAGCGTCTCCCAGGCGACGAACAGGTTGTTCGTCCCCGCCGGCCGGCCCTGCTCGGTGAGCCGCTGGGTGTTGGTCATCGCGTAACCCAGCCGCGTGTTCAGCGCGTTGAAGCCGACCTCGGTGATCGGGCCGAGGCCACGCGTCACCGTGCCCCCGCACAGCGACGACGGTACGGACTCGGCCCCCAGCTCGTACTTGGCCTGGAAGCCCAGCGCCTGCCGCAGCCGCTCGCCGACCTGCGGGAACAGGTCCTGGCCCTGGATGCGCGCGGTCTCGTAGACATGGCCGACCGACGAGATGCCGTACCCCGTGTGGACGAAGTCGCGGCATGTCTCCTGGGTGAGACCGGTGACGAAGGTGCCCTGGCCCTGCCAGTAGCTGACGATCTTGGCTCGGGTGTCCAGGTTCTGGCTCGGTACGGTCCTGGGCAGATCGCCGTCCGAGGACAGGTAGATGTACGCGGGCACGCGGACCAGATATTTACCGATCGCCTTGTCGTAGCTCGCCTTGTCGTCGAGGAAGACGGATACGCTCACCGCCGCCTCCATCATCGTCAGCTCCCAGTTCCCGTTGGAATTGGACCCGTTGATGATCTCGGGCAGATAGACGGTGCGCAGCATCGTGCTGAACCGCGCGGAGTTGGCCCAGGTCCCCGAGCCGTTGGCGTAGACGTGCTTGATGATCTCCGCGGCCTTGGGCCAGGAGGAGCCGGCCCAGCCGGTCTGGAGCGGGGCGTTGCTGTTGGTGTGGTCCTTGATCGTGCCGGACCAGGCGTCCATGAGCTCGATGGACTTCTTCGCGTACCGGTCGTCGCGGGTGATGTACCAGGCCAGCGCGTCGGTGTACGCGGCGATGGCGTCCTCGCGCTCGTCGGTGCAGCCGTAGTTCGGGTTGGAGTACGAACCGCATTCGACCACCGCGCGGGGCTTGGCCGTACGCGACAGGGAGGCGTACTTGCTCGCCATCATCTGGTCGTACGCGCCCTTCCAGGGCTGGGCCCCGGCCTGCACCTTGCCGCGTACGAAGTCGAGTTGGGCGGTGTTGAGGTTGACACCGGGGTGGGTGAAGTTCTGCGGGGCGGCCGCGACGGACGGGGCCGGGGCCCTGTCCACCGTGGGCAATTTCTCGGCCGCCGCCGGGGTGACGAAGGCGGCGGCCGTCAGGCCCGCCAGGGCGGTGGAGAGAGCGAGCACGCGGGAGATGGATCCGGGGCGCATGTGGGGGTGCCCTTCCAGTCGTTGGGCGTTCCTCAGCCCCAACTCGGTTCATTCATATGAACATTGAGCGGGGTTGTGAACTCTGCACGGAAGAGGAACGTAGAACCAACCCATGAGCCCGTCAAGGTCTGGACCAATAGGGGTTCACGTACACACCAAAGGCGCATATACCGGAAGCACTTCAGCGCCCCACCCTCTCCCCCCACTACCGCAGCGGGTCGCCGAACCACTTGCCCAGAGCGTGGCGCAGCGCGTCCAGGTCGGTGGCGTCCGTCTCGCCGTCGGCGGCCCAGGCGACGTAGCCGTCCGGGCGCACCAGCAATGCGGTCAGCTCGGTCGAGCCGGGCAGGGTGCACACGTCGACCCGGTCGGCCCAACCGTCCACGGCGGCACGCAGTTTGGCCGAGTCGGCCAGGTCGAACAGCACCGGCCGGAGGAACCGCATGGCGTCCTCGACACCGGGCAGGTCCGGCACGTGCCGGCCGGTCAGCGGGTGCGTCGCCGGACCCATCTCGTAGCGGATGTCCAGGCCCTGCACCATGTTCACCAGCCGCTCCGTCACCCCCGGGGCCGCGATCAGCTCGCCGAACAGCTCGCGCATGGCGCGACTGTGCTCGTCGCGCCGCATGATCGTGAGCTGCGCGCGGGTGTTCGCCAGCACCCGCGCGGCGACCGGGTGCCGCTCGGCGGTGTAGCTGTCCAGCAGTCCGTCCGGCGCCCGGCCCCGCACGGTGGCGGCCAGCTTCCAGCCCAGGTTGGCCGCGTCCTGGAGGCCCAGGTTCAGACCCTGCCCCCCGAACGGGGGGTGTACGTGAGCGGAGTCGCCGGCCAGCAGGATCCGGCCCATCCGGTACGTGGCCGCCTGCCGGGTGTTGTCGGTGAACCGGGTCGCGGTCTCCACCGCGGTGATGGTCACATCCGCCCCGCTGACACGGCGCAGGCTGTCCTGCACCTCGGCCGCGGTGAGCTCCGCGCTCCGGTCCGCGGGCGGTCCGTCGAACTCCGCGATGAGGATCCGGCCGGGCAAGGTGTCGTGCACGTACATGCCGGTGTCGGTGAAGTTCCAGCCGCCGGCGAGGCGTTCGGGGTGGTCCATGGTGACGACGGCCTGGTATCCGGTCATCGTCGGGGCGGTGCCGGGGAAGTCGAACCCGGCCAGCTTGCGCACCGTGCTCCGGCCGCCGTCACAGCCGACCAGATAGCCGCCGCGCACGGTGACCTCTCCGTCGGCGGTCATGGCGCGCACGGTGACTCCGTCCTCGTCCTGGGCGAAGCCGGTGATCTCGTGGCCGCGCAGCACCCGCACGCCGAGTTCCGCCACCCACGCGCCGAGCAGGTGCTCCAGCGCCTGCTGCGGCACGCCCGCGCCGGGCGGCATCTCCAGCCCCGGTACGGCGCTCAGGAGCAGCCCGGCGAAGTGCCCGACGAAACGGCCCGACAGCCGGGCGTCCCTGCTGCTCGCGGACCGGACGTCCGCGCTGCTCGCCGACCCGGTGTCCGTGCCGCTCGGCGTACGGGCGTCCGTGCCGCCAGCCGTACGGGTGTCCGTGTCCCGGTCGGCGCCCTTCCGGACGAACGCCGCGAACCCCCCGCCGTACTTCGCCGACTCCGCGTCGAGCCGGGCCCGCAGCCCGCGCCGGGCGAGCGCCTGGGCGCTGCGGCCGTTTATCCCGCGCGCCTTGATCTCCCGGCTCCCTTCGATCAGCCGCTCCACCACCGTCACGGACACCCCGGCCAGCCGCAGCTCCGCCGCGAGCAGCAATCCGACCGGCCCACCGCCGGCCACCACCACATCAGTCACATCAGCTTTCATGTTTTTTATGCTGGACCAATTTTTATGTCGCGTCAATAAATATCCTTGGTACAGTTTGCGCATGCAGCCGGGACTACGCGAGCGCAAGAAGCAGGCGGCGCGGCAAGCCATCTCCAACGTCGCCACGGGCCTGATCTTCGAGCACGGGTTCGACAACGTGACGGTGGCGGAGATCGCGGAGGCCGCCGGTTTCTCCAAGATGACCGTGTTCAACTACTTCCCGCGCAAGGAGGACATGTTCCTGGACCGCCGGGACGAGGCGGAGGAACTGCTCCTCGGCGCGATCCGCGCGCGTCCGCCGGGCCTACCGGTGGTCGAAGCGGTACGGGCGCTGATGCACCGGCTGCTCGCGGAGGGGCATCCGCTGTCCGGTGCGCAGGCCCACGTGGCGGTGTTCGGACGGGTGGTCGCGGACAGTCCCGCGCTGCGCTCCCGCGCCCGGGAGCAGCGGGACGAGCTGGAGTCGGCGGTCGCGGCCCTGCTCACCGAGGAGACCGGCGACCCGCTCGGGGCCGACCTGGTCGGCAAGCTGCTGCTGGCCACGCTGCACACGGTGCTGACCACGGCGGCCCAGCGGCTGATGGCCGGTGACACGGCCACCGCGGTCGCCGCGGACCAGATCGGTGTGATCGACCGCGCCTTCGACCTGCTGGCGAACGGGATCGGCGACATCGGCGCGGACGCGCCGCGCTCGCCGCACACACCGACCTGATCAGCCGCGCATCCTGATCAGCCGCGCATGAGGAGGGCCGGGCGGCCACCGCCGCCCGGCCCCGAAGACCGCCTCTCAACCAACGCGCGTACCTCTCGCGCCCCGCGCGTCAGCGCATCAGCACTCCCGCGCCCTCCCCCGTCATCTCCGTCGGCAGTGTGACCAGCCCCAGATCCACACCGGTGGGGAGCAGCGGGTGCGCGGGCAGCACCCGTACCGTGTAGCCGTACGGGCCCGTACGGTCCAGGGCCAGCGGGCCCTCGTACACCCAGCGGCCCTCCAGATCCGGTCCGCCGGCCGGCTTGAGCGGGAAGGTCACCGCGTCCGCGATCGCGTCGTCCGAGCCGACGCGGCCCGCGACCGCCTGCACTTCCACATCGTCCGGGCGGAGTTCGCCGAGGCCGACGTTCACCCGCAGGGTGAGCGTGGAGCCCAGTTCGGCCGCGCCGCCCGTACCGCTCGCCGCCACCGCCTCCACGTGGTCGACCGACACATACGGCCAGAGCGTGCGCGTCCGGTACTTCCAGGCCGCCAGCTCCGTCGCCGTACCGGCGTCCAGGGCGCGGTGGGCGCGGGCGGCCGGCGCGTACAGCCGCTCCACGTACTCCCGCACCATCCGTCCCGCGAGCACCTTCGGTCCCAGGGTGACCAGGGTGCCGCGGACCATCTCGATCCAGCGGCCGGGCAGTCCGTCCGGGCCCCGGTCGTAGAAGCGCGGCGCGACCCGGTCCTCGATCAGCTCGTAGAGAGCGTTCGCCTCCAGGTCGTCGCGGCGGTTCTCGTCGGCGGCCAGGCCGTCGGCCGTCGGGATGGCCCAGCCGAAGTCCGGGTCGAACCACTCGTCCCACCAGCCGTCCAGCACCGACAGGTTGAGGCAGCCGTTGAGCGCGGCCTTCATCCCGCTGGTGCCGCACGCCTCCAGCGGGCGCAGCGGGTTGTTCAGCCAGACGTCACAGCCCGGGTAGAGCGTGCGCGCCATCGCCATCCCGTAGTCGGGCAGGAAGACGACGCGGTGGCGCACCCGCGGGTCGTCGGCGAACCGCACCAGCTCCTGCACCAGCCGCTTGCCGCCGTCGTCCGCCGGGTGCGCCTTGCCCGCGACGACGATCTGGACCGGCCGCTCGGGATCGAGCAGGAGGTCCATCAGCCGGCCGCGGTCGCGCAGCATCAGCGTCAGGCGTTTGTACGAGGGGACGCGGCGGGCGAAGCCGATGGTGAGGACGTCCGGGTCGAGCACCCCGTCGATCCAGCCCAGTTCGGCGTCCTGCGCGCCGCGCAGCCGCCAGGACGCGCGCAGCCGTTTCCGTACCTCGGTCACCAACTGCTCGCGCAGGGCCCGGCGTACGTCCCAGATCTCGCCGTCCGGGATCGCGGCGATGGCGTCCCGGCGCGGCGATCCGTCCCCGGAGTCCACCGCCAGGGCGTCCCCCGAACCACCGGAACCGCCCGAACTCCCCGCGCCCAGCCGGGCGATCTCGGGGGCCACCCAGGTCGGCGCGTGCACTCCGTTGGTGACGGAGGTGATGGGCACCTCGTCCGGGTCGAAGCCGGACCAGAGCCCGGCGAACATCTCCCTGCTGACCGCGCCGTGCAGGGTGGAGACGCCGTTGGCCCGCTGAGCGAGCCGCAGCCCCATCACGGCCATGTTGAACAGCGTCGGATCGCCGCCCGGATAGCTCTCCGTACCGAGGCCGAGGACCCGCTCGGCGTCCACGCCGGGCAGTTCGCCGTCGTCGCCGAAGTGACGGGCGACCAGCGCGCGGTCGAAGCGGTCGATCCCGGCCGGTACGGGGGTGTGGGTGGTGAAGACCGTCCCGGCGCGGACGGCCTCCAGAGCGGCCTCGAAGCCGAGCGGGCCCCCGGAGCCGGAACCACCGGAACCGGTGCCGGAGCCGGCGCTCACACTGACATCCGCACCCACACCCACACCGACATCCACACCGACATCGACACCCCCACCCGCATCCACACCCACATCAGCACTCACCAGCTCACGAATGCGCTCCAGCCCCAGGAACCCCGCGTGCCCCTCGTTGGTGTGGAACACCTCGGGCGCCCGGTGCCCGGTGATCCGGCAGTACGCACGCACCGCACGGACTCCACCGATACCCAGCAGCATCTCCTGGAGCAGGCGGTGTTCACTGCCGCCGCCGTACAGCCGGTCGGTCACATCGCGCTCGCCCGGTCCGTTCTCCTCGACGTCCGAGTCGAGCATCAGCAGCGGCACCCGGCCCACCCGCGCCTGCCAGACGCAGGCGCGCAGCGAGCGGTGTCCCGGCAGGGTGAGGACGACATGGGCCGGGGTGCCGTCCGCCTCGCGCAGCAGGGTCAGCGGCAGCTCGTCGGGGTCGAGGACCGGATACTGCTCCTGCTGCCAGCCGTCCCGCGAGAGGGACTGGCGGAAGTAGCCGTGCCGGTAGAGCAGTCCGACACCGATGAGCGGTACGCCGAGGTCACTGGCGGCCTTGAGATGGTCACCGGCGAGGATGCCGAGCCCGCCGGAGTACTGCGGCAGGGCCGCGGTCACCCCGAACTCGGGCGAGAAGTACGCGACGGCCGCGGGCAGCTCCGCGCCCTGGCCGTCGCGTTCCTGGTACCAGCGGTCGCCATGCAGGTAGGTGTCGAGATCGGCCGCCACGGCGGCCAGCCTCTCCAGAAAGGGACGGTCCCCGGCCAGCCCGGCGAGGCGGGCGGCGGACACGCTTCCGAGCAGCCGTACGGGGTCGCCGTCGGCGGCCCGCCAGCCGGCGGGGTCGACGGCCTCGAAGAGCTCTCGGGTCTCGGTATGCCAGGACCAGCGCAGATTGCGGGCGAGTTCGCCCAGCGGTCGGAGGGGTTCGGGCAGGACGGGGCGGACGGTGAACCGACGGATTGCCTTCACGCTTCCACCTTCGCAGGGGAGATACGAGCCGCAGCGGACAAACCACTGACACACGAGCCGGATGTACGAGCCGGACACCGGCCCGGACAACCGGACCGGTGGGACACACCACGCTGTGCGGCCCACCGTCCGTCCGACGTTAGCCGTACCCCGCCCTGCGCAACCACGGCGCATTCGCGCACTCACGCCCGGGTGTCCGCGCCCCGCCGGGGCAACCGACAAGGAAGCGGCTCCTGTTCGCGCCTGTCGCCCCGGGCTGCTGCCCGTACGCCCAAAGCAGTTACACGGGCAGTCGCACGAGTGGTTCGCCGTACGCCCGAGTAGTTAACAAACCGCCGGATTGCCCACCCGAAAGGAGTGGGAAGGCTCCTGCGGTACGCACGGCTCAGCGCACGCTCAGGACGCACCCGCACACGCATGCGCACCACTCACATGCACGCCACACATGTACGGCGCACACCTGCACGGCACATGCGCGGCTCATATGTACGGCATACGAGCGCGTCTCCACATGATTCCAGCGCTATTCGAGTGAACGCGGACAGGAGCGGCCATGCTCGCAGCGTCCCAGTCGTCTACCGAGCAGCTACAAAGAACACCCAAACCTCGCGAAAAGACGCATAAATCCATCCAAAGCGATCAATCTGCTCCACCTGCGTCACCTTCTTCGCCCGCGCCACCCGCTCCATCTGATCCACCTGCCCCGCCTGCTCCACCTGCCGCACCTGCTCCACCTGCTCCACCTGCTCCACCTGCCCTGCCTGTCACGCCCGCACAGCCCACAGGTGATCGAGTGAAACCACTGATTGGCCGCATTCCCGTCCTGGACGTACGTCCGCTCGTCGACTGCGGCAGACGCCCCGCGAAGGCGGTGAGCGGTGAGTCCTTCGAGGTCACCGCGACCGTCTTCCGCGAGGGCCATGACGCCGTCGCGGCCAACGTCGTCCTGATGGACCCCGCCGGCCGCCCCGGCCCCTGGACCCCGATGCGTGAACTCGCCCCCGGCACCGACCGCTGGGGCGCCGAGGTCACTCCCACCGAGGAAGGCCGGTGGACCTACACCGTCGAGGCGTGGAGCGATCCGCTCGCCACCTGGCGCCACGCGGCCGGCATCAAGATCCCGGCGGCCACCGACGAGGCCGATATCGCGCTCGTCCTCGCGGAGGGCGCCGAGCTGTACGAACGGGCCGCCGCCGGCGTGCCGAAGCGCGAGGGCCGGGAGGCCGTGCTGGCCGCCGCCGACGCGATGCGTGACGAGTCGCTGTCCGCCCGGGCCCGGCTCGACGCCGCGCTCGCCCCGGAGGCCGAAGCCGCCCTCGCCCGCCACCCCCTGCGCGATTTCGTGAGCTCCTCGCGCCCCTCGCCGCTGCTGGTCGAGCGCCGGCGCGCGCTGTACGGCTCCTGGTACGAGCTGTTCCCGCGCTCCGAGGGCGCGATCGTCCCCAAAGGCACCCGCACGAGCGGCGGCGCGAAGAAAGACGGCAAGAAGGACAGCAGGAAGGACAGCAGGAAGGACGCCAAGCACGAGCCGCCCGTCAGCGGCACGTTCAGGACCGCCGCCGAACGGCTCCCCGCCGTAGCCGCGATGGGTTTCGACGTCGTGTACCTGCCGCCGATCCACCCCATCGGCACCACCCACCGCAAGGGCCCCAACAACTCCCTGACGCCCGGCCCCGACGATGTCGGTGTGCCCTGGGCGATCGGCTCGGCCGACGGCGGGCACGACGCGATCCACCCGGACCTGGGCACGATCGAGGACTTCGACCACTTCGTGGAGACGGCGCGCACCCTGCGCATGGAGGTCGCGCTGGACTTCGCGCTCCAGTGCTCCCCCGACCACCCCTGGGTCGCCAAGCACCCCGACTGGTTCCACCACCGCGCGGACGGCTCCATCGCGTACGCCGAGAACCCGCCGAAGAAGTACCAGGACATCTACCCGATCGCCTTCGACAAGGATCTGCGCGGCCTGGTCCGGGAGACGACCCGCGTCCTGCGCCACTGGATGTCCCACGGCGTACGGATCTTCCGCGTCGACAATCCGCACACCAAGCCGGTGCTCTTCTGGGAGAAGGTCATCGCGAACGTCAACCGCACCGACCCCGATGTCATCTTCCTGGCCGAGGCCTTCACCCGGCCCGCCATGATGCACACGCTCGGCGCGATCGGCTTCCAGCAGTCGTATACGTACTTCACGTGGCGGAACACCAAGCGGGAACTCACCGACTACCTGACCGAGCTGTCCGGTGAGTCCGCCGCGTACATGCGGCCCAACTTCTTCGTCAACACGCCTGACATCCTGCACTCCTACCTCCAGGAAGGCGGCCGTCCCGCCTTCGAGGTACGGGCCGTGCTGGCCGCGACAATGGTCCCGACGTGGGGTGTGTACGCGGGATATGAACTCTGTGAGAACTCCCCCGCCAAGCCCGGCAGCGAGGAGTACCTTGACTCGGAGAAGTACCAGCTGCGGCCCCGGGACTGGGAAGCGGCGGAGCGTGAGGGCCGCACGATCGCCCCCCTCATCACCACGCTCAACCGCCTCAGACGGCGTCATCCCGCGCTCCAGCAGCTGCGTGACATCCACTTCCACCACGCCGACAACGACGCGGTCATCGCGTACAGCAAACGGTCGGGCACGGACATCGTTCTGGTGGTCGTGAACCTCGACCCTCACCACACCCAGGAGACGACGGTCTCGTTGGACATGGAGCGGCTCGGCCTCGAACGGCACGAGACCGTCCCGGTGCGCGACGAGCTCACCGGAGAGACCTATCACTGGGGCAGAGCCAACTATGTGCGCCTAGAGCCGGGCGTCACGCCCGCGCACATCGTGGTTCTGCGACCGTCCCCGCCGATCGGAGGGTCACCCACATCATGATCGTCAATGAGCCTGTCCACGACACGTTCGAGGACACCCCGGCCAAGGACCGCGATCCCGACTGGTTCAAGCGTGCTGTCTTCTACGAGGTCCTGGTGCGTTCGTTCCAGGACAGCAACGGAGACGGCATCGGCGACCTCAAGGGCATCACGTCCAAACTGGACTATCTCCAGTGGCTCGGAGTGGACTGCCTCTGGCTGCCGCCGTTCTTCAAGTCGCCGCTGCGCGACGGGGGTTACGACGTCTCGGACTACACGGCGGTGCTCCCCGAGTTCGGTGATCTCGCCGACTTCGTGGAGTTCGTCGACGCCGCGCACCAGCGCGGCATGCGCGTGATCATCGACTTCGTCATGAATCACACGAGCGATCAGCACGACTGGTTCCAGGAGTCCCGCAAGGACCCCGACGGACCGTACGGCGACTACTACGTCTGGGCCGACGACGACAAGCAGTTCCAGGACGCCCGGATCATCTTCGTCGACACCGAGACGTCCAACTGGACCTTCGACCCGGTCCGCAAGCAGTACTACTGGCACCGCTTCTTCTCCCACCAGCCGGATCTCAACTACGAGAACCCGGCCGTGCGGGAGGAGATCGTCTCCGCGCTCCGGTTCTGGCTGGACCTGGGCATCGACGGCTTCCGGCTGGACGCCGTGCCGTACCTGTACCAGCAGGAGAACACCAACTGCGAGAACCTTCCGGCGACCCACGAGTTCCTCAAGGCCGTACGGAAGGAGATCGACGCCAACTACCCCGACACGGTGATCCTCGCCGAGGCCAACCAGTGGCCGGAGGACGTCGTCGACTACTTCGGCGACTACGCGGCGGGCGGGGACGAATGCCATATGGCGTTCCACTTCCCGGTGATGCCCCGGATCTTCATGGCCGTACGGCGCGAATCGCGCTACCCGGTCTCGGAGATCCTGGCGAAGACCCCGGCCATCCCGACGGGCTGCCAGTGGGGCATCTTCCTGCGCAACCACGACGAGCTGACCCTCGAAATGGTCACGGACGAAGAACGCGACTACATGTACGCGGAGTACGCCAAAGACCCGCGCATGCGTGCCAACATCGGCATCCGGCGCCGGCTCGCCCCGCTGCTGGACAACGACCGCAACCAGATCGAGCTGTTCACCGCTCTGCTGCTGTCGCTGCCCGGGTCCCCGATCCTCTATTACGGGGACGAGATCGGGATGGGCGACAACATCTGGCTCGGCGACCGGGACGCCGTGAGAACCCCGATGCAGTGGACCCCCGACCGGAACGCGGGCTTCTCGTCCAGCGACCCCGGCCGGCTCTACCTGCCGACGATCATGGACCCGGTCTACGGGTACCAGGTCACCAATGTGGAGGCGTCGATGGCGTCGCCGTCCTCGCTGCTGCACTGGACCCGGCGAATGATCGAGATCCGGAAGCAGAACCCCGCTTTCGGGCTCGGCTCGTACACCGAGCTGCCGTCGTCCAACCCGGCCGTGCTCGCCTTCCTGCGCGAGGCCCCCTCCCAACAGGGCGAGGGCGACGACCTGGTGCTGTGCGTACACAATTTCTCGCGCTTCGCGCAGCCCACGGAGCTGGACCTGAAGGCCTTCGCCGGGCGTCATCCGGTGGAGCTCATCGGCGGGGTGCGCTTCCCCGCCATCGGCGAATGGCCCTACCTGCTGACACTCGCGGGGCACGGCTTCTACTGGTTCCGCCTCAGGAAGGACGTCTCGCCGTCGTGACGGCGTGAAGGCGCCTTCGCAGTCCTTCGCAGTCCTTCGCAGTCCTTCGACCACGCGTTGACCCGTGACCCGGTGTTAACGCGTGGCCCCCGTGCGAGGCGGTTTCCGTCGCCCCGCACGGGGCAGTCTCCCAAACATCCAGTTCGATCGAGTTCGTACGAAAACGATCCGTTCGGATCATCCTCACCCGACACGTCCCGCACAGCCGGACAGCCATTGCCGCAATCCGGGACACTCTGCGCATCCTGTGGTGTGCCCGGGGAAAGGACGCGATGCCATGTCGAAGGCTGCATCCACCTGGACTACCCCACGCCTCGTCACCGCCTCGCCCACCGTCCCACCCGCTCCCCCGTCCGCCGTATCCCCCTCTCTGTCGCCGGTCGACGCGCGAGAGCTGGTCGGCTCGCTCGCACCGATGCTGCACGAATGGCTCCCGCACCAGCGCTGGTTCGCGGGCAAGGGCCGTGCGGTCACCGGCTTCGTACCGGTGACGGTCACCGAACTGCAGCCGTCGGACACGGGGAATCCGGGGCTGCTGCATCTACTGGTACGGGTCGAACAGCGCGGGGCCACCGGGCCGCCGCCGTCGATTCCCACCTCCACCCCCTCCGCTCCCGCGCCGGCCGACGACTGCTATCAGCTGCTGCTCGGGGTACGCAACGCGCTGCCGCCCCACCTGGCCCCCGCCCTCGTCGGCCATGCCACTCAGGGTCCGCTGGCCGGCCGTACCGTCTACGAGGGCCTGCACGATCCGCGCCTCGCCGAACTGCTGCTGGAACGATTGCGCACGCCCGGCGCGCTGGGCACGCTGCGGTTCGACCGGGCCGACTCCGTCCCGTCCGGACTCGCCGGCCGGCTGCTCGACGCCGAGCAGTCGAACTCCTCGCTGGTGTACGGGGACGAGTACATCCTGAAGATCCTCCGCCGGGTCTTTCCCGGTCCCCACCCGGATCTGGAACTGCCGCTCGCCCTGGCGGCGGAGGGCTGCGGGCGGGTACCCGCGCCCGTCGGCTGGTTCGAGGCGGACGACCCGTCCGGCAGCGGCGACTCCCTCACCCTCGGGGTGCTCCAGCCGTACCTGCGCGGCTCCCAGGACGGCTGGCAGCTCGCGCTGGCCGCGCTCGCCGACGACCGTGAATTCACCACCGAGGCGCGGGCACTGGGGCGGGCCACCGCCGAGGTGCACATCGCGCTGGCCGCCGCCCTGCCGACGGTGACCCTGGGCCGTCGGCAGACCGGGCAGCTGGCGGCCGGGATGGCCGAGCGGCTCGACGTGGTGGCACGGGCGGTGCCCGCGCTGGGGCCGTACGCCCCCGGGCTGCGCGGCGCCTTCGACGCGCTCGCCGGACTGGGCGAGGCGGGGCGCGGCCGGCCCGCCCAGCGCGTGCACGGCGATCTGCATCTGGGCCAGGCCCTGCGCACCCCGGACGGGAACTGGTCGGTCATCGACTTCGAGGGTGAGCCCGCCCGACCGCTCGCCGAACGCCGCCGCCCGCAGCCGCCGGTCCGCGATGTCGCGGGCATGCTGCGCTCCTTCGACTACGCGGCCCGCTCCCACGAGCCGTGGCGCCCGGACTGGGCGACGCGCTGCCGGGCGGCGTACTGCGAGGGGTACGCGGCGGTCTCGGGCACCGACCCGCGCGCGGAACCCGAGCTGCTGCGCGCGTACGAGACGGACAAGGCGGTCTACGAGGTGCTGTACGAGGCCAGACACCGCCCCGACTGGCTGCCGGTGCCGATGGCGGCGATCCGCCGGCTGGCGGGTGGCGTCTGACGCGGTGTCATCCCGCCACGGCCGAGCGGTACGGGCGCCGCCCCAGTCGCCTCGTGGCCCGCCCCATAGTCCGCCTCATAGTCCGCCCAGTGGTCCGTCTCGTGGTCCGGCGCAGCGGCACGGGGACCGGCCGGCACCACGGTCCCTGTCCCCCCACACACAACTCCCCACAACTCCCTTCCCACATCCCCAGCACCACCCGCCGCACCCGTCCCTGCACTCGCATCCATCCCCGCACCTGCACTCGCACCCGCTCCGACCAGCAGTGAAGTCCGCCGAGGAGGCAGCCCCCGTGACCCCCCGTCCGCCGTCCAACCGTCCGCCCGAGCCCGAGCGCCCCACCACCGCCCTCCCGGCGCCGGTCCCCGCGCCCGCCGAGAAGAAGCCGACGCGCCGCAAACACCCGAAGGCCTCGGGGGGGCCAACGGGGACCTCGGCGGCGGGGGCCACCGGCGCGGCATCCTCCTCGGCCGCCGCGTCCGCGTCCACATCCGCGTCCGCCTCCGCCTCCGCCTCCGCGCCCAGACCGCGCAAGGCCCCCGGCAAGGCCGCCGAGGGCCGGACGCGGGTCGGCAGGACCGGCGGCCGCGCGGCGGTCCGCACGGTCCGGGCGGCGCCGCCGCCGGCCGGCGGTGACCGGGAGCGGCTGCTGGCCGGTTCGCACCACGATCCGCACGCGCTGCTGGGGGCGCACCCGGTCAGCGACGGCGTGCTCTTCCGGACGCTGCGGCCGTACGCGCGCGCCGTGAGCGTCGTCGCCGAGGGAGCGAACGTACGAGCCGCGCTGAACGACGACGGCGACGGCTTCTTCTCCGGCGTCCTGCCGCTGCGCGCCGTACCGGAATACTCCCTCCTCGTCCGCTACAGCGATGTCACGGAGGAGCTGGACGAGCTGGAGGTGCAGGATCCGTACCGCTTCCTGCCCGCCCTCGGGGAGCTGGACCTGCATCTGATCGGCGAGGGCCGGCACGAGGAGCTGTGGCAGGCGCTCGGCGCCCGGCCCATGGTCCACCAGGGCGTGACCGGCACCCGTTTCACCCTCTGGGCGCCCAATGCCCGGGGCGTCCGGGTGACCGGTGACTTCACGTACTGGGACAGCACCAGCCTTCCGATGCGCTCGCTCGGCTCCACCGGGGTGTGGGAGCTGTTCGTGCCTGGGGTCGGCGAGGGCGCGCTCTACAAGTTCGACATCACCCGCCCGGACGGGTCCCGCACCCTGCGCGCCGACCCGATGGCCCGGCGTACGGAAGTGCCGCCCGCGACCGCCTCCATCGTCACCGAGTCGCACCATGTGTGGCACGACGAGGAGTGGATGGCGCACCGCGCCGACCGCCCCGTGCACGCGGCTCCGTTCTCCGTGTACGAGGTCCATCTCACCTCCTGGCGACCGGGTTTGACGTACCGTCAGCTCGCCGCCCAGCTTCCGTCGTACGTCAAGGATCTCGGCTTCACACACGTCGAGCTGATGCCGGTGGCCGAGCATCCCTACGGCGGTTCGTGGGGCTATCAGGTCACCGGCTTCTTCGCGCCGACGTCCCGGATGGGCACGCCGGACGACTTCCGGTATCTCGTGGACTCCCTGCACCGCGCGGGTGTCGGGGTGCTGGTCGACTGGGTGCCCGCGCACTTCCCGAAGGACGAGTGGGCGCTGGCCCAGTTCGACGGGCGTCCGCTGTACGAGCACGCCGACCCGCAGCGGGCCGAGCACCCGGACTGGGGCACGCTGGAGTTCGACTACGGCCGCACGGAGGTACGCAACTTCCTTGTCGCCAACGCCGTTTACTGGTGCGAGGAGTTCCATGTCGACGGGCTGCGCGTCGACGCGGTCGCCTCGATGCTCTACCTCGACTACTCGCGCGAGGAGGGCCAGTGGACCCCGAACGAGCACGGCGGCCGGGAGAATCTCGACGCGGTGGCGTTCCTCCAGGAGATGAACGCCACGGTCTACCGCCGCTGCCCCGGTGTGGTGACCATCGCCGAGGAGTCCACCGCGTGGAGCGGTGTCACCCGCGCCACCCACCATGTCGGCGCCGACGGCTTCGGCGGGCTGGGCTTCGGCCTGAAGTGGAACATGGGCTGGATGCACGACTCGCTGGAGTACGTCTCCAAGGAGCCGGTCCACCGCAAGTACCACCACGGCGAGATGACCTTCTCCATGGTGTACGCGTACAGCGAGAACTACGTCCTGCCGATCTCCCACGACGAGGTCGTGCACGGCAAGCGCGCGCTGGTCTCCAAGATGCCCGGTGACTGGTGGCAGCAGCGCGCCAACGAACGCGCCTATCTCGGCTTCATGTGGGCCCACCCCGGCAAGCAACTGCTGTTCATGGGTCAGGAGTTCGCGCAGGGCGCGGAGTGGTCGGAGAGCCATGGACCGGACTGGTGGGTGCTCGATCCGTCGTACGAGGCGGAGGCGGACCACCGGGGCGTGCGCGATCTGGTCCGCGAACTGAACACGGTGTACGGCGCGACGCCCGCGCTCTGGCAGCGGGACACCGAGCCCGAGGGCTTCGCGTGGGTGGACGGCGACGCGGGTGAGGACAATGTCTTCGCGTTCCTGCGCTTCGACGCGGCGGGCTCGCCCCTGCTGGCGGTCTCCCACTTCTCGCCGGTGGTCCGCCATCAGTACCGGCTCGGTGTCCCCGAGGAGTTCTCGGCCTGGACCGAGGTCCTCAACACGGACGCGGGGCGCTACGGCGGCAGCGATGTGCGCAACGAGGAGCCGCTGAAGCCGGAGTCGGTGGGCGCGCACGGCCGTCCGGCGAGCATCCAGCTGACACTTCCGCCGTTGGCGACGGTCTGGCTGCGGCCTTCCTGACGTTCCGTCAGGCGATTTCCTGACGTAGCATCAGACGCAGTTGTGGCCCCGCCGGATCCGCTCTCCGGCGGGGCCACGACGTCTGCTACGACCCTGACCTGTCCGCTACGCCCTCGACTTGTCCACGGCGCCGAGCGACGCCGGCCGGGCCGGCACCGCCGCGTCACGTACGATCCCCAGCCGCTGGGTCGCCCGTGTCAGCGCCACGTACAGGTCGTTGATGCCGCGCGGCGAGCCGTCCAGGATGCCCTCCGGATCGACCACGATCACCGTGTCGAACTCCAGGCCCTTCGCCTGCCGGGCGTCGAGCAGGACCACATGGCGGGTGAGGTCGGGCGTCACGCCCCAGGAGGCGTCGGGCAGTTCGGCCGCCAGCGCGGGCAGCAGCGCGGCCGGGGCGATGACCGCGGCCCGCCCCTCGCTCGCGTGTTCCGCCGCCAGTCCGGCCGCGGTACGGGCCAGGGCGGCGCTCTCCACCGCCCGTACGACCGGTCCGGTGCCCGTCGAGCGTACGGACTTCGGCGGCTCGAAGGACGGATCCGCCAGCCGCCGCACCTCGGCCGCGACCTCCATGATCTCCGTCGGCGTACGGTAGTTGACGCCGAGCTTCGTCAGCTCCCAGCGGTCCCCCGCGTACGGCTGGAGGATCTGCTGCCACGAGTCGCAGCCCGCCGCGTCCCCGGTCTGGGCGGGGTCGCCGACCAGGGTCATGGAACGGCTCGGGCAGCGGCGCATCAGCAACCGCCAGGCCATGGCGGACAGTTCCTGCGCCTCGTCCACGACGATATGGCCGAAGGCCCAGGTGCGGTCGGCGGCGGCCCGTTCGGCGGCGCTGCGGGTGTCGAGCTCCTCGTGCCGGTCGGCGAACCGTTCGGCGTCGATGACGTCGTGCGCGGCGAGGACCTCCGACTCGTCGTCGTCCTTGTCCTCGAACTCCTGCGTACGGGAGCCGTACGACAGCTCCAGCACGCCCTTGGCGTAGTCGATCCGCTCCTGCCGCTCCACCGCGGCGGCGGCGCGGGCCGCGCTGTCGTCCTCGCCGAGCAGCTCGGCCGCCTCGTCCAGCAGCGGCACATCGGCCGGCGTCCAGTCGGTCCGCGCGTCGGTCCCGGTCCGGGGCCCGGGACGCCGTACGACTGCGGCGTCGTGCGCGCCGAGCCGGACCGGCTCCGCCAGGAAGTCGGAGACGAACCCCTCCGGGGTGAGGCCCGGCCACAGCGCCTCGATCGCGGCCTGCACCTCGGGGCTGGTGGCGATCTCCTTGCCGAGCTGGGCGATGTCGGTGGGGTCGAGGAGGTTCGGACCGCCGAGCGGGTCGGCGCCGATCCGCTCGGCGAGCTGTTCGGTCAGCGCGTCGATGATCCGGAAGGCGAAGGCGGGCCGGGCCAGGTTGTGCGGCAGCCCGGTGTCACGGGCACGCTGCCTGGCCTCGTCCGCCATGGTCCGGTCCAGCAGGAGCGTGCCGTGGTCCTCGTGCGCGATCTCGATGACGGTCTCGGGCAGGGTCTGCCGGTCGCGCAGTTCCTCGGCCAGCACCCGCGCCATCTCGGCCCGGCCCTTGATCTCGGCCGCCTCCGGAGTGTCCGTACCGGTGACGCGCACTCCGGGGAACAGCTCCCCGGTCGTCGCCAGCAGCACCCCGGTCTCACCGAGCGAGGGCAGCACCTCGCCGATGTAGCCGAGGAACGCGGGGTTCGGACCGACGATCAGCACGGCGCGGCGGGCCAGCTGCTCGCGGTACGCGTAGAGGAGGTAGGCCGCGCGGTGCAGCGCCACGGCGGTCTTGCCGGTGCCCGGACCGCCCTCGACGACCAGTACCCCGCGGTGGGGTGCGCGGATGATGCGGTCCTGCTCGGCCTGGATGGTCTGCACGATGTCGCTCATCCGGCCCGTACGCGCGGAGTTGAGCGCGGAGAGCAGCACGGCGTCGCCGTCCGGGTCCTCGAAGCCGGTGCGGGTGGTGTCGGTGAGATCCATGATCTCGTCGTGCAGCGCGGTGACCTCGCGCCCGTGGGTGGTGATGTGACGGCGTCGGCGCAGCCCCATCGGGGAATAGCCGGTGGCCAGATAGAAGGGGCGTGCGACGGGGGCCCGCCAGTCGATCAGCAGCGGGGTCCGCTGCTGATCGTCCCGCCGCATTCCGATGCGTCCGATGTGGTGACTCGTACCGTGACCGGATTCCCCGCCACCGGTTCCGGTGCCTCCGGATTCCCCGTTCGCGGTTCCGCCATTCGTTGTTTCCCCGTCTGCGGTTTCCCCGTTCGCGATTTCCCCGTTCGCGGTTTCCCCGTCGGCGAGATCGATCCGGCCGAAACAGAGTCCGGACTCGACGGCATTCAACGAGGCCACCCTGCCGGAGTGCTCCGCGACGCTGATGTCCCGTTCGACACGGGCCTGCCGCACAGTGCTGACTTGAGCGGTCGACGCGTCCACGGCAGCCTCCGCCTGCTCCCTGAGGGCGTCGAGGCGCTCATAGAGGAGGGAGACGAATTGCTGCTCGTTCCGCAATTCCCGCATGTCCTCGTTTGACAATTCAGCCCCTGTTCGATACGCTACTTCTTAGCTGCCTGATGCATGCCCTCATTAAATCAGGACATGGAAACATTCAATATACGCAGACGAAGACCCCGGCCGTCAATTCGGTTCCGGGGATTTTTTGTGTGCGGACCCTACGGGGACCTCGCGGCACCTTGCCGAAGGGCCGCGTCGTGGGGCGCACCGATCTGTATACTCGTTGTATGCAACCGTGGGGGCAGTCGTGACATCGGGCCGGGAGAAGGCATACGCGTTTCTCAAGGAGAACGTTCTCACCGACCCGGACCTACAGGGCGGGTTCCTCTCCGAGCAGGAGATCGCCGACCGCATCGGTGTGTCCCGTACCCCCATCCGCGAGGCGCTGCTGCTGCTCGCCGCCGAGGATCTCGTACGGCTGGTCCCCAAGCGCGGGGCGCAGATCGTACCGCTGTCGGGGCGCGAGATCACCGAGTTGATGGAGCTGCGCGGCATCGTCGAGCGGTACGCGGCCGAGCAGATCATCCCCGGGGGCAAGGCGCCCGTGGCCGAGCTGTCCGCGCTCCTGGAGCGCCAGCGCACGCTCAGCGGGCCCGAGCACGCCAAGGAGTTCATCGCCGTGGATCACCTCTTCCACGCGACGATGGTGTCGGCGGTGGGGAACGCGCTGCTCAACCGGCATTACGACGGTCTGCGCAGCCGGCAGATCCGGGCCGGGGTGGTGGCGCTGTACAACCAGTACGGGCGGCAGAAATCCGTACTGACCGAGCATCAGGCGATTCTGGACGCGATCGCCGCCGGTGACGCGGGGGCCGCGCACACCGCGATCGACAGCCATCTGGAGACGACCCTCAAAGTGCTGCTCGCCGGATAGGACGCCGGGCCGACCCGTACCCCGGTCGGCCCGGCGTGCGCGTGTGCGCCCGGTCTTCCCCGCGTGCGTTTGTGGCGCTCAGTCCGACGCGGGGCCTCCGGCCGGGGACAGCCTGCGGTTGGCCAGCACCGGGATGGCCCGGCGTACCGAGTCGACCTCGTCGAGGTCCAGGTCGGCGAGCAGCATCCCCGGCGCGTCTTCGAGACTCTGCCGTACGGTTCCGTCCGGCCCGATGACCGCGCTGTATCCGATCCCGGTCGGCGCCTTCGACGTCGCGGGGGTCCCGGACGCCGCCGGGTCGGCCTGGCCGACGGCGGCGAGCCAGAGCGTGGCGTCGAGCGCGCGGGCCCTCGTCAGCAGCTCCCACTGCTCCCGCTTGCCGGGGCCGGCGCCCCACGAGGCGAGGAGCAACGACACGACCGCTCCGGCGTCCGCGTGCGCCCGGAACAGCTCGGGGAAACGGACGTCGTAGCAGGTGGCGAGGCCGATGCGGGTGCCTCCGACATCGATGGTGACGACCTGGGAACCGGGCGCCACGGTGTCGGACTCGGCGAACCCGAAGGCGTCGTAGAGATGGATCTTGTCGTAGGACGCCTCGACCCCGGGGCCGGTGGCGAGCAGGGTGTTGGCCACCTTTCCGTCGGGGGCCGGGGTGAACATGCCCGCGACCACGACCAGCCCGGTGTCCTTCGCGATCTGGCGGACCGCCGTGGCCCACGGACCGTCCAGCGGTTCGGCGACCGGGCCCAGCGGGGTCCCGAAACAGGCCATCGAGGCCTCGGGGAAGACGACGACGCGCGCGTTCGCCTCGGCGGCGCGAAGAGCTTCTTCGCGGAGGAGTCCGAGGTTCTGGTCGGGGCGGGGACCGGTGGTGATCTGGCTCAGTGCGATGCGCATGGGCGGTTCCTTCGGCGAGTGCGGGTACGGGGTGCGGGTGCCGTTGCCGTTGGCCTAGGCGGTCTACGCGGTCTGCGAGCCCACGGGCCGGTCCGTGCCGGCCGCGTCGGCCTCGTCCAGGTTCTCGTCGTCCGCGTGTGTGCCGTCGCGGCCCAGACACAGTCCGGTGATCGTGACGGCCGCGGTGACCGCCACGTACAGGGCCAGCGGGATCCACGAGTCGTACGCGTCGAGCAGCGCGGTGAAGAGCAGCGGCGCGACGGCTCCGCCGATGACGCCGGCGAGTGTGTAGGCGAGCGAGGAGCCGGTGTAGCGCAACCGCGGGGAGAACTGTTCGGCGATGAACGCCGCCTGCGGCCCGTACATCAGCGAGTGGAGGGCCAGCGCGACCACGACACCGAGCGCGAGCAGCGGCCAGCTCCCGCCGCCGATCATCGGGAAGAACAGGAACGGCCAGATACCGGCCGCCAGGGCGGAGACGCCGTACACCAGGCGCCGGTTGACGCGGTCGGACAGCGCCCCGGCGAGCGGGATGAGGAAGACCTGGAGGGACGAGCCGATGAGCACGGCGGCCAGCGCGGAGCCACGTGACATGCCGAGCTCGCCGGTGGCGTAGGTCAGTACGAAGACGGTGAACAGCGCGTACAGCACATCCGGCGCGACCCGGCTGAGGATCGCCGCCGCCAGGGCGCGGGGGTGCGTGGTGAAGACTTCCCGGATCGGCGCCTCGGGGCGCTTCTTCTCGGCTTCCATCGCCTTGAAGACCGGGGTCTCCTCAAGCTTGGCCCGGATCCACAGACCGAAGAAGACGAGGACGCCGGAGAGCAGGAACGCCACGCGCCAGCCCCAGCTCAGGAACTGGTCCTCGGTGAGCAGCGCGCCGAGGGCGGCGAGAACACCGTTGGCCATGAGGTTTCCGGCCGGCGGACCGATCTGGGCGGCCGAGGCGTAGAAGCCGCGCCGGCGGGGGTCGCCGAACTCGCTGGACAGCAGTACGGCTCCGCCCCACTCGCCGCCGACGCCGACGCCCTGGGCGAAGCGGAGGATGACGAGGACGATGGGCGCGGTCACGCCGATCGTGGCGTACGAGGGCAGCAGCCCGATCATCAGGGTGGCGGCCCCGATCAGTACGAGGGTCGCGATGAGGACCTTTTTACGGCCGATCTTGTCGCCGAGGCGGCCGAAGACGAAACCGCCCAGCGGCCGGGACACATACCCGACGGCGTACGTCGAGAAGGCCAGCAGCGTACCGGTGGCGGGGTCCTCGGAGGGGAAGAAGACATCGCCGAAGACCAGCGCGGCCGCGACGGAGTAGATCGCGAAGTCGTACCACTCCAAGGCGGTTCCGGTGAGGCTGGCGAAGAAGGCGCGGCGGACCGCGGACCCGCCGGGCGGGGGCTTTTCGGTGCTCGTGGTGTGGTTCACGACTTCCGTCCTTGGGGTGGGGCGCGTTCCGGGCTTTTGGGGTGACCGCGTTCCGTCCTGAGGTGAGGCACGCTATCGACCTTCCGGCATACTTCTTGTATACAGGTCGTATGCGCAAGGCTTAGGCGCAAAGTTAACCTCCCCGATACCGCGAACGATGTGGAGACCCTCATGGCGCTGCTGACCTTCGAACTGCCCGACGGCACCACCCGGCAGGTCGATGTCGTCCAGGTACTCAACGCCGGCTACGCCGGACGCAGCCAGGCCGACGTGGCCGCGCATGTCGCCGAGCTCGCCGAGCTGGGCGTGCCCGCGCCTTCCGTGACGCCGGCGCTCTACCCGGTTTCCCCGTACCTCGCCCAGCACACCGATCAGGTCAGTGTGCAGCACGGCCGCACCTCGGGCGAGGCCGAATGGGCCCTGGTGGTGGACGGCGACGGCGAGCTGCTGCTGACGGCCGCCTGTGACCACACCGACCGCGAGCTGGAGGTGCACGGGGTGGCGTGGAGCAAGAACGCGAGCCCCGACGTGCTCGCCCGCCGCGCCTGGCGGCTGGCCGACGTCGAGGAGCGGCTCGACGCCCTGACGCTGCGCGCCTGGGTGGCTTCGGAGGGGAAGGAAACCCTCATCCAGGACGGCACGCTGGCCGAACTGCTCACCCCCGGCTACTGGGCCGACGTACTGCGTGAGCGCGGTGACCTGGTGCCGGGTACGGTCCTGATCTCCGGCACGATCCCCATGGCCGAGGGCGTGGACCAGTTCGCCGGGCGCTGGCGCGTCGAGCTGGGCGACCCCGCCACCGGGGACACGATCGACCTGGCGTACGACGTGGTCCCGATGCCGGAGCCGATCGGCTGACCTTCCGGGTGCCGGGGCCGATCGGCCGGCCCTTCGCCTGATGGGCGCCCGCCTCAGGCGTTCCGGATGTCCGCATGGCCGGAACCATGCGTCACAGGGTTTCCGAGGGGGCGGTAACGCCCGGCGACGCCCCCTCGGCCCCTGTCCTGGCCTCTCCCACGCCGTTGCCGAACCGACTCGGCCGACAGGTCAGAGCACATCCGCCAGTTCCGCCAGCAGCTTGCGCTTCGGGCGGGCGCCGACCACCGACATCACCGGCTCCCCCGCCCGGAACACCATGAGCGTCGGCATCGCGAGTACGCCGTACCGCGTCGTGACCTCCGGGTTGCTGTCCACATCGAGCTCGACGACCTTGATCCGGCCGGCCTCTTCCTCGGCCACGGCGCTCAGTACCGGGGCGAGCTGGCGGCACGGGCCGCACCAGTCGGCGGTGAACTCCAGCAGCACCGGGAGCTCGGACTTCAGCACCTCGTGGTCGAAGTCCGCGTCCGTCACCGACGTGACCACCGCCGTCGGCACGGTCCTCGCTGTCACCGCCGCTGTCGTCGGCACGACCCTCGCTGTCGTCACCGCTGTCGTCCTTGTTCCGGCGCCCGCTGTCTCGATCATGTTTCTTCGCCTCCGTGATTGTCGTCGCTGAGTGCGTATGCCGTCAGCTCACACCGTGGTTCAGGACCGCCCGGCACAGCCGCTCCGGCCGCCAGCCCGGCCCGTGCCTCTTCCGCCCGTGCCTCTTCCGCCCGCGCCAGCTGGGACCCGACCTGGGCGCGTACCGACTGGAGCTGGTCGATCAGACCGTCCAGCTCGGTGAGCTTGCGGCGGTACACGGCGAGCGAGGCGGGACAGGAGTCCCCGGCCGGGTGCCCGGCACGCAGGCACTCGACGAACGGCCGCGTCTCCTCAAGTCCGAACCCGAAGTCCTGAAGGGTCCTGATCTGCCGGAGGAGCCGCAGATCGCTCTCGTCGTACGTGCGATAGCCGTTCACCGCGCGCCGGGCGGGCAGCAGCCCGCGGGACTCGTAATAGCGCAGCGTCCGGGTGGTCGTCCCGGCCCGCTCCGCCAGCTCGCCGATTCGCATGTCTGCGACCGTACGGCTTGACGCCGACGTCAAGGCAAGCGTCCCGGGGAGCATCCTCTGAGGCGGTAGCCGGAGGCGGCCGCCGGAAGCGGCGGCCATTGACGGTCGGCCCCGCCCCGGCTACAAGACTTACTGAGAGCGCTCTCAACCCCCTCGGCACCACCGCACCGGAGGTGTTCCTTGAGACCGATCCGCTTCAGACGTACTGGCCGCGACATATCTATGAGCAGCACCACACGTACGCCTCGCGCCCGGCGTGCGCCCCTCATCCCCCGTACGCCTCTCCTCGCGACGCTCCTCGCCACGGCCGTCGCCCTCGCCGGATTAGTCGGTGTCACGGGAGCCGACACCGCACGGGGTGCCGTACCGCCCGCGCCCGGCTGGAACCTGCAATGGAGCGACGACTTCGAGGGCGCGAACCGCACCCTGCCCTCCTCCGCCAACTGGCAGACCGACACGGGGCACAGCTATCCGGGCGGGCCCGGCAACTGGGGCACCGGCGAGATCCAGAACTACACCGCGAGCCCCGACAACCTGAGCCTAGACGGCAGCGGCAATCTCCGTATCACCCCGCTCAGGGATGGCGCGGGGAACTGGACTTCGGGCCGGATCGAGACCCGGCGCTCCGACTTCAAGGCTCCGGCGGGCGGCACTCTGCGTATCGAGAGCCGCATCCAGATGCCGAACGTGACGGGAAACGCCGCGCTCGGCTACTGGCCCGCCTTCTGGGCCCTCGGCGCGCCGTATCGCGGCAACTACTGGAACTGGCCCGGCATCGGCGAGTTCGACATCATGGAGAACGTCAACGGGATCAACTCGGTCTGGGGCGTGCTGCACTGCGGTGTGAACCCCGGCGGACCCTGCAACGAGACCACCGGCCTCGCCGCCAACCGTGCCTGCCCCGGCTCCAGTTGCCAGTCCGCCTTCCACACGTACCGCTTCGAGTGGGACCGCTCCGTCAGCCCCAACGAGCTGCGCTGGTACGTGGACGAACAGCTCTTCCACAGCCTCCGGCAGAACCAGTTCGACGCCGCCACCTGGTCCAACATGACCGAGCACGCCGGGTACTTCATCCTGCTCAACGTGGCGATCGGCGGCGCGTTCCCCGACGCGCTCGGAGGCCGGACCCCGACCGCCGAGACCGTTCCCGGACGGCCCATGCTGGTCGACTACGTTGCCGCATGGACGCGCGGCGGCTCGACCGGGGAGCCCACTGATCCGCCCACGGGCTCCTCGCAGTTGTACGCGCGGACGGGCGCCGGCCTCGGCGACTCCACCGGCTCGGCCGCGACCGCCGGCCTCGCCACGGCGGGCGGCGCCAACTACGACGGCGACCCGCACAACCCGGCCACCTTCACCTCCGGCGGGATCACCCGGAAGTACAACGGCGGCTCGACGCAGTTCGACCTCTTCGTGGACGCGGGCACGGTGGTGGGCAACGGGTCGCAGGTCAGGGTGAGTTACGACCGTACGGGCGACGGCACCTGGGACCGGACGGAGACGTACCAGTACTTCGCGACCGATCCGCTCCCCGGCTACGAGCACTACACGCAGGCGCGCGGACTCAAGTCGTCCACCGGAACGCAGGGCGATCTGGTGAACGGCAAGGTGCGGATCGAGGTCTGGAACGCCATCGGCAACGGCGCCGGCACGCTCGGCATCGGCAATCAGTCGATGGTCCGTATCCCGTTCGACTGACGCACGAACGGGACGGCGGACGAGACAGCAGCGGAAATGACGGCCCGTCAGGCCAGCAGCCCGGCGAGCCGGCGCCATTCCGTACGGGGCAGCGCTTCGGGAGCACCCGGAGCGCTGCCAGGAGTGACGATCTGGAGAGCGACATGGTCCGCGCCCGCCGCGTGGAAAGCATCGATGCGGTGGCGGATGCTGTCGTCGTCACCCCAGGCGCAGACCGCGTCGACGAGCCGGTCGCTGCCGCCGTCCGTGAAGTCGTCCTCGGTGAAGCCCAGCCGCAGGAAGTTGTTCGTGTAGTTCGGCAGGGTCAGGTACATGGCGAGGTAATCACGGGCGGTGGCGCGGGCGGTCTCCGGATCGGAGTCCGGCACGACCTTCAGCTCGGGCGCGAGGAGCGGGCCGGTTCCTAGCAACTCACGTGCTTGCGCGGTGTGTTCGGGGGTGACGAGATACGGGTGGGCTCCTCCCGCGCGGTCACGGGAGAGTTCGAGCATCTTCGGGCCGAGGGCGGCCAGGACGATCCGCCCGGCCGGTACACCGGCCGCTTCCAGACCGTCGAGGTAGCCGACCATCGCCGAGTAGGGCCGCCGGTACTGTGCGGCGAGCTTGGCGTGGCTGGCGCCGATACCGAGCAGGAAACGCCCGGGGTGCCTGGAATCCAGCTCCAGGAAGCGAGCGGCGGCATCGGGGGCCTCGTGCTGCCAGATGCTGAGGATGCCGGTGGCGACGGTGAGCCGGGACGTGGCCCCGATGAGGGGTTCCGCATGCTCGACTCCGCTGCTGCCGCCGAGCCAGACGGCTCCGAAGCCCAGCTCCTCCAGCTCGGCGGCGGCTTCGGGAATCTCCGCGCGCAGGGCGGGATCCTCGGAGCGCAGGGCCCCGCTCCAGATCCCGTAACGGCCCACCGCGTCCTTCAGAGCGACCATCGTTCTGTCTCCTTCGCACCCTCGACGTGGGGCCGACCCCGGATTGGCACAGCAAGACCCAGGGTGCGGCAGAGAGCGGCGATTTCGTGGTCGCGGGTGGGCGCGAGTCGCAGATGGGTGCACGTCGCGGGTGGGTGCGAGTCACGGGTGGGCGCACGTCGCGGGTGGGCGCTCGTCACGGGTGCCTGTCCGGGCCGGGTACATGTCACCCGGCCCGGACACGCCGACACAGGCCGCCACGGGCCCGTACGGTGCCACCTGGTACCTGCTACTTGCTACCGGCCGTCGCCGAGCGTGAAGTGGAAGATGCCCCAGGTGAGGTACTCCTCACGACCGCCGTCGACCCAGTGGCCGAGGCCCTTTTTCATCTGGGTGAGGTAGTCATGACTGACCTTCCTGGTCAGCCCTTGGGCCTCCTGGTGCCCGGTCTCCTCAAGCACCCGCGCGTAGTGGGTCACCAGCTGCTCGCGATGCTCCTCGAAGCCGCCGTCGACGGCGGAGAATCCGAGCCTGGCCAGCTCGCGCGTGTAGAAACCGGGCGACCCCATGTCGTCCAGGTGGATGCGGTCGAGAATGGGCCGCAGCACTCCGGTGGGACAGCCGTCCACCGACATCGGGTCGGTGAAGATGAGATGGCCGCCGGGGCGCAGCACCCGGGCGATCTCCTCCAGCACCTGGACGCGGTTCCCGCTGTGCAGGAAGGCGTCCTGGGACCAGACGACGTCGACCTGGGCGTCGTTGTACGGAATGTCCTCGAAGGACCCGTCCACCACCTCGATCCGGTCGGAGAGACCGCGCGCCGAGTTGAGCTCCCGGTGGCGCTGGTTCTCCACCTCGCTGAGGTTGAGCGCGAGAACCCGGCAGCCGTACGTCTCGGCCAGATACCGGGCCGAGCCGCCGAAGCCCGAGCCGAGGTCGAGCACCACGGACTCCTCGGTCAGCTCCAGCTTCGCGGCCATCCGCTGGACGGTCCGGCGGCTGGCGTCGGCGATGGGCTCCCCGGGGCTTTCGTAGAGCCCGATATGAATGTCCTCACCGCCCCACACGCTGGCGTAGAAGGCGTCGGCGTCAGGCGAGTTGTAGTAACTGCGGGCGGTACTGACCGCGCCCGTGTACCGCTCTTTCTCCTCGTCCTCCACCAGATACTCCTTCTCCGCGACGTGTACGAAGAAGTCCGGCTGCTCACCACGGTAGGTGTGCTGGAAATCCCCGAAGGTCTCGATGCGCTGGAATCCTACGTCGGACATGAGCCGACGGGTGTAGTCCTTCCGGAGCGGGAACATGTTGAGGTGATACACGGAGTCGTCCGGGAAGGTGTACCGCATGCGGCACAGCCCTTCGTCGACGTGCTCCGGCTCCACGGTGACGTCCTCACCGCAGTAGTAGTAGGTGTGCTTGCTGCTGTACCCGTCGTCCAGCATCGCATCGTAATTGCGCTGGTCCAGCACGAGAATTCCGTCGTGCTTGAGCATCGCGTAGAACTCGGCCAGTGCCTTGCGCCGGTCGCGCTCCGAGAAGAGATGGGTGAAGGAGTTCCCGAGGCAGACGATGGCGTCGTACTCCCCGTGGACGTCCCTGTTGAGCCAGCGCCAGTCCGCCTGGACCACGCGCAGAATATGGCCGCCCCTCTTCATACCGTTCTCGAAGGCCATGGCAAGCATGTCGGCACTGCCGTCGGCGCTTACCGTATCGAATTCGGCCGCCAGCAGCGTGACGGAGTGAAATCCGGTACCCGTCGCGACATCGAGCACGCTTTTCACGCCCCGCTCACGCAGCAGGTCGATGAAGAAGTTCCCCTCGCTCGCCGCGCGCTTCTCCCAATCTATGAGAGAGTCCCATTTCTCGACGAAGCTGGGGACGTATTCCTCGGTGTAGTGTCCGGTTTCTCGTACTTCAACAGGGTTGTCACCAAATTCTTGGACCTGTTGCACAGTGTTGGTAACCCTTCAGCTGTGGAGAGAACATGCCCTGGCGCGGCACCCCGAGCGAATCATGCTCTGGGCCTCGGGAGCCGGTGCGTCTCAGCCCATCGCTGTCCAAGACCGAAAATTCTATGCCTCCGAGAGTTGTATACAAAGGCACTATTGACACGTGTAGCCGCCCTGGCCAGCGGCTTTCCCGCCCGAGATTCTTCCGGGGTGACGGGACCGAGATCTCCGCATATAGGACATGATATGCCGAATCGGCTGTCCATAACGCCCAGCCGCCCGATGGCATCGACTCAAAGATCGTTTATGGACGACCTCAAAGAGTGCGGTGATGCGCCTGGTGCCGCACCAACGGCGTTCCGGCGCTGTGGGGTACCTGTGGAATGGGCAGCCCGGGGTCGGCAGCGCGGATGAACTGGTGCAGCGCGCCGCAGAAGACTCCGTCACTCCGTAGAAGACTCCTTTGCTCCGTAGAAGACCCCGTGGTCGGCCACCACGGGCAGATCTCGGCGATAGTTACGGAACATACGCACCGGGTACCGGCGCACGCGCGACCCTCAGGGA
The DNA here is from genome assembly GCF_044753355.1 of Streptomyces sp. NPDC088400. Lineage (NCBI taxonomy): Bacteria > Bacillati > Actinomycetota > Actinomycetes > Kitasatosporales > Streptomycetaceae > Streptomyces > Streptomyces sp. NPDC088400. The sequence goes on along the minus strand of NZ_JBIVMZ010000001.1, from coordinate 1,047,278 downwards.
GCACCCCCTTGCAGCACCTCACCCACGGCGACATCAAAGCCGCCACCGACCGCATCGCGGGCCGGACCCGCCCGATCGCCCTTGCGCCCGCCTTCGATCTCGGCATCGGGGTCGGGGTCGGAGTCGACTCCACAGACCTCGAACCGGGCCAGGTGTGGCTGGCGTTGGAGTACTTGCAGCACACCGGCAGCTTCAAGGCCCGAGGCGCCCAGAACTTCCTCCAGGCCCACCGCGACTCCGGCACCCTCCCGGACGCCGGAGTGACCATCGCCTCCGGCGGCAACGCGGGCCTCGCCTGTGCGTGGGCGGCGCGGCGGCAGGGTGTGACGGCGACGGTGTTCCTGCCCCGGACCGCCCCACCGGTCAAGGTCGCCAGGCTCCGCTCGTACGGTGCCGATGTGCGCCTGGTCGGTACGGGGTACGCCGAAGCCCTGGCCGCCTGCGAGGAATTCACCGCCACGACCGGCGCGCTCGCCTCGCACGCCTACGACCTTCCACTGATCGCCGCCGGCGCGGGCACCCTGATGGAGGAGATCCACGAGCGGCTCCCGGACCTGGACACGGTGGTGGTGGCGGTCGGCGGTGGCGGGCTGTTCGCCGGGGTGGCGACGGCCGCTCGGCACCACGGCGTACGGGTCGTGGCGGTGGAGCCGGAGAACTGCCGCGCCCTGAACGCCGCGATCGAGGCCGGCCACCCGGTCGACACCCCGGTCGACTCGGTCGCCGCCGACTCGCTCGGCGCCCCGCGCGCCTCGGCCATGGCTCTCCGCGCCGCCCAGCAGGACGGTGTACAGAGCGTCCTGGTGCCGGATACGGAGATCGTGCGCGCCCGCCAGTCCCTCTGGGACGACCGTCGTATCGCCGTCGAACACGCCGCCGCCACAGCTCTCGCGGCCCTCACCGGCCCGTCGGACTCGGACGGTCCGTCCGGCTCAGCCCGGGACGGCTCCGGCCCGTCCGCCGCGGACGGCCCGCGCGGCTCCGCCCCGTACCGTCCCGGCCCCGGCGAGAAGATCTGTGTGGTGCTGTGCGGCGCGAACACCGACATCCGTTCGCTGGCCGACACGGGCTCCGACGCCGGCTGAGGGTGCCCACCGTGCTGCCCCGGACAAGCGGCCCGGAGCGACGTGGAGCGACACGGAGGGGGCGCCGTACGTGCCGATCCACGTCGGCGCGGAGGGGCGCCGTACGGCACCGCGAAGCACCCGCCCCTCCCCACGCATGGCGGCGCCGTACCCGCTGATCGGCTCCCCCTACCCGTAGTACTTCAGAGCTACGTACGGCATGCCCTCCCTGGCGGGACGCCGACCACGTGGCGTGACTCATAGATTCCGTTCCGGTAGCACGACACAGTTCCGGTACGGAAGGACCACCCGCCATGGCGTCCCGCCCCCTCAGAAGCCGTCTGCGCCACGCCCTGCTCTCCGCGTTCGTCACCGCATCGGTGGCTGTGCCGGTGTCGGGCGCGGCCCGCCCCGCGGCGGTCGCGGCGCCGGTTCCGGCCGGGGCCGCGCTCGCACCGCTGCGGGCAGCGGACCCCGGCACCCTGGCCGAGCGGTACGCCGTCAACCGCGCGGGCATCCGGGCGGCCGAGCGGATGGCCGCCGAACACGGCGACCGGAAGCGCGCCGCCGTGCTGCGCACCATGGCGGGCCGGAAGCGCCACTTCCTCTCCTTCGACGGCCGCGACGGCGGCCGGACCACCGAGGTCTTCGGCGACCTGTCCCGGGCCGAGCGGATCGCCGTGCTGGTCCCGGGATCGGACACCGGCCTGGACACGTACGCCCGCTTCCGGTCGGGTGCTATCGCACTCCGACATGAACTGCGCAATAAAGAGGGGGAGTTGGGGGACGCCTCCGCCGTTGTCGCCTGGCTCGGGTACAGAACACCCGGCACGGTGAGTCCCAAGGCACTGACGCCCGGCCTCGCGGATGACGCCGCCCCCGGACTCCGCCGCTTCGTCAGGGAGTTGGCCGCGACCAGGCCCACCGCCCGGATCTCCCTCCTCTGCCACTCCTACGGCTCCGTGGTCTGCGGACGGGCCGCGTCCGGGCTGGATGTCGCGGACATGGTCCTGTTCGGGAGCCCCGGCGCCGGTGTCGGCAACGTCGCCGCTCTGCGTACCCGGGCCACGGTCTGGGCCGGCCGGGGCGCCGACGACTGGATCGCCGATGTGCCGCACACGCGGCTCCAACTCCCCTTCCTCACCGTCGGGTTCGGTACGGACCCGGTCTCGCCGGAGTTCGGCGCCCGGGTCTTCGCCGCGGGCGACGGCGGTCACAGCGACTACCTGAGGCCCGGCTCCGTACCGCTGGAGAACCTCGCCCGGATCGTCTCCGGACAGCATCCTTCCGGCGAACAGCACCCGTCCGCCGGACAACGGGCCTCCGCCGGACAGCGCGCCTCCATGATGACCCGTCATGCGTGACCTCGTCCGGCGGATCGATCACGCCACTCCGCCCGGCCGCGACCGCGCCGTCGACGCGTTGCGCGCCCTCGCCATCCTCGGGGTGGTGCTCGGCCACTGGCTGGTGACCGCCCTGGTCGCCGACAGCGGCACGGTCCACGGAGCCGGACCGCTCCAGCACATGCCCCAACTCATCCCCATTTCCTGGCTGTTCCAGACCCTGGCGGTCTTCTTCCTGGTGGGCGGGCATGTGGGTGCGAGGAGTTACGCCTCCGCCCGCGCCCAGGGCGTGCCGTACGGGCAGTGGGTCGGCGCCCGGATGGCCCGGCTGTTCCGGCCGGTCGCCGCCGTACTGACGGTGTGGACCGTGGCGTCCGTCGCGATGCTCGTGTCCGGGGTGGGCCCGGAGACCGTACACACCCTGCTCAAGCTGGTCCTGTCGCCGCTCTGGTTCCTGCTGGTCTTCGCCGGGCTGACGGCGGCGACCCCGCTGGTCGCCAGGCTGCATCCGCTCTGGCCGCTCGCCGTCGTCCTGCATGTCGACCTGATCCGGTTCGGCCTCGGCGACCCCGGCCGGTCGGACTGGCTCGGCCACCTCGGTCTGCTCGGCGGGCTCGGCTGGATCGGCTGGATCGGCTGGCTCAATGTGGCGGCCGGCTGGCTGGTCCCGTACTGCCTGGGGACTCTCTGGGCCAGGGGCGGCCCGCACGGCCGCCGGACCGGCTGGACGCTGCTGCTCGGCGGCACCGCCGCCACCACCGCGCTCGTCCTGTGGGCCGGCTATCCGGCGTCCATGGTCGGGGTGCCCGGGGCCGCCATATCCAACCTCGACCCGCCCACCCTCGCGGCCGTCACCTTCGGTCTCGCCCAGTGCGGGGCGGCCCTGCTGCTGCTCGGTCCCTTGCGGAGGGTGCTGCGGCGCCCCGTCGCGTGGGCGGCGGTGGCGCTGGTGAACCTCTCCGCGATGACGGTCTTCCTCTGGCACCAGACCGCGATGATCGCGGTCACCGCCGTCGGCCTGTTCGCGGCCGGGGTCCTGCCCGGCCTGCACACCGTCCCCGACGGCTCCGGCTGGGTGCTGGCCCGGGTGGCCTGGCTGCCGGTGTTCGCGGTGGCGCTGCTGGTGTGCTGGGGGACGTTCCGTACGTACGAGCAGAGAAGACCCGCGCCACATGGCCGGACGAGTCGAACAGGTCGGGCGGGCACCGTGCCCAGCCGAACCGGCATCGTGCGGGGCAGGACGGAGTCCGTACCCGCGCAGCGCCCCGCCCCGGAACGGACCTCGCGGCATGTCTAACCTTGACCCCGTGTCCACGGGGGGCGGGGAATCCAGCGGGGAGAACACCGGGCAGCGGCGGCCGACAGCGGCACCGCCCCGGTTGCCACGTACCCTTCGCGCGGTGCCACGTGCCCTCCTCGTAGTACCCCGTGCTCTTGTCGCGGTGCCACGTACCCTCCGTACGGACCTGTGGACGACGGCCGCCGATCCGCTGCCCCGCATGAGCCGACCGCGTCGGCTGGCCCGGCTGCCGCACGTCCTCGTGGTCCTCGTCGCCTATCCGGCGACCATCGTCAATACGGCCATGCTCTCCACCGACTACGGACTGGGACCGGTCTTCGGCACCCTGCTCGCCGTGATCCAGTCGGTGGCACTCATCATGGCGATGTTCCGCCCGGTACCGGCCTGGTGGCTGTCCACCATCGTCATGTTCATCGGCGCCCAGGCGGCCGTGCCCTCGGCGCTCGGACCCGCGTCCATCCCCTGGACCGCGCCCGGACTCGTCCTCCAGGCCGGGACACTCTTCCTGCTGGCGTTGCGGGTCCGCCCCCGGGTGGCGGTCGAGGCTCTGGCGCTCAACTCCCTGCTGGGCTTGTCCTGCCTGGTATTGCCCCCTCCGATGTACCGCCCCAACGTCGCCGAAGGTGTCCTGGCCCTCGTGATCGCGACGGTGGTCGGCGCCTCACTGCGGGGCCGCCGGGTGGCCCGTACAGAACTGGTCGTACAGGAAGAGCTGACCGCCGAGGAACGGGCCCGGCGCGCTCTGCTGGAGGAGCGCAACCGGATCGCACGCGAGCTGCACGACGTGGTCGCCCACCACATGTCGGTGATCTCCATCCAGGCGCAGGTGGCCCCGCACCTGGTAAAGGACCCGTCCGACGAGCTGAAGGCGAATCTCGCGGGCATCCGCGAGAACGCGGTCGAGGCGCTGACCGAACTGCGGCGGGTCCTGGGCGTGCTGCGCTCCGAGGACGCTCTGTCCGACGCGGTACGGCACGCCCCGCAGCCCTCCCTCGACCAGCTGGACGAGTTGGTCGGCAAGGTGCGCGGCGCCGGACTCACGGTCAGCACCGAGATCACCGGAGAGCCGCGCCCGCTGTCGCCGGGCGTCGAACTGTCAGCTTTCCGCATCGTCCAGGAGGCGCTCAGCAACGCTCTGCGGCACGCGCCCGGATCGTCGGTGCGGGTGGCGATCGGATACCGGCGGGACGGCCTCACCATCCAGGTCGTCAACACCGCGCCGACAACGCCCGCCCCGCCCTCGCGGGGCGACGGACACGGGCTGCTGGGGATGCGCGAACGCGCCACGATGCTGGGTGGCGAACTGGTCACCGGCCCTACCCCGGACGGCGGTTACGAGGTGACCACGAGCCTTCCCACGGCCCATCTCACCACTCCTCCCACGGAACACCCCGCGAAGCCGCCTGTCACCCCGGTCGCACCCGCTTTCCCCACCACCCCTGCCGAGGACACCCCATGACCACGCCCGTCCGCGCCCTACGCGCCGTCCGTGTACTGATCGCCGACGACCAGATGATGGTCCGTCAGGGATTCACGGTGCTGCTCAACGCGGAGGAGGGCATCGAGGTCGTCGGTCAGGCCGTGGACGGACTCGACGCCGTCGACAAGGTCGCCGAACTCGCCCCGGACGTCGTCCTGATGGACATCCGGATGCCCCGGCTCGGGGGCATCGAGGCCACCCGTCGCATCACGGAACCGGGCGGTGACGGCGTCAAGGTCCTCGTGCTGACCACCTTCGATCTCGACGAGTACGTGTACGAGGCGCTGCGCGCGGGCGCGTCCGGATTCCTGCTGAAGGACGCGTCGGCCGCCGAACTCGCCCAGGCGGTACGGGTGGTGGCGGCCGGTGACGCCCTGCTCTCCCCGAACATCACCAAGCGCCTGATAGCGGAGTTCTCCCGGATGACCGGCGCTCCCCGCGCCCCGCTCAAGGACCGGATCGGCGACCTCACGGAACGCGAGACCGAGGTTCTGTCCCTGATCGCCCAGGGCCTGTCGAACGCGGAGATCGCCGAGCGCCTGGTGGTGGCGGAACAGACCGTCAAGACCCATGTGAGCCGGATCCTGGTCAAGCTGGGCCTGCGCGACCGGACTCAGGCCGCGGTCTTCGCGTACGAGACGGGCCTGGTGCGCCCGGTCGGGTACTGAGCCGTCGGGTCCCGAACCGTCGAGTACTGAGCCGTCGGGTACTTAGCCGTCGGCCTGATCCATCGGACTGGGGCGACGGGTTCGGCCGTCCGATTCGGCCGCCCGGCGCTCCCTCCGAACCGTTCCCCGCTCATCATCAAATCGCATTGCACGCCGTAAAGAGCTGGTTGACTTTAGTCGAGATGCAATAGGCGCACCCACCCATTGGCGCGTAAACGCCATTGGTCATACTCCGGCCCCATGCAAGCTGGCGCCTATGCGACACAAATACACCCCGTTTGCCTGCACCACACCCCCGTAAGGGTGAGGATCTCCGTTCCTTCTGGCTGACGCCCCGACCGAAGTGCCATAAATGACAAGGCAATTCACCCGCACAGAAGGAGGAATCCATGTACGAACTGCGCACCAAGGCCAGGGGCATCGCGGTCCTCGCGGCACTCATGGTCGCCGGCACCGGAGCCGTGACGGCCACGCCCGCCATGGCATCGCCGACGGACGTGAAGGCAGCGGCTCCGTTCACGGGCACGGTCACCGCGAGAGACTTTGTGGCCATCCGTGAGGAGCCGAGGGTCAGCGCCAGGGAGTGGGGCCGGATCAACTCGGACCGCAAGGTCAGGTTGGACTGCTTCGTGCGGGGCGGCAACGTCGAGGGCAACCACAAGTGGTACCGCGTCTCGGGACAGATCAGTAAGTACGTCTCAGCCCGTTGGGTCAGCGCCAGTGGCGTACCGGAGTGCAGGGTGTAACGGGTCCGTTGAGTAGTCCCGGCAACTGCCGCACCATGCGGTGACGCGCCCATGAAGCGCCGGATCATCGGTCACCCCGGCCCATTGATCCGGCGCTTCATGGCAGCCCGGCGCCCCATCCTGCCGCGCTTCATGGCAGCCCGGCGCCTCATCCTCCGCGCTTCATGGCGGCCTTGGCGCGTCATCCCGCGCTTCGTGGCGGCCGGCCCCGTTACTCGCCCGCGTAGGCCTTCTCCAGTGTGGCGATGTCGAGCTTGTGCATCGACAGCATCGCCTCCATGGTCCGCCCCGCCTTCTCCGGATCCGGGTCGCTGATCATGTCGATGAGTCCGCTGGGGACGACCTGCCAGAACACTCCGTACCTGTCCTTGACCCAGCCGCAGTCGGATTCCGCGCCCCCGTCCGAGAGCAGGCGCCAGTAGTGGTCCACCTCGTCCTGGTTGTCGCAGTGGATCTGGAACGAAATGGACTCGTTGAAGGTGAACAGCGGCCCACCGTTCAGCCCAACGAACTTCTGGCCGTTGGCCTCGAACTCGACAGTCAGCACGGATCCGACGGGCCCCGACCCGGCCTCGGTGTGCCGGACGATCCGGCCGACCTTGGAGTCCTTGAAAATCGAGGCGTAATAGTTCGCTGCCTCTTCCGCCTGTCCGTCGAACCACAGACAGGTGGTAAATCCTTTGGTGGCCATGCGTGTCTCCTCATACGAGTTGTGCGAGAACGTCTTCACCCTTACCGACCCCCGCGCCGCCCGAAACTCATCGGCGCGAGCACGAAGGGGCGGTGAGCGTGAAGGGGCGGGCCGAATCCTCCGGCCCGCCCCTTCACGCTCGCCCGTCCTCCGGTCAGCCCGTTGAGCGGCGGGTCAGCCGGTCAGGTTGATCATCAACGGCAGTGTGATGAAGGCCAGCACAATGCTGATGATCACGGCCGAGGCTATGCGGTGCTCCTCGCTCTTGACGTGCTGCGAGGCAAGCATCATCGGTACGGGCGAGACGGGGAAGGCGACGATCAACGCCGCCTGCGCCGCGACCTGTTGCGTGGTCAGCAGCAGGCCGATGCCGTAGACGCTCAGTGGCAGCACCACCACACTGCACAGCGCGATACCGAACGCTCCGGCACTGAGCTGGGGCCTGCCGACGCGGGCGAGAGTCACGCCCACCGACAGCAGCGCCACGCCCGAGGCCGCCTGTCCCACCAGGTTGAGCGACGAGTTGATCATCTCGGGCGGGTGGACCTCGGTCAGCGCGAAGACCAGCCCGAGCAGCGGAGCCCAGGCGAAGGGCTTGCGCAGCGGCTCCAGGATCCGCAACCAGGTGGGCTTGGGCTTGCCGCCACCGCCGGCGGATACCGGCGCGTCGGCGTGCCCTTCCGTACCGTGCGGCGTCTCACCGTCCGGCGTCTCGTCGTCCAGCCGTTCGCCGCTCACCGAGCCGCTCCCGGTGGAGGCGCCCCCGACAGTTGCCGACACCGGGACGCGCCGGGACGCGTTCCGGGGCCCAGGCACCGAGGCACGTTCCGACACTGCCGACACTCCCGACGCTTCCGACGCGTCGGCGCCCTTCCGGTCGAGGCTGATCAGGATCAGCACGACGGGATCGAGGATGACATTCACCAGGATGCCGGCGATGGCGATCGGGATCGCCGCGGCCGCGGCCCCGAACAGGCTGCCCAGAATCGTGACGCCCATGAAGGCGTACTGAGGCTGGACGGCCGCCAGCGTCTGGATCGCCGCCCTCTCGGTCGGCACGTGCCCGATTGTCCGCAGTCCGAGAAAGATCAGTACGTAGAGGCTGAGCAGCCCGAGTGCGAGCATCCCGACGAGGGGCCCCTGGCTGAGCAGGGTGTGGCGCGGGGTGTTCATGATGCTCAGGAACAGTGCCGCCGGAAGGGCGAACTGCATCGTGAGCACCGTGAGCGCACCGCCGCGCTCCCCGCTGAACGCCTGTCCTCGCCCGGCCCCGTAACCGAGGGCGATCACGAGGAAGACAGGCACGATGATCGTGAAGATATGAGTGAAGCTCACAGTCTTTGTCCCTTGCGTCTGCTGTTACGGGCGTCAGACTGGCTTGACCGGGCTGTAGTCCGGGCTCCACATGGCGTCTCGTACGGTGGTTTCGAGGTCGTCGCCGAGGGGCGCGCGCGCCACACCGTCACGCTGCGCGGCGCGGGCCACGGCGACGGCGACCGCGGCGGAGGTCTCCCGCAGGTGGTCCACCAGGGGAAGGATGGGCGACCCGGGAGTCGTCGGATCGACCATGGCGGCGATCTGCTGGGCGGCGGCGAGGAACATGCCCTCGGTGATCCGGGTGGCACGCGCCACGATCGCGCCGAGCCCGAGCCCGGGGAAGACCAGAGCGTTGTTGGCCTGGCCGATGACATGGGTGACGGAGTCGTGCTCCACCGCCGGGAACGGGCTTCCGGTCGCGATCAGAGCCCGTCCGTCGGTCCACCGGACCAGGTCCTCGGGCTTGGCCTCGGCCAGCGGCGTCGGGTTGGACATGGGGAGGATGACGGGCCGCTCGGTGTGCGCCGCCATCTCGCGTACGACGTCCTCGGTGAAGGCACCGCCCTGACCCGAGGTGCCGATGAGGATGGTGGGACGGGCGCGGCGGACGACCTCGGCGAGGGTGATGCCGCCGACCTGCGCGTCGCGCTCCCAGTCGGCGACGTCGGCGGCCTTGCGGGCGTACCGCAGCCGGTGCTCGTCGAGCCCTTCGGCGTCGTCCACGACCAGGCCGTACCGGTCGATGCACCAGAACCGGTCCGACGCCTCCTGCGGGTCGAGGCCGTCCGCGATCAGGGCGTCGCGCAGCTGGTCGGCGATCCCGAGTCCGGCCGAACCCGCACCGAAGATCACCACGCGGTGGTCGCGCAGGGGCGCCCCGGTGACCCGGGCGCCGGAGAGCACGGCCGCCAGATTGACCGCTCCGGTGCCCTGGATGTCGTCGTTGAACGTGAGGGCCCGGTCGCCGTACGTGTCGATGATGCGGCGGGCGTTGGAGGAACCGAAGTCCTCCCAGTGCAGCAACGCGTCGGGGAAGACCCGGCCGGCCGCGGCGACGTACTCGGCGATGAACGCGTCGTACGTCTCACGGTCCACGCGCGGATGATGGTTGCCCAGGTAGAGCGGGTCGTCCAGCAGCTCCTGGCGGTTGGTGCCGACATCGAGGACGACCGGCACCGCACGCGCCGGGTCGATGCCTGCCGCCGCCGTGTACACGGCGAGCTTGCCGATGCAGATGTCCATGCCACCCACACCCCAGTCGCCGATCCCGAGGATGGCCTCGCCGTCGGTGGCGACGAGCAGATCGACGTCCTGGGGGCCGAGACCGCTCGCACGCAGTGCCGGCTCGATGTCCTGAGGGGAATCGACGGAGAGGTAGATGCCACGGGAGCGCCGGTACTCATGGCTGTAGCGCTCGATCGCGGTGCCGACGGTGGGCGTGTACACGATCGGCAGCATCTCGCTGAGATGCTGGCCCAGCAGCCGGTAGAACAGCACCTCGTTACGGTCCTGGAGGGACCGGAGATACACGTTCTTGTCCAGGTCCGTGGCCTTGGCCCGGTACTGCCCGTAGGCCCTGGTCACCTGCTGCTCCAGGGTCATCACCTGGGACGGGATCAGGCCGGTCAGCCCGAGACGGCGGCGCTCGCCCTCGGTGAACGCGGTGCCCTTGTTGAGCCGCGGATCACTGAGGACGGCGCGCCCGCGAGAGGTGGTCTCCCAGGAGTCGCCGGTGGGATCCCAGCGTGTCGCTCGTGTCGCCTGGATGACGGAGGAGGTCGGGTCGGCTTCCTTCGCTTCAGAGAGAGGGTCGCTCTTCATTGCTGATTCCTTGCTGAGGGTTCACTTCACGGGGCGGGATGGCACCCCAGAAATCACGGTATCAACATATTGAAATCCGAATCATCTGGCCCCCACGTCACCACGAAACGCCTGCGTACGGCCTTCGGGCCGCCCCGCGAAGCACCCCCGCGCACCCTCACGTCACCCGCGAGCGACGGCTTGCGGGGCCAGGGTCCCCAGCTCAAGGGGGATGTGACGACTGTGGGCCGCTCCCGGGAAGAGAGCGGCCCACAGTGGCGTACGAAGTCGAGCCTTACGAGCGGCCATCCGCGCCGACCGCGTCGATGAACGCTGTCCACGCCCGGCCGGTGACGACGAACGCGGGACCATGGGGATCCTTGGAGTCACGTACGGCCATGGCATCGCCGCCAAGACGGGCACCCTCGACACACATGCCCTTCTGGTCATCGCTGTAGCTCGACTTGAACCAGTCGGCACCAGACAGCGTGTCAGCGGTGATCTTCATCAGAATCAGTGCTCCTTTTCCCTCTTGATCATGCTCAGGGACTCCTGTGGCCCGCTGCCGGGAGAACAGCCCACAGGTGGCATATGAAGTGGATCCTTACGAACGACCCCCGGCACCAAGAGCGTTAACAAACGCTGTCCACGCCCGGCCAGTGAAGACAAACGCGGGGCCGTGGGGATCCTTTGAGTCACGCACGGCCATGGCATCGCCGTCAAGACGGGCACCCTCGACACACGCTCCGCCGTGGTCATTGCTGTAGCTCGACTTGAACCAATCTGCGCCGCTCAGCGCACGAGCCATGGTCGACATCGGAATCAAAGCTCCTTCATTGCCTTCTTGATCACGCTCAAGGACTCCTGAGGCCCCTGAGCGATGGCTTGCAGCTCGTTGAACGCTTCCTCGTGAAGCTCCACGTCCGACTGCCGCCGACTCACCCAGGCGTCGGCAAGGTTCTCAAAATAGATGATCGGCTTAAGAGCATCCCGGTCGTGGAACTGGAGCGTGTGGAAAGCTCCGTTCATCCCCGGGTGAGCACCGGCCTTGAAGGGGATCACCTGGACCCGGACGTTGGGCAGCAACGCCACCTCGGTGATGTGCGCGAGCTGTGCTCGCATGACCTCGGGACCTCCAACCTGCCGGTACAGCACCGCTTCGCTGACCACCGCCGCGAATTTCAACGGCGGTTCCCGACGCAGGGCCTTCTGCCGAGTCATCCGCACCGCGACCATGCGGGCGATCTCCTCTTCGCTGAGACCTTGGTGCGCGCTCCGGTGGGTCGCGCGCACGTAGGCCTCGGTCTGGAGCAGGCCGGGAACGAACTCGGACTCGTAGTTGTGCAAGGCGGTGGCCGTGGCCTCCAGCCCCAAGTACGCCCTGAAGCCTGGGGCGATGACCGGGCGATACTCGGTGGACTGCCACCAGTCCCGCTTTGTCTTGGTGACCGCCGCGTACCCCTTGAGCAACTCGGTCGTTTCCTCGTCGGCCGCGAAGATCTGGCAGAGCGCCATGACATCGGACGGCTCGACAACCGAGTTCTCACCCGTCTCCAGCCGAGTCAGCTTCGACGGACTCCAGAAGAGCTTCCTGACGACCTGACTTGAGGTAAGCCCGGCCTTCTGCCTGAGGTGACGCAGCTCGTTGCCCAGGTGTAAGCGGCACAGCGCGGGCGTTGCCGATTCGATGTCCGTGATCATCCGAGGTCCTCTCAGAGCACTGTCCAGTGTGTCGACGCTGCTTCCGCTTCCGCAAGGAACTTTCTTCGTCACAGCGGGAGTCACCGCGCTCCTGCATCAACCACCCTCGCTCACGCGGTAATTCACGGCGGAACTTGCCAACAGAATCCCGCTAGAACGTCCCAACAGCAGCGGATCTGATGCCAGGCTATACACGCAACTCACGCAACGCAGTCACTTCGACGCTTTGAGTGAGCATACGAAAGCTGGGCGTCGGGCCGAGAGGCGGCCCCGCGGCTTCCCCAAGGGATCGACGGCAAGGACACGCGATGCCTCCCTCCACTCAAAGCACAACTCCCCCACCAGCAACCGCAGTCGACATACGCGGTGCCGTGCGCCTGCACATCTCGTTCCGGCCGCACCCTCGCCGCGTCGAGCACATGCGCCGTACCGCCGGCACGCTCCTGCGGCAGGGCGGTGTGTGCGAGGAGGCGATCGAGACCGTACAGCTCCTGGTCAGTGAACTCGTCACCAACGCCGTGGTGCACGGGCGGGGCGAGTGTGTCCGGTTCTCGCTCTCGTACGACCAGACGGACGAGGTGCTGATCGAGGTGGACGACCATTCCCCCGCGCGGGTCGTTGTCGAACAACCGGGGCCGGAAGAGGAGCACGGCCGGGGCATGTTGCTCGTCGCCACGCTCGCCCGCACCTGGGGGCGGCGCGGGACGTGTACCTGGTGCACCGTCGGCACGCAGGCGTTCAGTACGTACAAGGCGGGGGTCCGATGACCATCAACCGCCGCATTCCGGGACTCCATTGGCCCTGGCGGGCACCGGAATACACCACGGATACGGAGACACTTCACCGCCTCCTGGCCGCCCTGCGCCGGTGGCGTCTGCGCGAACTCGAACGGTTGCCGTTCTCCCCCACGCCCAGAGCCACCTGCCGTGAGGCCGGAAGTGCAGGCGGTGTCGGGAGCGCTCAGCAGGCGTCATATCCCGTGGATCTCGTGACGATCGACCGTACCGTCGCCGCCGCCCTCGCCCGCCGGCTCGCGCTCCCCGAGCGCGACTGGACGGACATCACCACGCTCAAGCTCCGGGGCCAGCTCGCCCTGCTCCTGTGCGAAGACCTGGGCGACACCGATTCCCCGCACTATGTGTCTCTGTACAGAACGGCGTACGGACTGCTCGACCGCGACGCCCAACCCACCCCCCGCACTCCCCCCGGCCACGCCTACGACCACATGCGCGCCCTGGCCGCGGCCACCCGCGTGTTCGCCACCCTCTACGAACAGCACCGACGACAGATGCCGGAGGAGCTCGACCGGTAGAGCGCGATCCCCGTCGCGGGCGGGGTCGTGACGGGTGCCGTCAGGCTCACCGGCGCCGACAGCCCCGGTCGGGGCGCCGCGCCGGTGAGCCTGACCGCCGAGATCAGCCTCCGTGGTGGCCGTGACCCTTCTTGGCGTGGCCGCCACCGTCCGCGTTGATGCAGACGTTGCCGGTCGTCGGGTTCAGCAGCGCGATGATGTTGATGGTGTTACCGCAGACGTTGACCGGAATGTGGATCGGCACCTGGATGTTGTTGCCGGAGAGGACGCCGGGGGAGTTGGCGACGATGGCGTCGGCGTCAGCGTCGGCGACAGCGGAACCGGCGCCCGCGAGGACCGCGGACGCGGCCAGGGCGGCGGCAGCGAGGGACGTGCGAATACGCATGGTTTCTCCCGAGTAGGTGAGGAACGTTGAACCCCGATCACACCCGCCATAGTGATCATCGGATCGTATTGACCCAAACGAGGGCAAGTCTCCCGACGGACGAGAGCATCGCGGAATTAAGTGCGGATCGGCCGACAAAACAATCACCTGTTCGGCCTATGTCGATCGCACCGGCCCGAGGCATTCATTCCCGGCACCTGCCAACTGGCGTGCCGTCATAGGGGCACCTACGCTTGTGAGTAAAAGGGGTTATCTCCCGGGCGGCGCATGTCCGCAGCATGAATACGCCATACGGCCCGGGGTGTGCTCGCTCTTGATCGGACCCGATGGAACCGATCCCAGGCGCCGGTCATAGGCGGGGCTGCCGCATCGCCACATCCGAGCACCGGTTTTCCATCAGGTTCAACCTCCTTTTGGCTGGCGCCGGTTGGCGATCACGTTCGTCAAGGGCGATCACGTTCGTCAAGAGAGGTGAGAACCATGACCGAGCAACTGAGCCGCATGCCCACCGACCCGAGCCACAAGAAAAGGGCCGCGCGGGTACGCGCGAGCCTCGCGGAATCCGGCATCGACTCGTTCGACGCGATAGTGGACCGTTTCGCGGATTCCGCCCCGCTCTCGCACGAGGACCACCTCATGATGATCGGCCTCGACGGCAAGGCCCCGCCGGCACCGAAGCCGCATCAGCCGCCGGCCATGAAGGTAGTGATCGACGGCGAGACCAACGAGCCGGGCACAGTGCATCAATTCGACGGGCAGGCGCTGTACTCGACGCCAGGTTTTGACGCGAAGAAGAACCCCGTCATGTACAGCTTCACGTCCATGGAGGGGCTCAACAACCACCTGCTCGCGGCGCCGTTCCATGACGTCGGCACGACCAATCCGGACTCGCTGTCGGAGCTTTCGTACTACTACGAGCACGACGACGGGGGCGGGGACTGGCTGCAGAACGGTCCGGCGCGGGCCTGGAGCGACCTCACGCGCGTGCCGCGCGGATTCCTGCACACGGGCAACTGGAACGACTTCATCTCCTCGGTCAATTGGTGCCGTTGGGATATCTCGCTGTACGAGAACATCAACTACCAGGGCTCGCAGCTCTACCTGCCCGCCGGGCGGACCTACTTCCACCTGAGCCAGTTCGGTTGGAACGACCGTGCCTCGGCGACCGTGAACTGGGGACGGCGCTTCTGACCCGGGATTCCACGAGCCGGACAGTACGTCCTGTTCCCTGCCTGGCGGCCATCCGAGGGTGGTCGCCGGCGTCATGCGCGGACAGCGGCGGGATCGCGGTGTGGCCGGATCGGTGATCGCGAGCCCGTCGATACGAACACAATGACGAGTCGTCGCCATTTGCCGCACCGCAGGCATATGTGCGAAATGAGGGAGGTAATTATCCCTCACTCACACCGTCCGCCCCACTGGCCGGATGACCGTTCGCGTTCGTCCTGGAGTACTTGATGACCGAAGTTGGCGAATCAATCACCTGTCCGTTCGATTTCAGCGAGGCTTTAGAATTCGATCCCTCACTCGCGGGGCTCATGTCCCAAGGATCCGTCTCGCGGATCCGGCTGCCGTACGGCGACGCGGACGCCTGGCTGGTCACGGGGTTCGACGGGGTGCGGCAGGTGACCACCGACCAGCGGTTCAGCCGTGCGGGAATCATGGGCCACAACTACCCGCGGTTGACCCCGGAGCCGATCGTCTCCCCCGAGTCGATCAATGTGATGGACCCGCCCCGGAGCACCCGGCTGCGGCAGTTGGCCTCGCAGGCGTTCACCAAGCGGCACGTGGACCGGATGCGGCCCGCCATCGAGGGCATCGTCGCCGGGCTCCTGGACGAGATGGCCGAGCACGGCGCCCCGGCCGATCTGGCCCACCACCTGTCGGACAAGCTCCCGCAGCACACCATCTGCGAGCTGCTGGGCATCGCCCCGGACGACCGGCCCCGGATGCAGACGTACGCCCATCAGATGCTGTCCACCGCCCCGGACACGCGACAGGCGGCGGCGGACGCGAAGGCGCGGCTGCGCGACTACTTCGGCGCGCTGGTGGCCGAGCGGCGGCGCACCCCGGGGGACGACCTGATCAGCACCCTGGCCGCCGCCAAGGACGGTGACGACGCCTTCGACGACAAGGACCTCGCGGTCATGGCGCTCACCCTCATGCTGAGCGGCCACGACACGGCGACCTGCGAGATCAGCAACATCGCCTACCTCCTGCTCACCCGCCCCGAGCTGATGGACCTGCTGCGGAGCCGGCCCGAGTCGCTGACGCCGGTGCTCGACGAACTTCTCCGCTACATCCCGTTCCGCAAGGGCGTGGGCATCCCGCGCGTCGCACTGGAGGACGTGGAGATGGACGGAGTGACGATCCGGGCAGGCGACTTCGTCCACGTGTCGTACCTGACGGCGAACCGCGACCCGGAGAGGTTCACCACCCCGCACGACATCGACCCGCACCGGCCGAACACTCCGCACATGACCTTCGGCTGGGGCGGACACCGCTGTATCGCGGCCCCCCTGGCCATGGCGGAGCTGGAGGTCACGATCGGCGGCCTGCTGGCCAGGTTCCCGCAGCTGCGACTGGCGGTTCCGGCGGAGGAGCTGCGCTGGGACACGGAGACCATCCGGCGCTTCCCGTGCGAGCTGCCGGTGGCCTGGTAGCCGCGCGCCACGTCGCCGGGCCCGTTCTCAACCGCCGGACGGGCCAGGCGACTTGTCCTCAGCCAGTGATCGCAGGATGAGGGAGAGGCCGTAGTCGAAGCGCTCGTCGAAGGACGGCCCCGCCAGGTGCGCGGCGACCCGGCTCAGCGAGGGGTAGTCCCCGGAGGCGAGCGGCCCGACGAGCCGGTGGCCGACCGCGTCCGGGGCCGCCTGCTCCTCCTGGACCAGCCCCAGCACGTAGTAGACGATGGTGAAGCAGGCCCAGGCCGCGTCGCGTTCCGACAGCCCTCCTTCGAGCAGCGCCTCGACCATCACTTCGGACGACCCGAGCGTGGCGGGCTCGGCGGCGTACGTACCGGCCACGATCACGGCCCCGTCGCGGTACCCGAGCAGGGCGCGGCGGTAGCGGTGGGCCAGGGCGCGAACGCGCTCCTCCCAGGGGTCGGGCAGATCGTCCAGCGATATGTCGGCGACGATCGCGTCCGCCATCAACTCCCGCAGACGGGCCTTGGACTTGGCGTGCCAGAGCACCGTGTTCATCCGGACGCCGAGGCGTTCCGCGATGCCGCGCATCGACACGGCCTCCACGCCCTTCTCGTCGAGGAGTTCCAGCGCCGCCTTCACCACGGTCCCGGGGTCGAGCCGGGGCCGGGAGGGTTCACCGTCCTGTTGCCTTTTTGTCACTGACCTAGTCTACTGAGCAGAGTTATTGGTCAGCGACCAAGGAGGATGCGTGGAGCAGCAGGTTGTCGTGGTCGGCGCCGGGCCGGTGGGGCTCTGGCTGGCCGCAGAGCTACGGCTGGGCGGGGTGTCCGTCACCCTTCTGGAGGCCCGGGAGGAGCGGGATTCGCACTCGAAAGCGCTCACGCTCCACCCGCGCACCCTCGAAATCCTGGCCTTCCGGGGCCTGGTGGAGAAGTTCCTCACGGAGGGCGTACGGCTCCCCGACGGCCACTTCGGCGGCCTGGACGACCGGATGGACTTCAGCGTGCTGGACACGCCGTTCCCGTTCACGCTGGCGCTTCCGCAGGCCCGTACGGAAGAGCTGCTGGAGGAGCACGCACGAGCGGCCGGTGTACGGATACGACGTGGGCACCGGGTGGTGGGACTGGCAGGACTGGCGGGTTCCGAGGGACTGACGGCTTCCGAGGGACTGGCGAGGTCGGCGGAACTGACGGGATCGGCGGGACCAGCAGGGCCGACGGGACCGGCCCGGCGGCAGGACTCGGTGACCGTGGCGGTCGAGGGACCGGACGGGCCGTACACGCTGGAAGCGGCGTACGTCGTCGGCTGCGACGGCACCCGCAGTACCGTGCGCGGCGCGGCGGGCATCGACTTCCCCGGCACCGACGCCACGATCTGGGGCTGGCTCGGTGATGTCGTCCTGGACAGCCCGCCGCAGACTCGGGGCATCAGCGTGTCGAACCTCCAGGGCGGCTTGATGGCCCTCCGCATGCCCGGCGGGTTCCACCGCTTCATCGGCATCGGGCGGGACGACGTACGGACCGATCCGTCCGGTGAACTGACCCTGGAGGAGTTGCGGGACAACGTCGTACGGATCACGGGCGACGACTTCGGGATGCGGGCCCCGGTCTGGCTCTCACGGTTCGGCAACGCCACCCGGCAGGCCGCGCGGTACCGCGCGGGGCGGGTACTGCTGGCCGGGGACGCCGCGCACATGCACTTCCCCACCGGGGGCGTGGGGCTCAACATCGGCGTCCAGGACGCCACCAACCTCGGCTGGAAGCTGGCCGCGACCCTCAACGGCACCGCGCCCGACAGCCTTCTGGACAGCTACCACGACGAGCGGCACCCGGTCGGCGCGGACCTCCTGGAGAGCACGCGCGCGCAGACCGCGCTGATCACCGGCTTCACGCCCGAGGGGCAGGCGCTGCGCTCGTTCCTCAGTCAACTCATCGCCACCCGGCCGGAGTTCTCGAAGGACCTCGCCGAGCGCGTGTCGGCGCTCGCCGTCGCCTACCCGCCCGTGACGAACGCACGGGACGCGCCGGACGCACCGGACACACTGGACGCATCGACCGTCGGCGTACACCCGCTGACCGGGCGGCGCGCACCGGACCTGGCCTTCGCCTCCCACGGGAAGTCCCTGTTCGGCCTGCTGAACGACGGCCGTCACGTCCTGCTCGATCTCACCGGCACGCTCACGGGTGCGGCAGGCGGCCGGCCGCTCGTGCTCGCACCGGACATCACCGTCCACAGCGCGCCGCTGTCCGAGCCGCCGGCCGGCCCGCGCCCCGAGTGGTCCGGGGTACGGGCCGCCCTCATCCGCCCCGACGGCCACGTGGCGTGGGCGAGCGAGGAACATGACGACGACGCGCTGGTGACCGCCGTACGTACGGCGGTGGCAGCCACCCGGGCCTGAGCGAACCGGCCCGTACGGCACCGACACCGGCGGCGCCCCGCGCTGTGGGAGGGTGGTCGTGTGACGTTGGAGGACCTCGTCCGGCTGCGCCGGGCCCGTGACCGGATGGACCGCGACTACGCGGAGCCGCTCGACGTTCCGGCGCTGGCGCGCGTCGCCCTCATGTCACCGGGTCACTTCTCCCGCAGCTTCCGCGCCGCGTTCGGGGAGACGCCGTACAGCTACCTGATGACGCGCCGGATCGAGCGGGCCAAGGCGCTGCTGCGGCGGGGTGACCTGACGGTGACGGAGGTCTGCTTCGCGGTCGGCTGCACCTCGCTGGGGTCGTTCAGCTCGCGGTTCACGGAGCTGGTCGGCGAGAGCCCGAGTTCGTACCGGGCCCGCCGCCATGACGAGGGCGCCGCCATCCCGGCCTGTGTCGCCAAGATCCACACGCGACCGGTCAGGAACGGTCCGGCTCGTTCCTGACCACTCCGTTCCTGACCGGTCAGGAACGGAGAAGCGGAACCCGCACCCCGCCCGTAGCGTGAAACGCATGGACATCAAGCTTTCGCAGTGCTTCATCGCCGTCGACGACCATGACAAGGCGCTCGTCTTCTACCGGGACGTTCTCGGCCTGGAAGTGCGCAACGACGTCGGCTGGGAGGGGATGCGCTGGGTGACTGTCGGCGCGCCGTCGCAGCCCGATGTGAACATCGTTCTCGAACCGCCCGTCGCGAACCCGAACTCCTCCCCCGCCGACAAGCAGGCCATGGCGGAACTGCTGGCGAAGGGCCTGCTGCGCGGTGTCATCTTCAGCACCGACGACTGCGACGCCACCTTCGAACGCATCCGCGCCGCGGGTGGCGAGGTGCTGCAGGAGCCGATCGACCAGCCGTACGGCGTCCGCGACTGCGCCTTCCGCGACCCCTCCGGCAACATGCTGCGCTTCACCCAGCCCCGGGGGCAGTGAGCTCCGGTCCCGCGAACCCAGGGCGTGTGACGAGAGTCCCGCCCGGCCCGCGACGCCCTCCGGGCCCGGCGGCGCTACTTTCGTGACACGCCCTGGCGCTACCCTGCAGGCGAACCCGCGTCTCGCGCCGAGCACGCCCCCGGCCGAAACCGGCTGACACAGGCCGGACAGGCGTCGCGCCACCCGGCCTTCCCCGGCCGACACCGGCCGACACCGGCCGACACCGGCCGACACCGCCGTCAGGCCGACAGCGGACCGTTGCCGCGACCGCGCCGACGGACGCGACCGCACCGACGGAGAAGAACCAGACGTACCGAACCGGACGTACTGAAACCGGGCGTACTGAAATCGGGCGTCTGCTCGCAACCAGACGTACTGCTCGCAGCTGTTCGCATCGAGCCAGGCGACACCGACGGGACCGCGAAGGCGGCTCCGCCAACAGATACGGAGACACGAGAAGCATGGCCACGAGAACGGACCACACGCGGTCGCCTGCGCCGCACGATGCCGACAGCCACGATCTGATCCGCGTGCACGGCGCGCGCGAGAACAATCTCAAGGACGTCAGCGTCGAGATCCCGAAGCGGCGGCTGACGGTGTTCACCGGCGTCTCCGGCTCGGGCAAGAGCTCGCTGGTGTTCAGCACGATCGCCGCGGAGTCGCAGCGGCTGATCAACGAGACCCACAGCGCCTTCGTGCAGGGCTTCCTGGCGACGCCGGCGCGGCCCGAGGTCGACGTACTCGAAGGTCTGACGACCGCGATCATCGTCGACCAGCAGCGGATGGGGGCCGACGCCCGCTCCACGGTGGGCACCGCCACCGACGCCAACGCGATGCTGCGCATCCTCTTCAGCCGGCTCGGGCAGCCGCACATCGGTCCGCCGCCCGCGTTCTCCTTCAACGTCCCCTCGGTCCGGGCGAGCGGTGCGATCACGGTCGAACGCGGCGCCCGTAAGACCGTGAAGCAGACCTACACCCGCACCGGCGGCATGTGTCCGCGCTGCGAAGGCCGGGGCACGGTCTCCGACATCGACCTCGCCCAGCTCTTCGACGACTCCAAGTCGATCGCCGAGGGCGCGATCACCGTCCCCGGCTACACGAAGGACGGCCACTGGACCCTGCGGATCTTCACCGAGTCGGGCTTCGTCGACCCGGACAAGCCGATCCGCGACTTCACCGAGACCGAGCTGCACGACTTCCTCTACCGGGAGCCGACGAAGGTCAAGGTCAGCGGCATCAACCTCACCTACGAGGGGCTGATACCCAAGGTCCAGAAATCGTTCCTCTCCAAGGACCGGGAGGCGTTGCAGCCGCACATCCGGGCGTTCGTGGACCGGGCGGTCACCTTCACCGCCTGCCCCGAGTGCGACGGCACCCGGCTCAGCGAGCCGGCCCGGTCGTCGCGGATCGGTGGGAGCGGCGGGAGCGGTGGGATCAACATCGCCGAGGCGTGCGCGATGCAGATCAACGACCTGGCCGAATGGGTCCGCGGCCTGGCCGAGCCGTCGGTGGCGCCGCTGCTCACGACGCTCGGACACACCCTGGACTCGTTCGTGGAGATCGGTCTTGGCTACCTCTCGCTCGACCGGCCGGCGGGCACGCTGTCGGGCGGCGAGGCACAGCGCGTCAAGATGATCCGCCACCTCGGCTCCTCGCTCACCGACGTCACCTACGTCTTCGACGAGCCCACCATCGGGCTCCACCCGCATGACATCGAGCGGATGAACGGCCTGCTGCTGCGGCTGCGGGACAAGGGCAACACGGTGCTCGTCGTGGAGCACAAGCCGGGGACGATCGCGATCGCCGACCACATCGTCGACCTCGGCCCCGGCGCCGGTACGGCGGGCGGCACCGTCTGCTTCGAGGGCACCGTCGAGGGACTGCGAGCCGGCGGCACCCTCACCGGCCGCCATTTCGACGACCGGGCCGCCGTCAAGGAGAAGGTGCGTACGCCCACCGGCGCACTGGAGATCCGGGGCGCGACGGCGCACAACCTGCGCGACGTGGACGTCGACATCCCGCTCGGGGTGCTCACCGTCGTCACCGGCGTCGCGGGCTCCGGCAAGAGCTCGCTCGTACACGGGTCACTGCCTCAGCTGTCGGGGGCCGCCGGCGAGGATGTGGTGTCGATCGACCAGGGCGCGATCCGAGGCTCGCGGCGGAGCAACCCGGCGACGTACACCGGGCTGCTCGAACCGATCCGCAAGGCGTTCGCGAAAGCCAACGGTGTGAAGCCGGCCCTGTTCAGCGCCAACTCCGAGGGCGCCTGCCCCAACTGCAACGGCGCCGGTGTGACCTTCACCGATCTGGCGATGATGGCCGGTGTCGCGAGCACCTGCGAGGAGTGCGACGGCAAACGGTACGAGGCGTCGGTGCTGGAGTACCGTCTCGGCGGCCGGGACATCAGCGAGGTGCTCGCGATGTCGGTGGCCGAGGCCGAGGAGTTCTTCGGCGCGGGCGAGGCGCGTATCCCGGCCGCCCACAGGATCCTGGACCGGCTCGCCGACGTCGGGCTCGGGTACCTCACCCTCGGCCAGCCGCTCAACACGCTGTCCGGCGGCGAGCGGCAGCGGCTCAAGCTGGCCACGCACATGGGCGAGAAGGGCGGCGTCTACGTACTCGACGAGCCGACCACCGGCCTCCACCTCGCCGACGTCGAGCAGCTGCTCGGCCTTCTCGACCGGCTCGTCGACTCCGGCAAGTCGGTCATCGTCGTCGAGCACCACCAGGCGGTCATGGCGCACGCCGACTGGATCATCGACCTCGGGCCGGGCGCGGGCCACGACGGCGGCCGGATCGTCTTCGAGGGCACCCCCGCCGACCTGGTCGCCGCCCGTTCCACCCTCACGGGCGAGCACCTCGCGGCGTACGTCGGCGCCTGACCGGGGCCGGCTTTCGACGATCTACGGCTTCGGTGGCCCCGTACGACCTGCGGGGCCACCGCCCCGTACGACGTGCGGGACTACCCGAAGCCCGCAGGGTCCACGGCTGGAGCCCCAGGCCGGGGTGAGGGGGAAAGGCCCCGGCCTGGGGCTCTGAGGCAGGCCGGGACAAAGGGGGGAGAAGCCCCGGCCTGGGGCTCTTGGGGCCTCGAAAGGCTCTCCAGGAGCCCTTCGAGGAACCTCTGAGGGATCAGACCGAGGAGTCGGACCAAAGTGGTCGGACTCAGCAGCGGTCGGACCCAGGAGTCAGACTCCAGCCTTGTCGCCGCCGCGCGCCTCGACAACGCCCTTCTCCAGGCTCGGCGCCGGCTCCTGCGACTGGCCGGCCTGCGACGACTCGCCGCCGTCGGCGTCATCGCTGTCGCCGCCGCCGTGGCCGTCGTCCACCAGGGTCTTCTCGTCGAACGGGAACTCCCCGGCGAACACCTTCGCCGCCCGTTCCTTGTCGAATTCCTTCGTCCACGTACCGACGAGGACCGTGGCGACCGCGTTGCCCGCGAAGTTCGTCATGGCACGCGCCTCACTCATGAAGCGGTCGATACCGACGATCAGGCCGACGCCGTCCACCAGCTCGGGCCGGTGCGACTGGAGGCCTCCGGCCAGCGTCGCCAGGCCCGCTCCGGTGACACCCGCCGCGCCCTTCGACGCGATGATCATGAACAGGAGCAGCGAGATCTGCTCCGAGATCGCGAGCGGCTTGCCCATGGCCTCGGCGATGAAGAGCGAGGACATCGTCAGGTAGATGGCCGTGCCGTCCAGGTTGAACGAGTAGCCGGTCGGCACGGTGATACCGACGACGGGCTTGCTCACGCCCACGTGCTCCATCTTCGCGATCAGACGCGGGAGCGCCGACTCCGAGGAGGACGTGGAGAGGATCAGCAGGAACTCCCGGCCGAGGTACTTCAGCAGCGAGAAGATGTTGACGCCCGAGACCAGCTTCAGCAGCGCGCCGAGGACGAGGAAGACGAAGAGCGCACAGGTGATGTAGAAGCCGATCATGATCATCGCGAGCGACTTCAGGGCGTCCAGCCCGGTCTCGCCGACGACCGCCGCGATGGCGCCGAAGGCACCCACCGGCGCGGCCCACATGATCATGGCGAGGATCCGGAAGACCAGCTTCTGGATGTGCCCGATACCCCGCAGCACCGGCTCACCCGCCGAGCCCATGGCCTGGAGCGCGAAGCCCGTCATCAGCGCGATGACCAGCGTCTGGAGGACCGAGCCCTCGGTGAACGCCGACACCATGGTCGTCGGGATCATGCCGAGCAGGAACTCCGCGGTGGTCTCGCCGCCGCCTTCGGCCTGCGCCGCACCCGCGCTGCGAGCCGCCTCGGTGATGTGCAGACCGTCACCGGGGTGCAGGATGTTGCCGACGACCAGGCCGATGGCCAGTGCGACCGTCGACATCGCCATGAAGTAGCCGAGGGCGAGTCCGCCCACCGCGCCGACCTTCGCGGCCTTCCTGACCGACCCGACTCCCAGCACGATCGTGCAGAAGATGACGGGGGAGATCATCATCTTGATGAGGTTCACGAAGCCGGTACCTAGCGGCTTCAGCTCGACGGCCACACCGGGGGCCGCGAAGCCCACCGTGATGCCGAGCAGTACGGCTGCGATCACCGCTATGTACAGAAAGTGGGTACGGTCCCGCTTTGCTGCGGCCACGGGTCCTCCTTGACTCGTCTCCTGCGTTCCCCCGTCCCTGTCTCGAGGGGTCCCGGTGACTATCCACCACGGCTGTGATGCTGGTCACCCTTACGTTCATTTCGTTCATGTGAATCAGGCCAGGCATTCTTGTTGCATGCACCTGCCCCGACCGCGCAGCCTCGCGGGCCAGCTCTTCGCCATGCAGGTCGTGCTGGTCGCGGCCGTCGTGGCGGGATGCGCGGTCTTCGCGTACATCACCGGACGCGCCCAGGCCGACGACACCGCGCGCAAAGAAGTGGTTGCGACGGCGCACGCGATGGCCGATTCGCCCTCTGTACAAACAGCGATCCGTACGTCGGATCCGACGGCCAAGCTCCAGCCGTACGCGGAGCGGGTACGGCACGACACCGGCCTGGACTTCATCACGATCATGAACCCACAGGGCATTCGCTGGACGCACCCCGACCCGTCGCGGATCGGGAAGCCCTTCCTGGGCCGTACGGCACCGGCGCTGCACGGCAAGACGTTCACGGAGACCTACACGGGCACGCTCGGCCCGTCGATCCGGGTGGTCACCCCGGTGCGGGACGGCGACCGGATCGTCGGTCTCGTCAGCGTCGGCATCACCGTCGAACGGGTCTCCTCGCAGGTGACCAAGCAGGTCCAGGCACTGGCTCTGATGGCGGGCGGGGCGCTGGCGCTCGGCGGCCTCGGTACGTACGTGGTCAACGCCCGGCTGCGGCGGCACACCCACGGAATGAACGCCGAGGAACTGAGCCGCGTGCACGACTACCACGAGGCCGCGCTGCACGCCGTGAGCGAGGGGCTGCTGATGCTCGACGGCGCGAACAGGATCGCGCTGATGAACGACGGCGGCCGGGAACTGCTCGGCCTCGACGACTCCGCCGTGGGCCGTCCCGTGGCGGAGCTGGGCCTGCCCGTGCCGCTCACCGGCGCCCTGCTCTCCGCGACGCCCCGTACGGATGAGGTGCACATGACAGCCGACCGGGTAGTGGTGGTCAATACGCGGCCGGTGGTCGGCGGTGAGCGGCGCGGTACGGTCATCACTCTGCGCGACCACACCGAGCTGCAGGCGCTCTCCGGAGAGCTGGACTCGGAGCGTGGGTTCACCCAGGCTCTGCGCTCACAGGCGCACGAGGCGGCCAACCGGCTGCACACAGTGGTCTCGCTGATCGAGTTGGAACGGGTGGAACAGGCGGTGGAGTTCGCGACAGCGGAACTGGAACTGGCCCAGGCGCTCACGGACCGTGTTGTCGCGGCGGTCGGCGAGCCCGTCCTCGCGGCGCTGCTGCTGGGCAAGGCGGCGCAGGCGAACGAACGCGGTGTGGAGCTGGAGCTCACGGAGGACAGCCAGATCGACGACGGCGTCCTGCCGGAGTCGCTCCCGGCGCGCGACCTGGTGACCATCCTCGGCAATCTGATCGACAACGCCATGGACGCGGCCCAGGGCAGTGAGGGCGCGCGGGTCATGGTGGCCGCGCTGGTCGAGGACGACGAGCTGCTGCTGGACGTACGGGACACCGGCGCCGGAGTCGAGCCCGGCGACATGGACGAGGTGTTCCGGCGCGGCTGGTCGACCAGAGGGCCGGGGCGCGGGCTCGGGCTGGCGCTCGTACGGCAGGCGGTGCACCGCGCGCACGGGACGGTGCGGCTGACGCGGGGCCCTGAGGGCGGCGCTGAGTTCACCGTACGGCTGCCGCTGGGGAATCGGCCGGGCGACGCCGGTACGGCCGCGAGGCGCGCTGACACGAGCCACGAGGGCACGACGGACGCGGACCCGAGGAGCACGGACACGAGGCGCGCGGACACGAGGCGCGCGGGCACGACGGACGCGGGCACGAGGAGCACGGACACGACGGACGCGGGCTCGGGTCCTTCCGGTGACTCGAGTACTTCTGGTCGCGCGGGCACGTCCGGTGACACGGAGGCGACTCCATGAGTGCCACGGACTCAGCCGGCCCGGCGATCCGGGTGCTGGTGGTCGAGGACGATCCGGTCGCGGCCGACGCGCACCAGCTGTACGTGGGCCGGGTGCCCGGCTTCACCGTCGCGGGCGTCGCCCACTCCCGGGTGGAGGCCGGGCGGGCGCTGGAGCGTACGGACATCGATCTGATCCTGCTCGACCTGTACCTCCCGGACGGGCACGGGCTCCAGCTGCTGCGCAACCTCCGCGCGGCCGGGCATCACGCGGATGTCATCGCGGTCACCTCGGCGCGCGATCTCACGGTGGTACGGGAGGGCGTGTCCCTCGGGGTCGTCCAGTACGTCCTCAAGCCCTTCACCTTCGCCACGCTGCGCGACCGGCTCACCCGGTACGCCGAGTTCCGGGCGGCGGCCGGCGAGGCCAGCGGCCAGGAGGAGGTGGACCGGGCGCTCGGCGCGCTCCGGGCCCCGCAGCCGTCCTCGCTGCCCAAGGGGCTGAGCGCCCCCACGCTGGAGGCCGTGACCCGGGCACTGCGCGCGTCCGGCACCGGGCTGACGGCCGCCGAGGCCGGGGTCCAGGTCGGGATCTCGCGCATCACGGCGCGGCGCTATCTGGAGCACCTGGTCACGAACGGGCGGGCCGAGCGCAGTCCGCAGTACGGGCAGGTCGGGCGCCCGGAACTCCAGTACCGCTGGATCGCGGCGACCCACTGACCCGCCCCGGCTGACCAGACCCCACCGGACCGAGCGGGCCTCACCGGACCGACCGGACCGAGCAGGCCTCACCGGGCCTACCGGACCGAGCAGGCCCCACCGGCCCGACCGGAACAAGCAGACCCCACCGGGCCGGTCGGCCCCGCGCGTGCGAACGCGCCCCAGCAAGCCGGGGGGCGCCAACTACTCTCCCCTGCAAGGGGATTGACCTTGGTATTGGCCCAGTCCTACGGTCGCCGGGCAGCCCTCAGCGGCTCATGAGGAGGTCGTGCCCGTGCGCCCCACCGCCCCACTGATCCTCGTCGCCGTCCTCGCCGCCGGTTCGCTCACCGCGTGCGGCGGCGGTTCCGGCAGCGATCCGGACACCGTCAAGGTCGCGTACAACCGGTCCACCGACAACAAGATCCGCTTCAAGGACCGCCATCTCGAAGCCGTGAAGAAGCAGTTCGAAAAGGCGCATCCGGGCAAAAAGGTCCAGCTCATCCCCATCCAGGCGCCGGACAACGACTACGCGACCAAGGCGCAGCAGATGATGCGCTCCCCCAAGACCGCGCCGGACCTGGTCTACGAGGACACCTTCCGTATCAACGCCGACATCAAGGCCGGCTATCTGCGCCCGCTGGACGACTACCTGGCGAAGTGGGACGCCTGGGACCAGTTCGTCGACACGGCGAAGGCGGCGGCCGAGGCGGAGGACGGCAAGACGTACGGCGTCCCCGACGGCACGGACACCCGCGGCCTCTGGTTCAACAAGAAGATCTTCGCGCGGGCGGGCCTGCCCGCCGACTGGCGGCCCGCGAACTGGGCCGAGGTCCTGGACGCGGCCCGCACGGTCAAGCGGAAGGTCCCCGGCGTCATCCCGCTGAACGTCTACACCGGCAAGGCCCCCGGCGAGGTGGCGGTGATGCAGGGCTTCGAGATGCTGCTGTACGGCACGGGCGCGGACCCGCTGTACGACACCGGCGCGAAGAAGTGGGTGACGGGCGGCCGGGGCTTCCGGGACGCGCTCGGTTTCGTGGAGACGGTGTACGGCGAGAAGCTCGGCCCCGACGTGTCCGACGCGCTCGATCCGAACATCACCACCCACGTCGCCACCGAGTGGTTCCCGGAGGGGAAGCTGGCGATCTCGCTGGACGGTTCCTGGATGGGCCAGAACTGGATCAACAAGGGCCCGAAGGAGTGGCCGGACTGGTCGAAGGAGCTGGGGCAGGCGCCGATGCCCACGCAGAACGGGCAGGCGCCGGGCCAGGTGTCGATGTCGGGCGGCTGGACGTGGGCGATCCCGCAGAAGTCCAAGAACCCGGATCTGGCCTGGGACTTCCTCAAGACGCTCCAGACCCGGGAGAACGCTGTCGAGTGGGCCGTGGTCGACGCGCAGATCGCCGTACGGAAGGACGTGGCGGCCGATCCCCGGTATCTGAGGTCGATGCCGGGCATCGACTTCTTCACCAAGCTGGTGGGGGTCACGCACTACCGCCCGGCGCTGCCGGTCTATCCGCAGGTGTCGACGGCGATCGGCGAGGCGATGGAGACGGTGACGACGGGTGACGGGTCTCCGGAGAAGGCGGCGAAGGAGTACGACGAGCAGCTGAGGACGATCGTGGACGGCGCGGTGGCCGACAAGTGACGTCGGCCGACGCGGTGGGCGTTCCGGGGCCACCGCGATCCGCGGACGCCCCGGAACCGGCGAGGGCACCCGCTCAGATGCCCGCCCCGGAACCGGCGAGGGCACCCGCTCAGATGCCCGCCCCGGAACCGGCGGGGGCACCCGCTCAGACGCCCCGGAAGGGTCCCGCCGGCCGTCGGCGCCGGTTGTGGCGTTGGCTGCCGCTCGCCCCCGCCACCGCCCTCCTGCTGCTCTTCCTGGCCGGTCCCATCGGCTACTGCGTCTGGATCGCGTTCACCAACACCCAGCTGACCGGCTCCTCGGCCTCGGACTTCGTCGGCCTGGCGAACTTCCGCCGCGCCCTCTCCGACGAGAACTTCCGCAACGCCGTCTGGCTGACCCTGGTCTTCACCTTCGTCTCGTCCGTCCTCGGCCAGAACTCCCTGGGGCTCGCCCTGGCAGGCCTGATGCGCGCCGCCTCCCGGCCGCTCCGTACGCTCACCGGCTCCCTCGTGATCGCCGCGTGGGTGCTGCCCGAGATCGTCGCGGCGTTCCTGCTCTACGCGTTCTTCCGCCGCGAGGGGACGCTGAACGCGATTCTGGACTGGCTGCATCTGCCGTCCCAGAACTGGCTGTTCACACTGCCGATTCTCGCGGTGTCGTTCGCCAACGTCTGGCGCGGTACGGCCTTCTCCATGCTGATCTACTCGGCCGCGCTCTCCGAGATCCCCCAGGACGTCACCGAGGCGGCACAGGTCGACGGCGCGAGCGGGGTACGGCGGCTGTGGCACATCACGCTGCCGATGATCCGCCGTTCCATCGGCACGAACCTGATGCTCAACACCCTCTCCACCCTCTCCGTCTTCGGCCTCATCTGGGCGATGACGCGCGGCGGCCCGGGCAACCGCAGCCAGACCCTTCCGGTGTTCATGTACGACCAGGCGTTCCTCAAGAGCCTGATCGGCTACGGCACGGCGGTCGCACTGCTTCTGCTGCTGGTCGGCTCGCTCTTCTCGATCGTCTATCTCCGCCTGATGAAGGTCGAGGTGTGATGAGACCCGCGCTCACCCGCCGCACCAGGACCGCTCTCGCCGCGAACGCCGCCCTGCTGCTGACCTCGGCGGCCTTCGCGCTGCCCCTGATCTGGCTCGTACTGGCGTCGGTCGACGCCGAGGCGGACATGCGCGTACGGGTCCCCTCGTCACTGACCACGGACAACTTCGACGCGGTCCTCACCGACGAGATCACCTTCACACCGATGCTCAACAGCCTGCTGCTGTGCGGCAGCGCGACCCTGCTGACGGTGGTGTGCGCGGCACTGGCGGCGTACCCGCTCTCCCGCTACCGCTCGCGCTTCAACCGCCCGTACCTGCTGACGATCCTCTTCACGACCTGTCTGCCGATCACCGCGATCATGGTGCCGGTGTACGGACTCTTCGTCCAGGTCGACCTGATCGACACGATGTACGGCACGTCCCTCTTCCTCGCCACGTCCCAACTGCCGTTCTCCATCTGGCTGATGAAGAATTTCATGGACGGAGTGCCGACGGTCCTGGAGGAGGCGGCGTGGACCGACGGGGCGTCGAACTTCCAGACGCTGACGCGGGTGGTGCTGCCGCTGATGGGGCCGGGGCTGACGGTGGTGACGATCTACACCTTCATCCAGCTGTGGGGGAACTTCTTCGTACCGTTCATGCTGCTGCTCACCCCGGACCAGCTGCCGGCCTCGGTCTCGATCTTCACCTTCTTCGGCAACTACGGATCGGTGGTCTACGGGCAGTTGGCGGCGTTCTCGATCCTCTACTCGGCACCGGTGCTGGTGCTGTACGTCCTGATCTCAAGACGGCTGGGGGGCGGATTCGCGCTGGGCGGCGCGGTAAAGGGATGACAGCGCCCGGGGCTGGAAACCACCCCAGCCCCCATCCATCACCCCCCAGGCCGGGGGCGGGGCGGCGGACCTACCCACCCCCAACGCGACCGGCAGGCGAGGAACCGGCGGGAGGGGGACGGGGGCGCAGGAGGTGACGTGTCCGGACGTAAAGCGTGGTTTGTGCCGCACGACAACCCGCACCTGAAAGACAACCCGCACGCGGCGTAATTCATGCAGTCCGGACATGCGCCTCCGGAGCCACCGGCCCCCGCACCCACAACGACGCACCCGTGCCACACGGCACCGCACCCCCGCCGGACGGCGCCCCGCCCCGGAGACGAACCGAGCCCTTAAAACACCGACTCCGCCTCGAACATCCTGTCCTCCGGCACCGTCTTCAGCTGCGTCACCGCCTCCGCCAACGGCACCATCTCCACCGTCGTCCCCCGCAACGCCGTCATCCGCCCGAACTCGCCCCGGTGCGCCGCCTCCACCGCGTGCCACCCGAACCGCGTCGCCAGCACCCGGTCGTACGCCGTCGGTGTGCCGCCCCGCTGCACATGCCCGAGGATGACCGGCCGGGCCTCCTTGCCCATCCGCCGCTCCAGCTCCGCCGCGAGTACGTTCCCGATGCCCCGGAACCGCTCGTGCCCGAACTGGTCGATCTCGCCCTTGCCGTACTCCATCGATCCTGGCGCCGGGTGCGCGCCTTCGGCGACGCAGATGACGGCGAACTTCTTGCCCCGGGAGAAGCGTTCCTCGACCATTTTGACGAGGCGGTCGACCTCGAAGGGCCGTTCGGGCAGGCAGATTCCGTGCGCGCCGCCCGCCATGCCGGACTCCAGCGCGATCCAGCCCGCGTGCCGTCCCATGACCTCGACGACCATCACCCGCTGGTGTGACTCGGCGGTGGTCTTGAGCCGGTCGATGGCTTCGGTGGCGACGGTGACGGCGGTGTCGAAGCCGAAGGTGCGGTCGGTGGAGTGGATGTCGTTGTCGATGGTCTTCGGTACGCCGACGACGGGCATCCCCGCGTCCGAGAGGAGCCGGGCGGCGGTCAGCGTGCCTTCGCCGCCGATCGGGATGAGCGCGTCGATGCCGTAACGGTGGGCCAGTTCGGCGCAGTTCTCGGCGGCCTCGCGCAGCCGGCCGCGTTCCAGCCGGGCCGAGCCGAGGATCGTGCCGCCGCGGGCGAGGATGCCGCTGACGGCGTTGAGGTCGAGCGGACGGAAGTGGCCGTCGAGCAGCCCCTTGAAGCCGTCCTCGAACCCGATGACGTCGTCTCCGTGCCCGGTCAGGGCCCGGTGCACGACCGACCGGATCACTGCGTTCAGGCCTGGACAGTCGCCGCCTGCGGTGAGAACTCCGATACGCATCGTGCTGTATCTCCTGCTCGCTAGTGCTGTGCTTTCCCGGGGTGCGGGGGGACAGGAACGGACGGGGTGAACGAAAAGAACGAAAAGAACCGGGACGAGGGGCGGCCTCCGGCCCCCGACAGGACTTCGCCCCTCCGCTCGTGAGCCGAGCCCAAGGCCACCGAGCCCACCGAGCCCGGTGCTCCCGACGGTCCCGACGGTGCTCCCGATCTTCCCATGGGAGGCCGGGACCTCATATCCGCCGACCGTTTGAGCGGAGGGCTGTCGGATACCCGTTCCAGGGCCTCCGATTCCTCTCGGCTCCCCGAGCCACTCCCACAGGGGCCTTAATCACCCACAGAGGTATTGTCAAGAGCGCATCGCCACCCTAACGGGAATTTTTGTCCAAACATAAGTTCCCCATATGAGTTCCATTGAGTTCACATGAGCCGGGACCTCCCACGGACCGCGGGGACGCCT
Source organism: Streptomyces sp. NPDC088400 (assembly GCF_044753355.1). NCBI lineage: Bacteria > Bacillati > Actinomycetota > Actinomycetes > Kitasatosporales > Streptomycetaceae > Streptomyces > Streptomyces sp. NPDC088400. The sequence goes on along the minus strand of NZ_JBIVMZ010000001.1, from coordinate 1,014,915 downwards.
CCTCGCGGCCCACCGCGGGGACGTCCCACGAGCACGGACGGGAGAACACGCGTGACGCGCAGCGTGTACGTGACCGGGATCGATCGCGGCGACGGCCGCCAGGTCGTCGAGCTGGGAGTCATGGAACTCCTGACCCGCCAGGTGGACCGGGTGGGAGTCTTCCGCCCGCTGGTCCATGACGGACCCGACCGCCTCTTCGACCTGCTGCGCGCGCGGTACCGGCTGTCGCAGGACCCGTCGGCCGTCTACGGGCTCGACTACCACGAGGCGGCCGCGATCCAGGCCGAGCGGGGTACGGACGAGCTGGTGTCCCGGCTGGTCGAGCGTTTCCACCGGGTGACCCGGGAGTACGAGGTCGTGCTGGTCCTCGGTACGGACTACGCGGCCACCCAGCTCCCCGACGAGCTGTCGCTGAACGCACGGCTCGCCAACGAGTTCGGCGCCTCCGTGATAGCCGTGGTGGGCGGCAAGGGCCAGAGCGCCGAGTCCGTACGGGCCGAGGCCCGTAACGCCCACCGCGCCTACGAGGTCCTGGGCTGCGACGTCCTGTCGATGGTCGTCAACCGGGTCGCCGCCGAGGACCGCGGGGCGATCGCCGAGGGCCTCACGTCCCAGCTCCCGGTCCCCTGCTACGTGCTGCCCGACGAGCCGGCCCTGGCCGCCCCCACGGTCGCGCAGATCACCCACGCCCTGGGGGGCACGGTGCTGCTCGGCGACGACTCGGGCCTGGCCCGTGACGCGCTCGACTTCGTCTTCGGCGGCGCGATGCTGCCGAACTTCCTGGGCGCGCTGACACCCGGCTGCATGGTGGTCACCCCGGGGGACCGCGCCGATCTGGTGGTGGGGGCCCTCGCCGCGCACTCGGCGGGCACCCCGCCCATCGCGGGCGTCCTGCTCACCCTCGACGAGCGGCCCGACGAGTCCGTCCTGACCCTGGCGGCCCGGCTCGCACCCGGCACGCCGGTCGTCTCCGTACCCGGCAGCTCCTTCCCCACCGCCACGCAACTCTTCGGCCTGGAAGGGAAGTTGAACGCGGCCACCCCGCGCAAGGCGGAGACCGCGCTCGGCCTGTTCGAGCGCCATGTGGACACGGCCGATCTGCTGGCCAGGATGTCGGTGGCCCGCAGCGGGCATGTGACGCCGATGATGTTCGAGCACGAACTGCTGGAGCGGGCACGCGCCGCCCGCCGCCGGGTCGTCCTGCCCGAGGGGGCCGAGGAGCGTGTACTGCGCGCCGCCGACGTACTGCTGCGTCGCAGCGTCTGCGAGCTGACCCTGCTCGGCGACACCGACGTCATCCGGAAGAAGGCGGCCGACTTCGGTATCGACCTGAGCTCCACGCAGCTGATCGATCCGGTCACCTCCGAGCTGCGCCAGGGCTTCGCCGAGCAGTACGCGCGGCTGCGCGCCCACCGGGGCGTGACGGTGGAGATGGCGTACGACGTCGTGTCGGACGCGAACTACTTCGGCACGCTGATGGTCGAGGAGGGCCTGGCCGACGGCATGGTGTCGGGTTCGGTGCACTCGACGGCCGCGACGATCCGCCCGGCCTTCGAGATCATCAAGACCAAGCCGGAGGCGTCGATCGTGTCCTCCGTCTTCTTCATGTGTCTCGCCGACAAGGTGCTGGTGTACGGCGACTGCGCGGTCAACCCGGACCCGAACGCGGAGCAGCTCGCGGACATCGCCGTCCAGGCGGCGGCCACGGCCGCCCAGTTCGGGGTCGAGCCGCGGATCGCGATGCTGTCGTACTCCACCGGAACCTCGGGCTCGGGGGCCGATGTCGACAAGGTGCGCGAGGCGACCGAGCTGGTGCGCGCGGCCAGGCCCGATCTGCGGATCGAGGGCCCGATCCAGTACGACGCGGCGGTCGAACCGTCCGTCGCGGCGACCAAGCTGCCGGAGTCGGAGGTGGCGGGCCAGGCGACGGTGCTGATCTTCCCGGACCTGAACACCGGCAACAACACCTACAAGGCCGTGCAGCGCTCGGCGGGCGCGGTGGCCGTCGGCCCGGTGCTCCAGGGGCTGCGCAAGCCGGTCAACGACCTGTCGCGCGGCGCGCTCGTCCAGGACATCGTGACGACGGTCGCGATCACGGCGATCCAGGCGCAGGGCGAGAACGCATGAGCTCCACCCCCAACTCCCCACGCGACAAGCCCACTCCGCACACCCCGAGCAGCAAGCCCACCCCGCACACCACGACAGAAGGCCGCCAGCCCGTGACCGCGCACACTCCCGCCACCCCTGCCACTCCCGCGACCCGTGTCCTCGTCCTCAACTCCGGTTCCTCGTCGCTGAAGTACCAGCTGCTGGACATGCGGGACAGCTCCCGGCTCGCGGTCGGCCTGGTCGAACGCATCGGCGAGGACACCTCCCGGCTGGCGCACTCCCCGCTGGCCGCCGGTCCCGGTGGAGGAAGCGGAGCAAGCGGAGGAAAGCGCGAACGTACGGGCCGGATCGCGGACCACACGGCGGCGCTGGAGGCGGTCGCGGACGAGCTGTCGCGGGACGGGCTCGGGCTCGACTCCCCCGAGTTGGCGGCCATCGGCCACCGAGTCGTACACGGAGGGCTGAAGTTCAGCGAACCGACCGTCATCGACGACGCCGTACTGGCGGAGATCGAGCGCCTGGTGCCGGTGGCGCCGCTGCACAATCCGGCGAACCTCACGGGCATCCGTACCGCCCAGGAGCTGCGCCCCGACCTGCCGCAGGTCGCGGTCTTCGACACCGCGTTCCACGCGACGATGCCGGAGCACGCCGCCCGCTACGCGATCGACGTCGAGACGGCCGACGCCCACCGCATCCGGCGCTACGGTTTCCACGGCACCTCGCACGCGTATGTCTCGCGCAGGACCGCCGAGTTGCTGGGCAAGGACCCGGCCGAGGTGAATGTGATCGTCCTGCACCTCGGCAACGGCGCCTCGGCGTCGGCGGTCGCGGGCGGCCGGTGCGTGGACACCTCGATGGGACTGACCCCCTTGGAGGGGCTGGTGATGGGTACGCGCTCCGGGGACATCGATCCGGCGGTCACGTTCCATCTCCATCGAGTGGCCGGAATGTCCGTGGACGAGATCGATGAACTTCTGAACAAGAAGAGCGGTCTGGTCGGTCTCTGCGGGGACAACGACATGCGGGAGATCCGCCGCCGGGTCGACGCGGGCGACCAGCGGGCGGCGCTCGCGTTCGACATCTACATCCACCGGCTGAAGAAGTACATAGGTGCCTACAGCGCGGTACTCGGCCGGGTGGACGCGGTGGCCTTCACGGCGGGTGTGGGCGAGAACGCGGCGCCGGTACGGGAAGCTGCCGTGGCGGGCCTGGAAGCCCTGGGCCTGGCCGTGGACCCGGACCGTAATGCCGTACGTTCCGACGAACCGCGGATCATCTCGCCGGACACCGCCAGGACCGTGGTGGCCGTGGTCCCGACCGACGAGGAGCTGGAGATCGCGCGGCAGACCTTCGCGCTGGTCCGAAAGGCCTGAACCCGGAAGGGCCTGAACCCGGAAAGGCCCGAACGTGGAAAGGCCTGAACGTGGAAAGGGCCTGAACACCCGACGCCCGCACACCTCACGCCTGAATACCCAACGCCTGAGCACCCTCCCGCCCATTTGTACTTTCCGCCAGACGGAATATTCCGCATCGAAACAAACCGATAGGATCCGCCTCATGCGCCGTTCCAAAATCGTCTGCACACTGGGCCCCGCCGTCGACTCGTACGAGCAGCTGAAGTCGCTCATCGAGGCCGGAATGAATGTGGCCCGCCTGAACATGAGCCACGGGAGCCACTCGGAGCACGAGGAGCGGTACCACCGCGTGCGGAAGGCCGCGCAGGACACCGGCCGCGCCGTGGGTGTCCTCGTCGACCTCCAGGGCCCCAAGATCCGCCTGGAGACCTTCGCCGAGGGCCCGGTCGAGCTGGTGCGCGGTGACGAGTTCACCATCACCACCGAGGACGTCCCCGGCGACAAGTCCATCTGCGGCACCACGTACAAGGGCCTGCCGGGCGACGTCTCCAAGGGCGACCAGATCCTGATCAACGACGGCAACGTCGAACTGCGCGTGGTCGCGGTCGAGGGGCCGCGGGTCAGGACCATCGTCATCGAGGGCGGTGTCATCTCGGACCACAAGGGCATCAACCTGCCCGGCGCGGCGGTCAATGTCCCCGCGCTGTCCGAGAAGGACGTCGAGGACCTGCGCTTCGGCCTGCGGATGGGCTGCGACATGGTCGCGCTCTCGTTCGTCCGCGACGCGCACGACGTGCTGGACGTGCACAAGATCATGGACGAGGAGGGCCGCCGGGTCCCCGTCATCGCCAAGGTCGAGAAGCCGCAGGCGGTCAACAACATGGAGGCCGTGATCGCGGCCTTCGACAGCGTCATGGTGGCCCGCGGTGACCTGGCCGTCGAGTACCCGCTCGAAAAGGTCCCGATGGTGCAGAAGCGGCTCATCGAGCTGTGCCGTCGCAACGCCAAGCCGGTGATCGTGGCGACCCAGATGATGGAGTCGATGATCACCAACTCCCGCCCGACCCGCGCCGAGGCGTCCGACGTCGCGAACGCGATCCTGGACGGCGCGGACGCGGTCATGCTCTCCGCCGAGTCCTCGGTGGGCGCGTACCCGATCGAGACGGTCAAGACGATGTCGAAGATCGTGGTCGCGGCCGAGGAGGAGCTGCTCTCCAAGGGCCTCCAGCCGCTGGTCCCCGGCAAGAAGCCCCGTACGCAGGGCGGTTCGGTGGCCCGTGCGGCCTGCGAGATCGCGGACTTCCTGGGCGGCAAGGCGCTGGTCGCCTTCACCCAGTCCGGCGACACGGTCCGCCGCCTCTCCCGCTACCGCGCGGCCCAGCCGATCCTGGCCTTCACCACGGACGAGTCGACCCGTAACCAACTCGCCCTGAGCTGGGGCGTGGAGTCCTTCATCGTGCCCTGGGTGAGCAGCACGGACGCGATGGTCGACCTGGTGGACCAGGAGCTGCTGAAGCTCCAGCGCTACAGCGAGGGCGACTCCATGATCATCACCGCGGGCTCCCCTCCCGGTGTCTCCGGCACGACGAACATGGTCCGGGTGCACCACCTGGGCGGCAGCAAGGCCTGAGGCCGCCGACGGTAACGACCGTGGCCCACACCGACCGGTCGGTGTGGGCCACAGCTTTTCCCGCGGCTCCCGGGAGTGCGGTTCAGTCCGTGAGGCAGTTGATTCACCTCGCGAGGCAGTGCCTCAGCCCGTGAGGCAGTCGGTTCACCCCATGAGGCAGTTGCCTCAGCCCGTGAGGTAGTTCTGGAGGCCGGGGATCGTCAGCGTGCCGCCGAACTGGCCCGCCTGGGTCACCTCGACGTCCGTGAAAGAGGCGTACGGGACGTCCAGCGGCGGCGGGGTCTGCGGCGAGAAGGTGACCGGGATGAGGCCGAAGAGGTTGCCCTTCAGCTGCTCCGTGTACATCGTCACCGGGGTGTCGCGGATCGTGGAGGTGGAGCCCTCGCGGCCCTGCACATGGGCTGTCTTGCCCATGGGGTAACGGACGGTCTGGTGCAGGTTCTCGATGTCCACCGAGGTGGCGGTGAACTTGAGCGCCTTCTTGACCTGGCCGCCGTACGTCTTCACCTCGACGATGCCGTGGTACTTGAGGCCGTACAGCTGCAGGTTCGAGCTGTGGAGAATCCAGGGGTCGTCGGGCAGGAGCGGGATGCCCTGTTCCTGCTCGGCGTTGGCGAGGGCCTCGGGGTCCGGGGTCGGGCAGGGGTAGGCCCGCTTGCCGGACGCGCCAGCCGGGATGTCGTCGTCCTTGCCGGCCTTGAGCCCCTTGGCATCCTCGCCCAGTTCCTCGACCGTGGCGCCGGCCTTCCTGGCCGCGTCCTCGATGGCCTTCTTGGTGCCGTCCGCCGCCTTGTCGGCGGCGTCGTCGGCCGCGTCCGTGCCCTTGCCGTCCTCGGCCGCGTCCTTCGCCTTGTCCTTGGCCGCGTCCTTCGCCTTGTCCTTGGCCGCGTCCTTCGCCTTGTCCTTGTCCTTGGCCTTGCCGTCCGCCGTGTCGTCCTGATCCGACGCGGAGGGCTTGGACGTGGAGGGCTTCGGCGTGGACCCGGTGGACGCGTCGTCGCCCGGCTTCCCGGTGGCGGAGGCGCTCGGCTTCGGGGAGGCCGTCCCGTCCTTGCCGGGAATGCCCAGCAGGTCTCCGAGCGCGTCCCCGACACCCAGCGGGTCCAGCGGGTTCTTGGACTTGGACGGGGTGGGCGTCGGTGTCGGTGACGGTGACGAAGAGGCGCCGGGCTCCGGCTTCTCCGTCTTCCCGGCGTCCGAACTCGCCGACGTGTCCGGCTCGTTGCCCTTGCCGCCCTCCGTCGCGCCGTCCCCCGGCGTACCGCTCGCGGAGGGATCCGACGTCGCCGACCCGGACGAGCCCGGCTCGGGGCTCCGTGACGGGGACGAGGAGGGCGAGGGAGACGCGTCCGGGTCGTCCGAGCGGGTCACGCACGGGCCCGGCGCGAAGGGGATGTCCTTGTTGTCGTCGGCCAGCGCGAGCCTGGGGGTGAGCCCCATGCCCACGAAGACCGCCGTCGGCATCGCGGCCAGAGCCATCGCCTTGCCGGCGGGTATGTGGAGCTTGGTCAGGAGCGACTTCCGGGGGGCCGCGTGACGCGGCCCTCTTCGTACCGGGGAAGCATCGCCTCCGGCCGCGATCTCGTGCGTGTCGTCACCCCGCACTTTTCCTCCCGCCGTTGGCATGGGCAGTCGTATCCGTCACGTTCGGGCTCTCCCCCTCGCGCGGAGCGGGGAGAAAGGGATCACCGTCGTCGGGCTCCGGCGCCCGGCGGGGAGTGTCACGCCCCACCACCGGTCTGGCCGGTGGCCGGCCGGGGGCCCAGGAGATCGAGAGCGCGCCGCCGAGCAGGGCGAGCAGGAAGCCCAGCAGGAAGCCACCGATGTTGGAGACCGGGATCGACACCAGGGCCAGCAGGATGGCCGCGACGCCGGCGAAGACGCGGACGATGCTGTGGAACCACATCGTCAGTCCCAGCGTCACCAGCAGCACACCGATGATCAGCGAACCCGCACCGGCCGTCGTCGACATGGCCAGCGTCAGGTTGCCGAGGTGGAGCTGCGCGTACGGGAAATAGGCGATGGGCAGCCCACCGAGCAGAGTGAACAGGCCCGCCCAGAACGGCCGGGTGCCCCGCCAGGCGTGGAACCGAAGCCGCCAGTAAGTGAATCCGCGGGAACCTGTGGACTCGGCGCTCATGGAAAACAGCTCCCTGGAATGCGGTATTACGGTGAGAGACAGGGGGCCGGGCGGGCCGAACAGTCCTCGAACCGTCCGCCCCGCCCGAAAGGGTGCCTAGGGCATACCGCGAACGTCGCGCCCTGCCCGCAACACCCTGCGGACGGACGGCGCCACCTTCGCGACACCCCTCAGTAGCACTCGTACTTCTTGGGATCGCCGACCTTGAGCCTGAGGTTCAGGTCCGGCAGCTTGAACGTACCGGCCGTGGTGGCCCACGCCGTCTGCCTCACATTGCTCAGGGTGGCCGTCTCGGCCTCCTGCGCGAAGCCGTTCGGGTCCGCCTTCGTACCCGGCTGGATGCCCGGGGACTTGTTCGCGCCGGCCGCGACACCGATGTTGATGTTCTTGAACTCCGCGTCGGCGTCCAGGGATTCGACATCGAGGTAGAGGTTCTCCGCCGCGATGTCCCTGCCCTTGTTGCCGGCGTTGAGCACCAGCGTCACGCTCGTGCCCAGCATGGGCAGCGGAGTGACCACGGACTGGCACATGCTGGTGATCTCGGCCGACTTGAACCCGGAGACAGCGACCGGGTGCATGGCCTTCTTGCCTTCGGAGTCAACCCCCTCGGCGACTCCGCCGTACTGCACGAAGTCGTGACCGACCAGCTTGTCGGCCTTCACCTTGAAGCTCTGGCCGGACACGCTGAACGAAGCGGCCAGCGCCCCCTGTGCGAGAGCCACACCTATCGCTGCCGTCGCGGCCACACTGGGCACCATGACGACGGCGAACCGCTTCCATCTGGTCCCGCCACGTAGTTGGGACTCCATGAATTTCCTCCTTCTCGGACGTACATCTCCGGATCGGGCCGGAGCCCGTCCTGGGATGGGAGAAGTGCTACGTCCTCGGGAAGGAGAGCGCCTGTTCCCCGGAGGCGCGAACTGCGTCCGAAAGCACCGGCGATCACCCCCGAGCGACAACCACTGGCCACGCGTTCGCGCAACCTCTGGACAGGCCCTGCCAGTAGGCAGGAACCCCCCTGTCCGGGCCGACGGCCAGTGCCGCCGGACCGCCCGGTGGGGACCCAGGACCGACGGCGCGGCTGGCTGCCGTGCGGGTGCGGTCAATTGGACCGAGCGTCGCCGATCGTGGTGCATTCGAGCCCCTGGCACAAGGGGGTTCGTTACTGACTAGTAACGACCTGATAACCAGGGGTCGACCCCGTGATATCACGCAGCCACACAGGGTGCCACCCCCTGGTACGGCAGAAGCGGCGATTGATACCCAAAGCGGGACAGAGCAAGGGAGTTGATTTACTGCGAGTAACAGCGGCCACATTTGCCAAGTTTTGGCAAAGCATGGCCGCTGTTGTCATTGTGTCGCCAAAACCACAGCGTGACCGACGGGGTGTCAGACCGTCAGGCCGTCAGGCCTCGGACTGTCAGACCTCTGACTGTCGGTCCTCGGACCGTCAGGCCCCGGACCGTCAGAAGAGAACGCGCGCCAGAGCCGAGCGTGCCGCCGTCACCCGGGCATCGTCCCCGCCGATGACGTCGAACAGCTCCAGCAGCCGCACCCGCGCCGCGTCCCGGTCGTCACCGACCGTACGGCGCACGGTCTCGACCAGCCGGCCGAAGGCGTCCTCGACGTGCCCGCCGACCAGATCGAGGTCGGCCGCGGCGATCTGCGCCTGGGCGTCCTCCGGTCGCTCCGCCGCGTCCTTGCGGACTTGCTGCTGGTCCATCCCCTGTACGCGCGCGAGCAGTTCGGCCTGCGCGAGGCCCAGGGTGGCTTCCGTGTTGCCGGGGTCCTGGGAGAGCACGTTCCGGTACGCCTGCGCGGCGCCGCCGAAGTCATTGGCGTCCAGCGCGCGTACGGCCTCTTCCAGCAGGGCGTCGTACGGCCCGGCGGGCACCGCGGCCTCCTCGTCGCCGGACTCCTCGCCCGGCTCCCCCTCCGCGTCGACCGCGATCCCGGTGAGGCCGAAACGCTCCTCGCCGACCTGGATCAGCTGGTCGAGGGTCTGTCGGATCTGGGCATCCGGGGCCGCGCCCTGGAAGAGCGGCAGCGCCTGGCCGGCCACCACCGCGAAGACCGCGGGGATTCCCTGGATCCCGAACTGCTGCATCAGCATCTGATTGGCGTCGACGTCGATCTTGGCGAGAACGAACCGGCCGTTGTACTCCCGCGCCAGCCGCTCCAGCACCGGGCTCAGCTGCTTGCACGGCTCGCACCACTCGGCCCAGAAGTCGATGACGACCGGGACCTCGCTGGAGCGCTGGAGGACATCGCGTTCGAAGCCCGCCTCATCGACATCGATCACCAGACTGGACGGGGGCACGGCGTCGGTGCCGCCCTGGCGCGCCGACTCCGCGCGGGCCTGCTCCGCCTTCGCCTTGGCCTCACCGGCCGCCTTCACCGCGGCGAGGTCGACGACGCCGCTCATGGACATGTTCCTAGGCTGCATGAGTACATCCTCCCCCTTCCGCGCACACTTCAGAAAAGCGGTGCGTACACCGTCGTACCGGAACCGGACCATCCGCCGCCCTCGCGGGTGCGCGGGGCGTACGGACGGACGCTGTCCGAAGGTCGGCGCCGGGTCCCCACCCGTACGCCATGTGGTCGTCGCGACGAGCCGTGTCCGGCTTTCGCTACGGGTCGTAGCGTAACTTCCGGCTCCGTGACGGGGGAAGGTTTTTCCGGTGAACTGGATCACAGCGAACGGCCCACCGGCCGATATGGTCGCCGTCATGTGCCGCCCCATCCGCCCCGCCGACGCGCGTAAGCCCGACGCGGGTACGCACGACGCAGGTCTACCCCACACGGGTACGCATGACGCGCGCTCCCAGGACTCGGGCGCTCCTGGCCCGGGCACACCGGATGTACGCACCCCTGACCAGAACTCACCCGACCAGGACGCACCTGGCACACACGCGCCTGGCGCCCGTACGCCGCGTACGGGCCGCCCCCGCAGCGCCAAGGCCGACTCCGCGATCCTGGAGGCGACCCGCGCCGCCCTGGTGGAGCTGGGCTGGTCCAAGCTGACGATGAGCGATGTGGCGAACCGTGCGGGCGTCGCCAAGACCACGCTCTACCGGCGGTGGCCGAGCAAGAGCGAGCTGGTGGTGGACGCGGTCGCGGTCCTCTTCGACGAGCTCGTACTCCCCGACTCCGACTGCCTGATGGCCGACGTCGAAGGCGTGGTGCTCCAGTTCGGGGAGCTGCTGGAGCGGCCGGAGACCAAGACCGCGCTCATGGCGCTGGTCGCGGAGTCCACCCGGGACGAGGCGCTGCGGCGGCGGATCCGTACCTCCATCGTCGAGCGCCAGAAACGGCTGGTGCTGCGGGGCCGCGAGCGCGCCCAGGACCGCGGTGAACTCCCTCGCGACCAGGACGCCCGGAGCGCGGCCCGTACGGTGGACCTGATCTTCGATGTGCTCGCCGGAGCGGTGGTCCACCGCGCCCTGGTCAGCGGGGAGCCGGTGGACGAGGACTGGGCGCACGCCTTCACGGCTCTGCTGCTGGGCGGCCTGGTCGCGATGACGGCGTCACAGCAGTGACGGCGTCGCAGCAGCGACGAGGTGGACGACAAGGCTGAAGGGTGTGTGGACGACGACGGTGACGGGGTGACGCCAACGGTGACGCCCGTGACGGTGCCGCCGGGCCCGCGCCGCCGTCATCTGGCCAGGCGCCCCAGCAGCGACGAGGCCGCCACGATGCCGAGGAGCGCGGCCCCCAGCAGGACGCCGTAGTCGAGCAGCAGATGGGACGGCGTACCGAGCAGCAGGCCGCGCAGGGCGTCGACCTGATAGCTCAACGGGTTGATCTTGCTGACCACTTGGAGCCAGCCGGGCATGATCGCCACCGGGTACAGCGCGTTCGACGCGAAGAACAGCGGCATCGTGATGGCCTGCCCGATGCCCATCAGCCGGTCGCGGGTCAGCACGATTCCCGCGATCGTCATCGACAGGCAGGAGAAGAAGGCCGAGCCGAGGACCACCGCGACGGCCACGCCGAGCAGCTTCAGCGGGTTCCAGGTCAGGCCCACACCGAGGGCCGCGGCGATGACGATCACCACGACCGCCTGGATCAGCGCCTTCACCCCGGAGGCGAACGCCTTGCCGCTGATCAGGGCGGCTCTGGGGGTCGGGGTGACCAGGAGTTTGGTGAGGATGCCCGCGTCCCGCTCCCAGATGATCATGATCCCGTAGAAGATCGCGATGAACATCGCGGACTGGGCGATGATCCCGGGCGCGAGGAAGTCGATGTACGGGATGCCCTGCGTCGGGATCGCCTTGATCCGGGTGAAGGTCTCCCCGAAGATCAGCAGCCACAGTGCGGGCTGGACGGCCCGGGTGTACAGCTCCGTACGGTCGTGCCGCAGCTTCTGGAGCTCGACCACGCACATCGCGACGACCCGGGCGGGCAGGACCCGCCAGCCGGTCCGGGCGCGCGGCGGTACGAGCAGCAGGTCCAGCCGGCCGGGGCCGCCGCCCTCAGCCGACGCGGGTCGCGGTGCGACGGGTGCTCCGGACATCGCGGAAGTCGCCCCCTTCCTCGTCCAGGCCACTGCCTGCCAGGTCCCTGAAGACGTCCTCCAGCGTCGGCAGGGGCTCCTGCCCGCCCGACTGCCCACCCGGCGAACGCCCGGCCGTACGGCGCTCGCGCAGGTCAGCTCTCAGCTCGCCGGGGGTGCCGAGCGCGTGGATCCGTCCGTGGTGCATCAGCGCGACCCGGTCGCAGTACTGATCGGCCTCGTCCATGTAGTGCGTGGTCACCAGGACGGTCATGCCCGTGGCGTTCCGTACGGCATTGATGTGCTCCCACACACTGGTACGGGCGATGGGGTCGAGCCCGATCGTCGGCTCGTCCAGCATCAGCAGCCGGGGCGCGCTGACCAGCGCCTGCGCGAGTTCGAGACGGCGGATCATGCCGCCGGAGTACGTCTTGGCCATCCGGTCGGCCGCGCCGTTCAGGCCGACCGCCTCCAGCGCCTGCGTGACGCGCTCGGAGCGCTCACGGCGCGATACGTCGAAGACGCGGGCGAACAGCGTGACATTCTCGCGGCCCGTCAGCGCGGCATCGGCGGACAGCTGCTGCGGTACGTACCCGAGCAGGCGGCGTACCGCCATCTTCTCCTTGGCCGCGTCGTGCCCGAACACCCGCACCATGCCCGCCGGAACGGGCAGCAGCGTGGTGATGCAGCGGATCGCGGTCGTCTTGCCCGCGCCGTTCGGGCCGAGCAGCCCGAAGACCTCACCCGCGCGGACGGAGAGATCGAGATCGGCGACGGCCTTGGTCTCGCCGAACGCGTAGTCCAGGCCGCGACAGGAGACGGCGTCGGGCCCGGAACGGTCCGGATCCTCGGCCGTCACCGGCCTGGCCGTCGCTTCGTCCGTCATGCGCCCTCCACTTCCTCGTGCAGGTTCCGGGCGAGCCGGCGCAGCGCCGGGAGGGCGGCGGCCAGGGCCGCTCGGTCCTCCTGCGTCAGGCGTTCCACCTGGGCGCGCACCAGCTCGCCACGTCGGGCCGCCCAGTCGTTCAGCCGCGCTTCGGCCGCCTGGGTGGGCAGCAGCAGCGCGGAACGCCGGTCGTCCGGGTCGGTCTCCCGGACCAGATAGCCGGCCCGGCTGAGCTGATTGACCAGCGTGGAGACCGAGTTGCCCGCGAGATACAGCTCCTTGGCCGCGTCCGACACCCGGATTCCGGGGCGGGCGGCGACCAGCCGCAGCAGATCGGCCTGCGCGCCGCGCAACGGCGGGGAGGTCAGTCCCCCGCGCAGCCGACGCCGGACCATGCGCTGGATGCCTGCCAGCACATCGGCGAGCGAGTCGGGGAACTCCTCCGTGGCCATGCCACCTATTTTAGCTCTCACTCAGAGGTATTCACCAGGCGCAGACCACCACAGAAAACCCAAAAAGTGCGCAAAACACCCCCGGGAGAGACGCCAGGCCTAGAAGCCCGGCGGCTCCGTGTACGTCCCCCACTCGTCCCTCAGCGCGTCGCAGATCTCGCCCAGCGTCGCCTCCGCCCGTACCGCCTCCAGCATCGGCTCGATCATGTTCGAGCCGTCGCGGGCCGCCGTCAGCATGGCCTCCAGTGCCGTACGCACCTGGGTGTCGTCCCGTGCGCCCTTGCGCTCCCGGAGGACCTGGACCTGGTCCCGCTCGACCTCATGACTGACCCGCAGGATCTCCAGATCGCCGGTGACCGAGCCGTGGTGGACGTTGACGCCGACGACCCGCTTGTCGCCCTTCTCCAGGGAGCGCTGGTACTGGAACGCCGATTCGGCGATCTCCCCGGTGAACCAGCCGTCCTCGATCCCGCGCAGGATCCCGGAGGTGACGGGACCGATGGGATGCCGCCCGTCCGGGTGGGCCCGCAGACCCCGTTCCTTGATCTGCTCGAAGATCTTCTCGGCGTCGGCCTCGATCCGGTCGGTCAGCTGCTCGACGTACCAGGAGCCGCCGAGCGGGTCGGCCACATTGGCGACGCCGGTCTCCTCCATCAGCACCTGCTGGGTACGGAGCGCGATCTCGGCGGCCTGTTCGCTCGGCAGGGCGAGGGTCTCGTCCAGCGCGTTCGTGTGCAGGGAGTTCGTCCCGCCGAGGACGGCGGCCAGCGCCTGGACCGCGGTCCGTACGACGTTGTTGTACGGCTGCTGCGCGGTGAGCGAGACGCCCGCGGTCTGGGTGTGGAAGCGGAGCCACTGCGCCTTGTCGGTCTTCGCGCCGTACACCTCCTTCATCCAGCGCGCCCAGATCCGGCGAGCGGCACGGAACTTGGCGATCTCCTCGAAGAAGTCGAGATGCGCGTCGAAGAAGAAGGACAGCCCCGAGGCGAAGTCGTCCAGGTCCAGGCCCCGGCTCAGCCCCAGCTCCACATAGCCGAAGCCGTCGGCGAGGGTGTACGCCAACTCCTGCGCGGCCGTCGCGCCCGCCTCGCGGATGTGGTAGCCGGAGACCGAGAGAGGCTTGTACGCGGGGATGGAGCGGGCGCAGTGCTCCATCAGGTCGCCGATCAGGCGCAGATGCGGCTCGGGCTGGAAGAGCCACTCCTTCTGCGCGATGTACTCCTTGAAGATGTCGGTCTGGAGCGTGCCGTTGAGGACGGCCGGGTCGACGCCCTGGCGCTCCGCGGCGACCAGGTACATGCAGAAGACCGGGACGGCCGGACCGCTGATCGTCATCGAGGTGGTGACATCCCCGAGCGGGATGTCACCGAAGAGGATCTCCATGTCGGCGGCCGAGTCGATGGCGACGCCACAGTGGCCGACCTCGCCGAGCGAGCGCGAGTCGTCGGAGTCCCGGCCCATGAGCGTCGGCATGTCGAAGGCGACGGAGAGCCCGCCGCCACCGGCGGCCAGGATCATCTTGTAGCGCTCGTTCGTCTGCCGGGCGTTGCCGAACCCGGCGAACTGGCGGATGGTCCACGTACGACCCCGGTAGCCGGTCGGGTGGAGCCCCCGGGTGAACGGGTACTCGCCGGGCCAGCCGATGCGCTCGAAGCCCTCGTACACATCGCCGGGCCGGGGCCCGTAGACCGGCTCGACCGGGTCGCCGGAGAGCGTCGTGAAGTCCGCGTCCCGCTTGCGGGCCGCGTCGTAACGGGCCTGCCAGCGTCGGCGGCCCTCCTCGATGGCGTCAGCGTCCATGCCGTATCTACCTCCACCGTCCATGCGACAAATTTACTAGGACGTCCAACTAAATGTCGAACGGCAAACCGCCCGCACATCGTGCGGGCGGCGTGGGGAGGGGCGACAGGGCCCCGGAGGCCGGACGGCCGACCGGGACTGCCGCCCCGGCGGAGTACGGAGTGCGGCGTACGGCGGTTACGCCTCGACGGTCTCCGGATCGTGGTCGGTGATCAGCGGCCGGGTCTCCCGGGTGATCTTCGGCTCCACGAAGAACGACGCGGCGGGGATACAGCCGGCGGCCAGCACCCAGAGCAGCTTCCCGAACGGCCACTTCGCCTTGGAGCCCAGATCGAAGGCGAAGACGACGTAGACGATGAACAGCACGCCGTGGATCTGGGAGATCAGCATCGTGTCGCCGGTATCGAACCCGTATTTCATGATGATCGCGACGGTGAAGACCAGCAGCCATACAGCGGTGATGTACGCCATCACCCGGTAGCGCGACAGCACATTCGACTTCATGGCACCGAGCCTAACGGGGCACAACGGGCGATCTTCCGCCGCCCTGCCGAAGTCCGGCCGGACACCACCTGGCGAAGCCCTCCTACGCGCCGAAGTCCTGGGCCGCCACCCGCAGCGGGCGCAGCATCGCGAAGATCTCCGCGCACTCCTCGGCGTCGTACGCCCCGAGTCCGAAGTCCATCTCCATCAGATCCCGGGTGGCGGCCTCCACCACCTCGCGCCCCTTGTCCGTGATGGAGGCGAGGGTGCCGCGCCCGTCGGCCGGATTGGGCCGCTTGTCGACCAGACCGGACGTCACCAGCCGGTCCACGGTGTTGGTGACCGACGTCGGGTGGACCATCAACCGCTCACCGATCTTGGACATCGGCAGCTCGCCCTCCTTCGAGAAGGTGAGCAGCACCAGCGCCTCGTACCGGGCGAAGGTCAGACCGTACGGTTTCACCACCGCGTCGACGCCCGCGAGCAGGATCTGGTGCGCGCGCATGATCGAGGTGATCGCGCCCATGGCCGGTACGGGACCCCAGCGCCGCTCCCAGAGTTCGTCGGCGCGGGCGATCGGGTCGAAGGGCAGGCTGAGCGGCTTGGACACGGCTTCGACCTTACCCACAGGCCATAGGGCAGTCAGCCCCCGTCTCGCACTTCGGTCCAGGTCGGACACAAGCGTGCCCTGGGCGACCTCGCGGTGTCGCAGCCGAGCACTGACGTGGCCTTATGCCACGATATGACGGTCTTTTGATTTGAATTCCCTGTTTGCTTTCTTTCTTCCCTTTCCCAGTCGTCGCCCGAGGGGGCTGGATGTCCGGCCGCAAACCACACCACCCGCATCACCTGTATCGCGCGTCTCGTACTCCTCTCCCGCAGAGTCTGCCGCGCTCACTCACGGCCGCAGCCGTCGCCGCGACCGTTCTCGTACTGACCGCCACCGGATGCTCCCCGGGCTCGTCCTCGCCCTCCCCGTCCGGGTCTCACCGTGATTCCGCCGAGCGGACCGGTGACTCCGTGGCCGAGGCCACCGCCGCCTCGCCGTTCTGGGTCGACCCGGCGAGCGACGCGGCGCGCCAGGTCGAACAGTGGGAGAAGGAGGGCCGCAAGGACGACGCGAAGGCGCTCAGGCGGATCTCCGAGCGCGCGGTGGCCGAGTGGCCCGCCTGGGACAATCCCGCGCCGGACATCAGCCGGGCCGTACGGGGCGCGGCGGCCGGCAAACGCACCGTGGTCTTCGTCGCGTACAACATCCCCCACCGCGACTGCGGTCGCTACTCCGCGGGCGGCGCCTCCGACGCCCAGGCGTACCGCGACTGGATCAATGACTTCGCCGGCGCCATCGGCAAGGCCCCGGCGATCGTGATCCTGGAGCCGGACGCCGTACCGCACCTCGCGGACGGCTGCACGCCGGCCGAACACCACGACGAGCGCTACGAGTTGCTCTCCCAGGCGATCACCCGGCTGAAGCAGCAGCCGGGGACCAGGGTCTATCTGGACGCCGGAAACCCGGACTGGATCTCCGACCCGGCCAAGCTCGCCGAACCGCTCCGGCGGGCGGGCGTCAACACGGCCGACGGCTTCTCACTCAATGTGTCCAACTTCCAGACGAACAACGCGGCCAAGGCGTACGGCACCCAGCTCTCCGGGCTGCTCGGCGACGCCCACTTCACCATCGACACCAGCAGGAACGGCCAGGGCCCGCTCCCGGGCGACCGGGACGAGGCCTGGTGCAACCCGCCGGGACGGGCGCTCGGCACACCACCGACCACCAAGACCGGCAACGAACTGGTCGACGCGTTCCTCTGGATCAAGCGGCCCGGCGAGTCGGACGGTCCGTGCCGGGGAGGTCCGGCCGCCGGCCGGTGGTGGCCCGACTACGCGCTGGGCCTCGCCCGCAAGACGAAGGGCTGAGGCAGAAGCAGACGCAGAGGCAGAGGCTGAAGCCGAGACGGACCAGGTTCTACTTCACCTTGATCCACTTCGCCTCGGACGGCACCCCCTGGGCGTTGGTGACGAACAGCATGTACCAGCCCGGCGGTACCACCGCCCGGTCCTTCGGCACCTCCACCGTCACCGAGTCCCGGCGCGTGCCCGTGCCCTTGCTCAGCTTCAGGTCGACCGAGCGCTGCTCGACATCCGTCGTGTGTGTCACGGCGCTCGGCCGCATCAGCCGCGCCTTGGCGATCCGGTCGGGCCGCGCCGTACGGAAGGTCGCCCGCCCGTTCGGGGCGACCTCGCGCGGGCCCTCCCCCAGCGCGGGGCGGTTCTCCTTACGGCCCTTGTCGCCCTGGAGATACGGCGGCGTGTAGATCTCCACCCGCTGCTCGAAGGTCCCGAGCTTGGTGTTGTCCGCGTCGCCGAAGAGCGGGTCCGAGCCGAAGGTGACCACCCGGCCGTCGGGCAGCAGGAGCGCCTCGGAGTGGTAGTTGCGCCCCACCGTGGGGTCGGCGGCCCGGCGGAAGGTGTTGCTCTTCGGGTCGTAGAACTGCGCCTTGAGGATGTCGCTCGCGTTGCGCCCGCGGTAGTCCGAGGAGCCTCCGGTGGTGAACACGGAGTCGTCCGGCATCAGCACACTGCTCAGGTAGCGCGTCCCCTGCGGCAGCCGGGGTCCCTCCCGGAAGGCCGGGTTGTCCTGCTTCAGGTCGATGATCGCCGTACGCCCGGTGGCCTTGGACGACTCACCGACACCGCCACCGCCGAACAGCATCACCCGCTGGTCCTGGACCGGCGGCAGCATCACCGAGGCCGAGGTCTCGGTCTGGTCGAGGTCGGTGAGCCCGCCGACCTCGGAGAACGTGTTCGCCTTGAGGTCCCACAGCCCCGGCCGCCGGCCCTTCTCCGCCGGTCCGTAGCCCGCGTTGGAGCCGGAGTAGAAGAGCTTTCCGCCCTGAGTGAGGAAGAGCGCGGGATACGTCGGGAAGTAACGGCTGGGCCCCTTGGACCACTTCTTGGTCTTCGGGTCGTACAGCTCGTTGTCGCCCGTCAGTACCGCGCCGACGTCGTCGAGGCCCGAGACCGCGAGCACCTTGCCGTCGTCCAGGGTCACCAGCGTGGGATACCAGCGGGCTTCCTCCATCGGGTCGACGGGGATGTACTTCTCGGCCCTGGGGTCGAATTCGTACGCGGACCTGATGCCCTGGAAGTCCTGCTTCTCGGTGGTGAGTTTCTGCGCGATGCCGTACAGGTTGTCCGCGTCCCTGCCCTTGAGGCCGACGATCTCGTACTGCGCGGCCTGCGTCCGCAGCCCCTGCGGCCCCTTCTCGGCCGCCTCCACGAACACGCGCGCCTCGCCCGCCGTCACCTTGGTCTTCCAGGGCAGCATCCGGCCGCCCTGCCCGTAGGAGACCTTGAAGTCCTTCTTCGCCCTCGGCACGGTGACATCGAACTTGCTGACGAACTCCACGCCCGACGGGGCACGGAAGCGCGTGCCCTTCTTGAACGTGTGGGCCCGGTCCGGGTCTTCGTTCTTGACCCTCATCCGGCCGCCCGCCCGGTCGACCTCGCCGTCGAGCACCTCGTAGCGCGCCGTGCCGCCCGCCACCAGCAGCCGCCCGTCGGCGAGTTGGGAGTGGCCGGAGCAGAAGAAGTCCTCCGGGGTGGGGATCTTCCGGAAGCTGTTGTCCGCCGGGTTCCAGAGGATCGTGTCGAAGGACCCCTTGTCGAACTTCTTCTGGTTGTTGCCCGAACCGGCGATGATCAGGACCTTGCCGGAGTGCAGCAGGGCCGCGTGGATCGCGTTCGTACGGTACTTCTTCGGGACGTCGAGGGTCTCCCACGAGCCGTACCGCTGCTTGTAGCCCGGCTGCGCGATCTTGTAGGCGTGGTACTTCTCGGTGGCGAAGGAGACGACGGCGGGTGCGTTGAGGCCGACGAGCACCACCAGGGCTCCGCCGCCCAGCAGCTTCTTCTTGAACTTCATCGAGGGCCGGTACCGGTTCCGGTTCGCCATGGCTCAGTTCCCTCCTGTCGTCGTCGCGAAGGCCGGCTCCTGCTCCTCGCCCGCCGTGGTCACGTTCGTACGGACGGCACTCCTGGCACCCCGCTCCTGCCGTGTGCTCCAGATCCAGACCCCGATCGGAGCGAGCGCGATCGCCAGAGCCAGCACGGCCCACGTGCGCATCGCCGCGTGGGTGTGGCCGAGGTACATGGACGCGATGAGCGAGGTGACCAGCACAACGGCCCAGAAGATGTGGATCCGGAAGGTCATCAGCCGGTCGGGGCTGGCCTCGCCGCCCTTGGGGGTGACCACGAAGCGGCCGTCGGTGCGCAGCAGCGCCGAGGCCAGCGACCTCAGGTAGATCGGCGCGGAGAGCGCGGACATCGCCATACCGGCCAGGCCGCCGGAGCCCTCGGGTTCGTGGGGCGAGACGTTGTGGCGGCGGTTCCAGAGGTAGAGGCCGATCTGGAGCGCGGCCGCGTCGCTGTAGAGCATCAGCAGGACCGACGACGAGACCTGAGTGCCGGACGCTCCGAGCCACAGGTAGAGGACGCAGCTGAGGATGCCGAGGAACCAGTTGACGGCGGTCATCGGGTAGTACACGAGCATCAGCGAGTAGCTGAGCAGCCGCCCCGGCGGCACCCGGAAGGGCGCCCTCCAGTACTGCTTGAAGAGCGTCTCGTACGTGCCCCGGGACCAGCGCAGCTGCTGGGTGAAGAAGTCGGTCCAGGACGCGGGGCCCTCACCGACGGCCAGCACGTCGGGGGTGTAGACGGAGCGCCAGAACCGGCCGGTGAGGGGGTTCCTCCGGCGGTGCAGTTCGAAGCCGGTGGCCATGTCCTCGGTGATCGAGTCGCACAGTCCGCCGATCTGCCGCAGCGCCCTGACCCGTACGACATTGTTCGTGCCGACGAACATCGGAGCGTGGTAACGGTTGCCGGCCCGCTGGATCAGCGCGTGGAAGAGGAACTGCTGCGACTCGGCGGCCTTCGTGACCGGTGAGGTGTAGTTGCCGTACACCTGGGGTCCGACGACGAAGGCGACGTCCGGGTCGCGGAAGTAACCCATCATCCGCTCCAGGAAGTTCGGGAGCGGGACGTGGTCGGTGTCGACGGAGGCGAAGAAGTCGTAGTCGTGGCCATGCATGGTGAGCCACGCGTTGTAGTTGCCGTGTTTGGTGCGCGCCTTGTGCACGCCCTTGTCACGGTTCCACTCCGGCACACCCTTTCGGGTGAAGTGACGGACCCCCAGCTCCTCGCAGAGCGCCCTGGCCGCGACGCTGTCGCCCTCGTCGAGCAGCCAGAGGTCGAGCGGTCCGCAGTGGCGCAGCCGGACGGCCCCTTCGAGCGTGGCCCGCACCATGGTGAGCGGTTCCTTGCCCGGTACGTACGTGGTGAGGAAGGCGACGCGGGTGCCGACCTCGGCGGGGACGGGTATGGGGTCCCTGGCGACCATCGTGGCGTGGGCGACGGAGGCGACGTTGACCAGCATGAAGAGGGCTATGAGCCCGATCGACCCGAGCATCAAATGGTCGAAGGCGATCAGCCAGCGCCGGCCGCCCTCCCGCTCGGTGCGGTGGGTGGGCCAGACCAGGTAGACCAGCAGGACGCCGGAGAGGACGGGCGCCAGGGTCATCAGCAGGACGGCCCGTATTCGGCGGGTCTCCCGCGCGAGCAGGCTGCGGTACCGCACCCGGTATGCCACGCTCCGGTCCGGTTCCTTCAGGGGACCGGCCAAACAGCTGTAGCCGTCGTAGTCGTAGCCATCAGGCCGCACGGTGCCTCCAGCCGAGTCGCGGGGTGGATATCACCACAGAAGGGGACATTCACCGGCGTGTCGACTGGAAGCGTCCGTGCGAGCGGTTTTTACGTTCGAGGGTTACTGCGTACGGGTTGCGGAGCGTACGGGCCGTCAGGCCCCCGGACGCGGGTACGGGTGCGAGTACGGGTATGGGTGCGGCCGGGGGATACGGGGCGTCAGAGTGCGGCCCTCGCAGGCACTCAGGCAGGCATCCAGGCAGGCGCTCAGACAGGCACTCAGGCCGAGAGGTGGCGCTCCACCGTCTCGACCTTCGAGGTGAGGCCGTCCGTGACCCCGGGCCGGATGTCGGCCTTGAGGACCAGCGAGACGCGCCCGGCGCGGGCCTCGACGGCGGCGACGGCACGCTTGACCACGTCCATCACCTCGTCCCACTCGCCCTCGATCGAGGTGAACATGGCGTCGGTACGGTTCGGCAGCCCTGATTCGCGGACCACCCGGACGGCGTCGGCGACATACTCACCGACGTCCTCCCCCACGCCCAGCGGAGAGACGGAAAAGGCGACGATCATGCGCTGACCGTACCCTCGCGGCGGGCGCGGGAGGCGATGACCTCGTCCTCGGCGGCGCGCTTGAGCTTGCGCTCGGCGAAGAAGCCGCCGGCCGGCAGGACGGAGAGCACGAAGTAGAGGGCCGCCGTCCCGAAGGACCACTTGGTGCGGTTCCAGGCGTCCAGCCAGAAGAGCACGTACACGACGAAGAGCAGGCCGTGGACCGCTCCCATGACCGGCACCGCGTTGAACTCCGTCGTGCGCTTGAGCACCGAGCAGACCAGCAGCAGGAGGAAGGACACGGCCTCGGGCGCGGAGACCAGGCGGAGTCGGTGGAGGGAGGAGGCGGTCTTGATGTCCACGAGGAAGCACCTTCGTCATCGGGGGGCAAACGTGATCTTGTGAATGCGTGCACAAGCGCTGCCTCATTGTGGCAGCACGGCTTTGCCCGACCGTTATCAGGGTCCGGCTCAGGGGCCGGTCCGGGACAGCTCGGGGTCCGGTCCGGGACCGGATGCCCTGTCGGCTGTCGGTGCCGCCGGATACCGTCGGTTCCGTGGCTCAGTTCCGACTGCAAGGCAGCAAGGTGCTCGCCGTCGACATGACCGGCGATGCCGTCAAAGCGAAGAACGGCTCGATGGTCGCGTACGACGGCCGGATGGCCTTCAAGAAGATGTCCGGCGGCGGTGAGGGTCTGCGCGGGATGGTCACCCGCCGCCTCACCGGCGAACAGATGACCGTGATGGAGGTGAAGGGCCAGGGCACCTGCTATTTCGCCGACCGGGCGAGCGAGATCAACCTCGTCTCGCTGCACGGCGAGACGCTCTATGTCGAGGCGAGCAATCTGCTCTGCACGGACGCCGGACTGCGGACCGGCACGACGTTCACCGGGCTGCGGGGCGGAGCGACGGGAAATGGCCTGTTCACGACCACCGTCGAGGGGACGGGTCAGGCCGCCCTCACGTCGGACGGCCAGGCGGTGATCCTCCGGGTCACCCCCCAGTACCCGCTCCATGTCGACCCCGGCGCGTACATCGCACACCAGGGCCGCCTCCAGCAGCACTTCCAGTCCGGGGTGAACTTCCGGACGTTCATGGGCGAGGGCTCGGGCGAGGCCTTCCAGATCCGCTTCGAGGGCGACGGGCTCGTCTACGTACAGCCGAGCGAGCGGAACACGATCGGGGGCGATGTGTGATGCCGTTCCGTGAGCTCAATTCGCGGATGGTCGAGGCGACGGTGGTCCCCGGCCAGAAGATGTTCAGCCAGCGCGGCGCGATGCTCGCGTACCGAGGGGACGTCAGCTTCACGCCGAACATCCAGGGCGGCCAGGGCGGCGTGATGTCCATGATCGGCCGGCGGGTCGCCAATGAGGCCACCCCGCTGATGACGGTCGAGGGCAGCGGCACGGTGATGTTCGGCCACGGTGGCCATCACATCCAGGTCATCGCTCTCGCCGGCGACACCCTGTACGTGGAGGCCGACCGGCTGCTCGCCTTCGACGGGACCCTCCAGCAGGGCACGATGTTCATGGGCTCGCAGGGCGGGGTCATGGGCATGGTGCGCGGCCAGGTGACGGGCCAGGGCCTGTTCACGACGACCCTCAAGGGACATGGCGCGGTCGCGGTGATGGCGCACGGCGGCGTGATCGAGGTGCCCATCACCCCGGGCCGGGACGTCCATGTGGACCCGCAGGCCTATGTCGCCCACCACGGCGACGTACGGAACAAGCTCTCCACCGCGCTGGGCTGGCGCGACATGGTGGGACGCGGCTCGGGCGAGGCCTTCCAGCTGGAGCTGAGCGGCAACGGTGCGGTGTACGTCCAGGCGTCGGAGGAGAAGCTGTGAGCGCCCCCGTGATCTTCGACCCGTCGACGCTGCCGAGCGACGACAACGTCAACGCGTACACCTTCTGCGTGGAACTCAAAGGGAGCCAGTGGTTCCTCCAGAAGGGGAAGATGATCGCCTACTACGGGCAGGTCAACTTCGACGGCATCGGCCACGGCCGGTTCGAGCGGCTGGTGCGCAGCAGCTTCCACTCGCCGCTCCACGCGGCCGACTGGGTGGTCGCCGAGGGCAGCGGCAAGATGCTGCTCGCCGACCGGGCCTTCGACGTCAACTCGTTCGATCTTGAGGACGGCAATCTGACGGTCCGCTCCGGGAACCTGCTCGCGTACCAGCCCTCGCTGGCGCTGAAGCAGTCGATCGTGCCGGGCTTCCTGACCTTGATCGGTACGGGGAAGTTCGTCGCGGCGTCCAACGGACCCGTGGTCTTCATGGAGCCACCGATCCGGGTGGATCCCCAGGCGCTGGTGGGCTGGGCGGACTGCCCCTCCCCCTGCCACCACTACGATCACGGCTATCTGACCGGGGTGCTGGGCGGCCTGCGGTCCCTGACGGGCATCGGGGGAACCTCGGGCGAGGAGCACCAGTTCGAGTTCGTCGGGTCCGGCACGGTACTGCTCCAGTCCACCGAGATGCTGATGGCGGAGCAGCCGACGGGCGCGGTGGCACCGGAGCCAGGGGTGCCCGGCGGCGGTCCGGCACCCGGACACGGGGGACAGCAGGGGTCCACACCCGGATCCACACCTCGAATGCCCGGTCAACTGGGGGATCTCCAGCGTCGCTTCGGGCTGTGAGCGGTAGTCTGCGGAGTGTGACGTCGAACGCCTGCGCCCCTTCCGGGGCCTGGCCGATCGCGCTTCACACCCGCAGGCTTCGTCCAGAATTCAACTTCTTAGGTAGAATCCATACATGGAGACCGAGACGGCCACTCGCTGGCTGAGCGACGCGGAACAGTGCGCATGGCGCACCCACCTGGATGTCAACAAGCTGTTGACACACCAGCTGGAGAAAGACCTCCAGCCGTTCGGCCTGACCATGAACGACTACGAGATCCTGGTGAACCTCTCCGAGTCCCCGGACCGGCGGATGCGGATGAGCGACCTGGCGGGCACCACGCTCCAGTCCAAGAGCCGGCTCTCGCACCAGATCACCCGGATGGAAACCGGTGGTCTGGTCCGCAGGGAGAACTGCGAATCCGACCGGCGCGGCCTGTACGCGGTCCTCACGGACCATGGCATGGAGACCATGCACAAGGTCGCACCGCACCACGTCGAATCCGTGCGGAGGCATTTCATCAACCTGCTCTCGCCGGAGGCGCTGGCGGAGCTCCGGGCATCGCTCATGCCGGTGGCGGAGCATCTGCGCGGCAGGCGCGGCAAGGTCTGAGGAACAGGAACGGGCGGGCGGCGGCGGCCCGGTTCCGTGAGCGACCGGTCGCGCGCCCGGCGGGGTGAGGGCGGTGCCGGGGTCAGTCGGTGTCGTCCGCGGCAGGCAGGCGCAGTTCGAACAGGGCGCCGCCGGCCGGGGCCCGTCCGACCGTGAGCGTGCCGCCGTGGCGCTCGGCCACATCGCGCGCGATGGCCAGCCCCAGCCCGGCGCCGCCGTCGTCACGGCTGCGGGCGTCGTCGAGCCGTACGAACCGCTCGAAGATCCGCTCCCGCTCCGCCTCCGGCACCCCTGAGCCGTCGTCGGCGACCGCGAGCACCACCTGGCCGCCC
Organism: Streptomyces sp. NPDC088400; assembly: GCF_044753355.1. Lineage (NCBI taxonomy): Bacteria > Bacillati > Actinomycetota > Actinomycetes > Kitasatosporales > Streptomycetaceae > Streptomyces > Streptomyces sp. NPDC088400. The sequence goes on along the minus strand of NZ_JBIVMZ010000001.1, from coordinate 989,753 downwards.
GTCCGGCGGACCGTCGCGTGGACCGACGCGTGGGCGTGCCGCTGGGCGTTGTCGAGCAGATTGCCGAGCACCCGCGCCAACTGGCCGCGCGAACCCGCGACTTCGGCACCGGCCCCCTCTCCCGTCCCGATGTCCAGCGACACGGGGATACGGTCCGTGGTCCGCTGCGAGACCTCCTCGCGGGCCATCACACCCAGATCCAGCGTCGCGCTCCCCGGCCCCTCCCCCGCGTCGAGGCGGGCCAGCAGCAGCAGATCCGCGGCGAGGCGCTGAAGCCGTACGGTGTCGGCGACCGCGCCCGGGACATCCAGCAACTCCGGGTGAGCGTCGCCCACTTCGAGCTGGGTACGGAGCGAGGCGATGGGGCTGCGCAGTTCGTGCGAGGCGTCGGCGACGAAGCGGCGCTGCCGGTCGACCGCGACCTCCAGCGCGGTGAGCGTCTCGTTGGTCGTACGGGCCAGCCGGGCCACCTCGTCGTGCGTGGCGGGCTCCGGGACCCGCCGGGAGAGGTCGGCGGAGGCGGTGATGGCCGCCATCTCGCTCCGGATGCCCTCCACCGGCCGGAACGCCCGCCGGGTCACCAGCCAGGTCGCTCCACCGACGACCAGCAGCAGGACCGGCAGGCCCGCCAGCATCGACACGGCGGCCGTGCCGACCGCGCTCTCCCGGGCCGCCAGCGACGCGCCCGCGTGGACGATGACCGTCCGACCCTTGCGGTCGGTCACATCGATGGCGGCGAAGCGGTAGTCCCCGGTCCGCCCGTCGACCGTCGCGGTGCCCGAGGTATGCCTGAAGATGCCACCGATCTGACCGATCTCGGGATCGTCGTCACCGCCGTGGTCATCGTCGTCAGCGATGTCGTCGCCGCTGTCGTCCCCGCTGTCGTCATCGTCGTCCGACCCGGCGGTCGCGCTCGCCGACGGAGACGGGGACGGGCTCTTCTGCGGCGTGACCGCGGACAGTCCGGTGCCGCTGATCCGTTGCAGATCCTTGCTGGCCGCGAGCAGCCGGCCGCTCTCGTCCGTCACCTGTACCGGATGGTCCTCGTCGTCCGGCAGGTCGAGACCGGCGTACGAGGTCTTCTCCGGGACCTGGGAGGCGATGTCCAGTGCGACCTCACGCGCCGCCGAATCGGCCTCCCGGTCCGTCTGGCCGGTGAGGTTCGTCCGCAGTGACAGGAGCACCGCGATCCCGGCGGCCACCAGCGCGACCGCCACCACGGCCGTCGTGCCGAGCGTGGCCTTGGCCCGTACGGACGCGAAGCGGCGCCGTACGGCGGCGAGGGCGCCGGTGGGGTTCGCGGTGGGGTCTGTGGGGCTGGTGGGGGTCTCCGGGCTTCCGGGGTTTCCAGGGCCGGCGGGGCTCATGACGTGACCAGCCTGTATCCGGCGCCGCGCACCGTCTGGATGGACGCGGCACCGATCTTGCGCCGCAGAGTGCTGATGTAGACCTCGATGATGTTGGGGTCACCGTCGTACGCGAAGTCCCAGACGTGCTCCAGGATCTCCGGCTTGCCGACGACCTCACCCGCCCGGACCGCCAGCTGTTCCAGCACGGCGAACTCCTTGGCGGTGAGCGCCACTTCCGTATCGTCCCGGAAGACGCGGCGGGCCGCCGTGTCGACGCTCAGCGCACCGATCCGCAGGACGGGCGAGGCGCCGGCCGCCCCCCGGCGGCGCAGCAGCGCCTTCACCCGGGCGACGAGCACCACGTACGAGAACGGCTTGGTCAGATAGTCGTCGGCGCCGGTGTCGAGCCCCTCCGCCTCGTCGTACTCACCGTCCTTGGCGGTGAGCATCAGGATCGGCACGTCGTTGCCGGCGGCGCGCAGGGTGGCGCAGACCCGGTAGCCGTTCATGCCGGGCAGCATGATGTCGAGCACGACCAGGTCGTACACGTCCTCACCCGCCCGGTGCAGCCCTTCGAGGCCGTCGTGGACGACGTCCACGGCGAAACCCTCGGCCATCAAGCCCTTGGCGAGTGACACCGCGAGCCGCTTCTCGTCCTCCACGATCAACAAGCGCATGGGCCCACCTTCCCAAACCCAACCTGAAGATCTCTTCAGCTGACTTCAGGGTGGCTTCAGCTTCTCTCCGGCACATTGAAGTTGTTCGAAACGCACGACCGACTCGGGAGGACCCCCATGAAGCGCAACCTCGTCATCGCAGCCATCACCGCGGCGGCTCTGATCGGCGGCGGCACCGCGGTCGCGGTGAGCGGCGCCGGAGGCCAGGAAGGCTCCGGGTCGGACGCATCGGCGACGCTGCCCCAACTCCCTTCGCAGACCGGGTCGTCGGACGACTCGATGACGGTCAGCCCGACGGCGCCCGGCCCTACGGACGACTCGGATGACTCGAATGACTCCGACAATTCGGATGACGCCGATGACTCCGACGTCTCGGGGGTCCCGGGCGGCTCCGGCTCCGGCTCCGGCTCTCAGGACGACGGTGGTCCCGTACAGAGCCGTAAGAGCCTGACCGCGAGCGAGGCGGCCGCCGCGGCGCTCGCGAAGTATCCGGGCGCGGTGGCCTCCGTCGAGCGGGACGACGACAGCGCCGACCGCTGGGAGGTCGACCTGCTCGGCAAGGACAACCGCTGGCGCGACCTGAGGGTCGACCCGGCCACCGGCACGGTCAGCGTGGACCGTGACGACGACGGCGACGACAGTGCGGGCGACGGCGATGAGCGCGCCGCGCTGCGCGCCGCCACGGTGGATGTCCGGAAGGCGGCATCCGTGGCCCTGGCGTCCGTGCCCGGGGCCGTGAGGTCCATCGAGATCGACGATGACCTGACGAACCGGTGGGAGGTCGAGGTCAAGGGCAAGGACGGCCGGTCGCACGAGCTGAACGTCAACGCCAAGACCGGCAAGGTCACGGCGGACAGTGACGACGACGGCGTTGACAAGGGCGACGACGGTTACGACGACTGATCGGAGGCCTGGTCGCCGTCCGGCGGGGGGACGGTGTGTGGTGGATGCGGGGGCCGGGGCCTCCGGAGGTACATGTCCTGCACTGCATGATTTACGGCGCGTACGGCTCTGTTCTTCGACTGACGGGCCGGTGTGCGCCACAAATCACGCTTTACGTTCCGGACACGCACCTCCTACGACCCCGTCCCCCTCCCGCCGGATCCCGGTCTGCCGGTCGCGTGGGGGTGGGTGGGGCCGCCGCCCCGGGCCTGGGGTGGTGCCGCCCCTGTCCGGTGGGGGCCCTCTACCCGCCCGTGACTCCCGCGACCAGTTCGTCCGCCGCCGCGTACGGGTCCAGTTCCCCCGCCACCACCCGTTCCGCCAGTGCGCCCAGGCGGCGGTCGCCGTGGAGGTCTCCGATGCGTTCCCGCAGGGCCGTGATCGCGATCGTCTCCACCTCGCGGGCCGCGCGGCGGGCCCGGCGTTCGGTGAGGACGTCGTGTTCTTCCATCCAGGCTCGGTGTTTCTCCAGCGCTTCCACGACCTCGTCGATGCCCTCGCCGCGCGCGGCGACCGTCTTGACGATGGGTGGGCGCCAGTCGCCGGGGGCGCGGGACTCGCCCAGGGCGAGCATGTGGTTGAGTTCGCGCGCTGTCGCGTCGGCGCCGTCCCGGTCCGCCTTGTTGACCACGTAGACGTCGCCGATTTCCAGGATTCCGGCCTTGGCGGCCTGGATGCCGTCGCCCATGCCGGGGGCCAGGAGTACCACCGAGGTGTCGGCCTGGGAGGCGATCTCGACTTCCGACTGGCCGACGCCGACGGTTTCCACGATGATCACGTCGCAGCCGGCCGCGTCCAGGACCCGGATCGCCTGCGGGGCCGCCCAGGCCAGGCCGCCGAGGTGGCCGCGGGTGGCCATCGAGCGGATGTAGACGCCGGGGTCCGAGGCGTGTTCGGACATCCGGACGCGGTCGCCGAGCAGCGCTCCGCCGGAGAAGGGGGAGGACGGGTCGACGGCCAGGACGGCGACCCGCCTGCCCGCTCGCCGGTACGCGGAGACGAGGGCGTTCGTCGAGGTCGACTTGCCGACTCCGGGTGGCCCGGTGAGGCCGATGACGTACGCGTTGCCCGCGAGCGGTGCCAGCGCCGCCATCACTTCGCGCAGTTGCGGGGACACCCCCTCGACCAGGGAGATCAGCCGGGCGACGGCACGCGGCCTGCCTTCGCGTGCCTGGGCCACCAGCTCGGGGACGTCCCGCATCACAGCTCCTGTTCCCGTCCGTACTGCCTCTCCCGGCAGTACCTACTTGGCCACGCGCACGATCAGTGCGTCGCCCTGGCCGCCACCGCCGCACAGTGCCGCCGCGCCGACCCCGCCGCCGCGCCGCTTCAGCTCCAGCGCCAGGTGCAGGACGAGCCGGGCGCCCGACATGCCGATGGGGTGTCCGAGGGCGATGGCGCCGCCGTTCACGTTCACCTTTTCAGGGGTTACCCCGAGGTCCTTCATTGACTGCACGGCGACCGCCGCGAAGGCCTCGTTGATCTCGATCAGGTCGAGGTCGCCGACGCCGAGGCCCTCCTTCCCGAGGGCGTGCAGGATGGCGTTCGACGGCTGGGACTGGAGCGAGTTGTCCGGGCCGGCGACATTGCCGTGGGCGCCGATCTCGGCGATCCATTCCAGGCCCAGTTCCTCGGCCCTGGCCCTGCTCATGACCACGACCGCCGCCGCGCCGTCGGAGATCTGCGAGGCCGTGCCCGCCGTGATCGTGCCGTCCTTGGCGAACGCGGGGCGCAGCCTGCCGAGGGATTCCACGGTCGTGTCGGCGCGGATGCCCTCGTCCTGCGAGAAGAGCACCGGGTCGCCCTTGCGCTGCGGGATCTCCACGGGGGTGATCTCGGCGTCGTAGACCCCGTTCTTCTGCGCGGCGGCGGCCCGCTGGTGGGAGAGTGCCGCGAATTCGTCCTGTTCGGGACGGGCGATTCCCAGCCGCGTGTTGTGCTTTTCGGTCGAGGTGCCCATGGCGATGTCCTCGAACGGGTCGGTGAGTCCGTCGTACGCCATCGAGTCGAGCATCTCGACCGCGCCGTACTTGTAGCCCTCACGGGACTTGGGGAACAGGTGCGGGGCGTTGGTCATGGACTCCTGGCCGCCCGCGACGACGATGTCGAACTCGCCTGCGCGGATCAGCTGGTCGGCCAGCGCGATCGCGTCGAGTCCGGAGAGGCAGACCTTGTTGACCGTGAGCGCGGGGACGCTCATGGGGATGCCGGCCTTGACCGCGGCCTGGCGGGCCGGGATCTGCCCGGTGCCCGCCTGGAGCACCTGCCCCATGATCACGTATTGCACCTGTTCGCCGGTGATTCCGGCCCGGTCCAGTGCCGCCTTGATGGCGAAGCCGCCCAGCTCCACGCCGGAGAAGGGCTTCAACGAGCCGAGGAGCCGTCCCATGGGGGTACGGGCGCCGGCGACGATCACGGATGTGGTGGTGTTCGTTCCAGACATGAGACGCGATCCCCTTTGCCTGCAGCTTGAGGAGTGAACGAGACGGGGGGTTTAAGGAGGAGTGCCCCCAATAGAAGGTGTACCGCAAGCTTACTGAGCGGTAGCAGAGCGGGTCACCAGGCAGTGCGTGTGATGGGAGGCACGTTGCGTAACCGCCGCCGGGGCGCTGCACTGTCAGCATGCTGACGCGAATCGACCACATCGGAATCGCCTGTTTCGACCTCGATGCCACCGTCGAGTTCTACCGGGCCACGTACGGCTTCGAGGTGTTCCACACCGAGGTCAACGAGGAACAGGGAGTCCGCGAGGCCATGATCAGGATCAACGGGACGTCCGACGGCGGGGCTTCCTATCTTCAGCTGCTCGAATCGGTCCGGGAAGATTCCGCCGTGGGCAAGTGGCTGGCGAAGAACGGCGAAGGTGTCCATCACATCGCGTTCGGGACCGCGGATGTCGACGGGGACTCGGAGGCGGTGCGCGACAAGGGCGTACGCGTTCTGTACGAGCAGCCGCGGACGGGTTCCATGGGCTCCCGCATCACCTTCCTCCACCCGAAGGACTGCCACGGAGTCCTCACCGAACTCGTCACCTCCGCCTCGGAGCACTGACCTTAAGGATTCCCGGCCCGGTACAGTGGGGCGCTCCGGGCCGGGGCCGGGCCGGGGCCGCGCCCCTGCCGTAGATCTGTCACCATTCCCCGGGGGGCCGTTCGCCGCGAACGGTGCTCAATTGGGCAGTTGCGACCAGGGGACGGATGGGACCGCGCAGTGCGGGGCTACGAACGCCAGGAGAGCCACCGAGCTGACGACGACCACCTCTCGCGGTTCGAAGCCGAGATGGACCGGCTGAAGACCGCGCGGGAGAAGGCCGTCCAGCACGCCGAGGACCTCGGTTACCAGGTCGAGGTATTGCGCGCCAAGCTCCATGAGGCACGCCGCAGTCTGGCCACCCGGCCGTCCTACGACACCTCAGACATCGGCTACCAGGCCGAACAGCACCTCCGTAACGCCCAGATGCAGGCGGAGCAGATGCGCGCGGACGCCGAGCGCGAGCTGCGTGACGCCCGCGCCCAGACGCAGCGCATCCTCCAGGAGCACGCCGAGCACCAGGCCAGGCTCCAGGCCGAGCTGCACGCCGAGGCCGTCCAGCGGCGGCAGCGGCTCGACCAGGAGCTGTCGGAGCGCCGGCAGACCGTCGAATCGCATGTCAACGAGAACGTCGCCTGGGCCGAGCAGCTCCGTGCCCGTACCGAGGCCCAGGCCCGGCGGCTGCTCGACGAGTCACGCGCGGAGGCCGAGCAGTCCCTGGCCGCCGCCCGCGCGGAGGCCGCGCGGGTCGCCGAGGAGGCGCGGCGGCGGCTCGGTTCGGAGTCGGAGGCGGCCCGTTCCGAGGCCGAGACGGTTCTGCTGCGTGCCCGCCGGGACGCCGAGCGGCTGCTGAACGCCGCGTCCTCGCAGGCGCAGGAGGCCAGCACCCACGCCGAGCAGTTGCGTACGTCGACCTCCGCCGAGGCCGACCAGTCCCGCCAGCAGGCCACCGAGCTGACCCGCGCCGCCGAGCAGCGGATGCAGGAGGCCGAGGAGCGGCTGCGCGAGGCGCGTGCCGAGGCCGAGAAGGTCGTCACGGAGGCCAAGGAGAGCGCGGCCAAGCAGCTGGCCGGCACCGAGTCGCAGAACGAACAGCGCACCCGTACGGCCAAGTCGGAGATCGCCCGGCTGGTCGGGGAGGCGACGAAGGAGGCCGAGGCCACCAAGGCCGAGGCCGAGCAGGCGCTCGCCGATGCCCGCGCCGAGGGCGAGAAACTGGTCGCGGAGGCCGCCGAGAAGGCCCGTACGGTCGCCGCCGAGGACACCGCCGCCCAGCTCGCCAAGGCGGCCCGTACCGCCGAGGAAGTACTGACCAAGGCGTCCGACGACGCGAAGGCCACGACCCGGTCCGCGAGCGAGGAGGCCGACCGGATCCGCCGCGAGGCCGAGGCCGAGGCGGACCGGCTGCGCGGCGAGGCGGCCGAGCAGGCCGATCAGCTCAAGGGCGCGGCCAAGGACGACACCAAGGAGTACCGCGCCAAGACCACCGAGCTCCAGGAGGAGGCGCGCAGGCTGCGCGGCGAGGCCGAGCAGCTGCGGTCCGACGCGGTCGCCGAGGGCGAGCGGATCCGGGGCGAGGCCCGCCGGGAGGCCGTCCAGCAGATCGAGGAGGCGGCCAGGTCCGCCGAGGAACTGCTGACGAAGGCCAAGGCGGACGCCGACGAGTTGCGTTCCGGCGCCGCCACCGAGAGCGAGCGGGTACGTACCGAGGCCATCGAGCGCGCCACCACGCTGCGCCGGCAGGCCGAAGAGACCCTGGAGCGCACCCGCGCCGAGGCCGAGCGGCTGCGCGCCGAGGGCGAGGAGCAGGCCGAGGCCACCCGGACCGCCGCCGAACAGGCCGCGTTGGAGCTGCGCGAGGAGACCGAGCGGGGCGTCGAGTCCCGTAAGGCCGAGGCGGCCGACGAGCTGACCCGCCTTCATACGGAGGCCGAGCAGCGTCTGTCGAGCGCCGAGGAGGCGCTCACCGAGGCCCGCGCCGAGGGCGAGCGGTTCCGCCGTGACTCCGCGGAGGAGGCCGAGCGGCTGCGCACCGAGGCCGCCGAACGTATCCGTACGCTCCAGGCGCAGGCCGAGCAGGAGGCCGAGCGGCTGCGGACCGAGGCCGCGTCCGATGCCTCGCAGTACCGCGCCGAGGCGGAGACCGCGGCCGTACGGCTGCGCTCCGAGGCCTCCAACGAGGCGGAGCGGCTCAAGAGCGAGGCGCAGGAGAGTGCCGACCGGGTCAGGGCCGAGGCCGCTGCCGCCGCCGAGCGGGTCGGTACCGAGGCGGCCGAGGCGCTGGCCGCCGCGCAGGAGGAGGCGAGCCGCCGCCGCCGCGAGGCCGACGAGACCCTGACGGCCGCCCGTACGGAGGCGGACCAGGAGCGCGAGCGGGCCCGCGAACAGAGCGAGGAGCTGCTCGCCTCGGCCCGTAAACGGGTCGAGGAGGCGCAGACCGAGGCGCAGCGGCTGGTCGACGAGGCCGACCGGCGTGCCACGGACATGGTCTCCGCGGCCAAGCAGACCGCCCAGCAGGTACGGGACTCCGTCGCGGGTCTCCAGGACGAGGCCGAGCGAGAGATCGCCGGGCTGCGTTCGGCGGCCGAACACGCGGCGGAGCAGACGAAGTCCGAGGCGCGGGAGGAGTCCGACCGGGTCCGGGCCGACGCGTACGCGGAGCGGGAGCGCGCCGCCGAGGACGCCAACCGGGTCCGGCTCAGGTCCCAGGAGGAGGCCGACGCCGCGCAGGCCCTCGCCGAGCGCACCGTCGGCGAGGCGATCGCGGAGGCGGAGCGGCTGCGCTCCGAGAGCTCGGAGTACGCGCAGCGGCTGCGGACCGAGGCGTCGGACGCGCTCGCCTCGGCCGAGCAGGACGCGTCCCGCGCCCGTGCGGAGGCCCGCGAGGACGCCAACCGTATGCGTGGTGACGCGGCGGGCCAGGCGGACCGGCTCATCGGGGAGGCCACGAGCGAGTCCGAACGGATGCACGCCGAGGCCGCCGAGACGGTGGGCTCCGCACAGCAGGCCGCCGAGCGGCTGCGGGCCGAGGCCGAGCGGTTCAAGGCGGAGACCGAGGCCGCCGCGGAACGGCTCAGGAGCGAGGCCCAGGAGGAGACGGACTGGCTCCTGGACGAGGCGCGCAAGGACGCGGCCAAGCGCCGTTCCGACGCCGCCGAGCAGGCCGATCAGCTGATCAACAAGGCGCAGGAGGAGGCCCTTCGGGCCGCCACCGAGGCCGAGGCCCAGGCGGACACGCTGGTGGGGGCCGCCCGTAACGAGGCCGGCCGGATCACCTCGGACGCGACCGTCGAGGGCAACTCCCTGGTGGAGAAGGCCCGTACGGACGCGGACGAGCTGCTCGTCGGCGCGCGCCGGGACGCGACGGCCATCCGGGCCCGCGCGGAGGAGCTGCGGGAGCGCGCGGAGAACGAGGTCGAGCAACTGCACGAGCGGTCCCGGCGCGAGACGTCCGAGCAGCTGAGAACCGCGGGCGAGCGTGTCGACAATCTGATGAAGGCCGCCGACGAGCAGCGGGTCGAGTCCGAGGCGAAGGCCAAGGAGCTGATCGCGGACGCCAATTCGGAGGCGAGCAAGGTCCGTATCGCCGCGGTGAGGAAGGCCGACGGGCTGCTCAAGGAAGCCGAGCAGAAGAAGAACGAACTGGGCCGGCAGGCCGAGAAGCTCCTCGCCGACGCCGCGGAAGAGGCGAAACGTACGGTCGACGAGGGCCAGCGCGAGCTCGATGTCCTGGTCCGCAGACGCGAGGACATTCAGGCGGAAATCTCCCGCGTGCAGGACGTACTCGAAGCGTTGGAGTCATTTGAGACACCCGCAGCGCCCGCGAAGGACAGCCCCGTCAAGGCGGGCGCTGCGGCGGGCAACACTCGTTCGGGTGGAAAAACGTCCGACAGTTAGCCAGAGCGTGGACTCGACCGGTCATGTTTGTCCGTCAAGGAGTGCGCGTACCCGGCGCCGTGGCGGGGAAAGGGTTGCCGGGAGGGGCGCTGATGACCCAAAAGGCTGGACATTCTCCAGATCAAACCGACATCCGCTCGATGACACGCCGCTTAGGCCCCTAGGATTCCCCCTATCACCTCACCGGTCTCATTCGACAGGAACCCCATGAGCGACACTTCCTCCCCATTCGGCTTCGAGCTCGTGCGGCGTGGTTACGACCGCGGTCAGGTGGACGACCGCATTACCAAACTCGTCGCCGACCGTGACAGTGCCCTGGCCCGCATCACCGCCCTCGAGAAGCGCATCGAGGAACTCCACCTCGAGACGCAGAACGCACAGGCCCAGGTGAACGACGCCGAGCCGTCGTACGCCGGTCTCGGCGCCCGCGTCGAGAAGATCCTCCGCCTCGCCGAGGAGGAGGCCAAGGACCTGCGCGAGGAGGCCCGCCGCGCGTCCGAGCAGCACCGTGAGCTCGCCGAGTCGGCGGCCCAGCAGGTGCGCAACGACGCCGAGTCGTTCGCCTCGGAGCGCAAGGCGAAGGCCGAGGACGAGGGCGTCCGTATCGTCGAGAAGGCGAAGGGCGACGCCCAGACCCTCCGTTCGGAAGCGCAGAAGGACGCGCAGTCCAAGCGCGAGGAGGCCGACGCACTCTTCGAGGAGACCCGCGCCAAGGCCGCCCAGGCCGCCGCGGACTTCGAGACGAACCTCGCCAAGCGGCGTGAGCAGTCGGAGCGCGACCTGGCGTCGCGTCAGGCGAAGGCCGAGAAGCGCCTGGCGGAGATCGAGCACCGCGCCGAGCAGCTGCGTCTGGAGGCCGAGAAGCTGCGCACCGACGCGGAGCGCCGGGCCCGTCAGACCGTCGAGACGGCGCAGCGCCAGGCCGAGGACATCGTGGCCGACGCGAACGCCAAGGCCGACCGGATCCGCAGCGAATCGGAGCGCGAGCTGGCGGCGCTCACCAACCGCCGCGACTCGATCAACGCGCAGCTGACCAACGTCCGCGAGATGCTGGCCACGCTGACCGGTGCCGCGGTGGCCGCCGCCGGCTCCCCGGCCGACGAGGAGCCGATCTCGCGTGGTGTGCCGGCCCAGCAGTCCCGCTGAGCCGACAGTCACGCTGAGCCGACAGTCACGCTGAGCCGACGGTTCCGCCGGGCCCACGCTCCCGCTGAGCCGGTTCAGTCGTTCGATCGAATGCGATCGGTCAGTTCGATTGCGTAACGATCCCGCAGGCCCCCCGTCACTCCGGTGGCGGGGGGCTTTCTGCCGCTTTACGTTGGCCGCATGATCGAGGTCGAGGGGCTCACCAAACGCTTCGGCCGCACGGTCGCGGTCGATCATCTTTCCTTCCGGGTGAGACCCGGCGTGGTGACGGGCTTCCTCGGCCCCAACGGCGCGGGCAAGTCGACCACGATGCGGATGATGCTCGACCTGGACAACCCGACCAGCGGTTCGGTCCGGATCGACGGCAGGCACTACCGGGAGCTGGCGGAACCTCTCAAGTACATCGGGGCGCTGCTGGAGGCCAAAGCCATGCATGGCGGCCGCAGCGCGTACAACAATCTCCTCTGTCTGGCCCAGAGCAATCGCATCCCGGCGAGCCGGGTCTCCGAAGTACTGGAGATGGTCGGACTGACCGCGGTGGCGAAGAAGAAGTCGAAGGGCTTCTCACTCGGGATGGGCCAACGGCTCGGTATCGCATCGGCTCTGCTCGGCGATCCGGAGATCCTGATGTTCGACGAACCGGTGAATGGTCTGGACCCCGAGGGAATTCACTGGATCCGCAATCTTATGAAGGCTCTCGCGCAGGACGGCCGGACGATCTTCGTATCCAGCCATCTGATGAGTGAAATGGCCCTGACCGCCGATCACTTGATCGTGATCGGGCAGGGCAGACTGCTGGCGAACACGTCAATGGCCGACTTCATCCGGGAGAACTCCCGCAGTTACGCGCGGCTGCGCTCCCCGCAGCAGGAGCAGTTGAAGGACGTCCTGCACGCGGCGGGCTTCACCGCGACCGAGACGGCCGGCGGGGTACTGGAGATCGACGGGGCCGCGACCGAGGAGCTCGGGGAGCTGGCCGCGCGCCACCGGATCGTGCTGCACGAGCTGAGCTCCCAACGCGCCTCGCTGGAGGAGGCGTTCATGCGGATGACGGCGGAGTCGGTCGAGTACCACTCGCACGCGGCTCCCGGCGGGGAACGTCCGGCGGGCCCCGCGGGCCCCCGCTGGGGACCGCCGCACCAGCCGGAGCGGGGCCACCGGCGGAGCCGGCGGGACGAGGGGGCCTGACATGGCATCGATACCGGCCGTGGTCCGGTCGGAGTGGACCAAGATCCGTACGGTCTCCTCCACGAGCTGGACGCTGATCAGCGCCCTGGTCGTGACCGTGGCCCTGGGAGCGGCGCTCTCGGCCCTGCTCAACTCGACGTTCAGCGATCTGTCACCGGCTCAGCAGCTCACCTTCGACCCGACGTACACCAGCTTCTCCGGAATGGTCCTCGGGCAGCTGGCGATGGTGGTCTTCGGGGTGCTGGTGGTCGGCTCCGAATACAGCTCGGGCATGATCCGCAACTCGCTGGCCGCCGTGCCGCAGCGCGGCACCTTCCTCTTCAGCAAGATCCTGGTGGCCGGGGTGCTGGCGCTGGTCGTCGGGCTCGTCACCGGTTTCCTGGCCTTCTTCCTCGGCCAGGCGCTGCTCGGTGACCACGGTACGGACATCGGCGAGCCGAATGTGCTGCGCGCGGTCGTCGGCAGCGGTCTCTACATGGCGCTGATCGCCCTGTTCTCGATGGGCGTCGCGGCGATGCTGCGGAGCTCGATGCTCTCGCTCGGCATTCTGATGCCGTTCTTCTTCCTGGTCTCGCAGATCCTGTCCGCGGTCCCGGTGGCCAAGGACGTCGCGCGGTACTTCCCCGACCAGGCCGGTTCCAAGATCATGCGAGTCGTCCCGGACGCCGTCGGCTCGGGCACGGCGCCCTACGGGCCTTGGACCGGGCTGGGAATCATGGTTCTCTGGGTGGTGGCGGCCCTGGTGGGCGGATACGTCGTGATGAAGAAGCGGGACGCGTAGGGCCGGCTCGGCGGGTGCTCAGGGAGTGTCCGCGGCGGGATGGCATGTGTCGGTACCAGGCCGGCGCGTGGCGGAGTTCTCACGATTCCTGTGCGGCGCTCCCGCCGAGCGACTTGGCTGGAACCGTCAACCCGTGGATATTCTCTTAACTCTTACGGGGGCCTTAGGCCCGGAACGGCCACTGCCCCGACTATCTGACCTGTCGATGGGGCTGGAGAATGATCGAGGCAGTCGGCCTGACGAAGCGCTACGGCGCCAAGACGGCCGTGTACAACCTTTCCTTCCAGGTACGACCGGGACACGTCACCGGGTTCCTGGGCCCCAACGGTTCCGGCAAATCGACGACCATGCGCATGATCCTCGGCCTCGACCGGCCGACGTCGGGCCGGGTGACGGTCGGCGGACATCCCTTCCGGCAGCTGCCGAACGCACCACGCCAGGTCGGCGCGCTGCTCGACGCCAAGGCGGTGCACGGCGGCCGCAGCGCGCGCAATCACCTGCTCTCGCTCGCCCAGCTCTCCGGCATCCCGGCCGCCCGGGTCGACGAGGTACTCGGAGTCGTCGGCCTCCAGGACGTCGCCAAGAAGCGTTCCAAGGGCTTCTCGCTCGGGATGGGACAGCGGCTCGGCATCGCGGCCGCACTGCTCGGCGACCCGAAGGTGCTGCTCTTCGACGAGCCGGTCAACGGCCTCGACCCGGAAGGCATCCTCTGGGTCCGCAATCTGATGAAGCAGCTGGCCGCCGAGGGCCGTACGGTCTTCGTCTCCTCGCACCTGATGAGCGAGATGGCCGTCACCGCCGACCATCTGATCGTGATCGGGCGGGGGCAGCTGCTGTCCGACATGAGTGTCAAGGACTTCATTTCGGCCAACTCCGCGGACTTCGCGCGGGTGCGCACCCCGGGGACCGAACCGCACGAGCGGGAGAAGCTGACGTCCTCGCTCGCCGAGGCGGGCGGCCGGGTGCTGTCCGAGCCGGACGGCGCCCTGCGGGTCACGGGCCTGCCACTGCCCCGGATCAGCGATCTGGCGCACGAGGCGGGCGTACGGCTCTGGGAACTGTCACCGCACCAGGCCTCGCTGGAGGAGGCGTACATGCGGCTGACGCAGGGCGCCGTGGACTACCGCTCCACCGCCGACGCACTGGCCGGCTTCGAGCCGCCACAGCAGCCCGGCTACGGCCCGCACGGGTACGGTCCCGGCCCGCACGGCCCGCAGGGATACCAGCAGCCCGTCGTCCCGGACGTGCCGCACCAGGGCTTCTACGCCCCGCCGCCGCCCGGAGTGAACCCGTACGCGGGCGGAGTCCCGGTGGCCCCGGCGGCTCCGGCGCTCTCGGCCGGTTCCGTACCGCACGCGGCTCCGGCTCCCTCGGCCGGTTCCGTACCGCACGCGGCTCCGGCTCCCTCGGCCGGTCCCGTACCGCAGGCGGTTCCGGTGCCTCCGGCCGGTCCCGTACCGCAGGCGGCTCCCACTCCCCCGGCGGCGGCTCCCGCCGCGGACATGACGAAGCGCGACAGCAGCGAGGACGGCCGATGACGACCCCGTACCAGCAGTCCCCGCAGGCTCAGCCGCCGGCGCGGCAGGCGCCGTACGCGGGAGCCCAGCAGCCCCCGCAGTGGCAGGGCGGGCCCGGCGGTTACACCTCGCCGATCCCGATCCGGCCGGCCCATCTCGGCGACGCCCTGGCCTCCGAGTGGACCAAACTCCGTTCCGTACGCTCCACGATGTGGACCCTCGGCGTGATGATCGCGCTGATGCTCGGCATCGGACTGCTCGTGGCGCTGGTCATCGCCGCGGGGGACCCCAACCTGCCGGAGGACTCCGTACTGACCCTCGGCTTCTTCGGGACGCTGCTCGGCTCGATCTGTGTGATCACGCTGGGGGTGATGACCATCGCCTCGGAGTACAGCACGGGCATGATCCGTACGACCCTGACCGCGTGCCCCAGCCGGGTCCGGGTGCTGGCCGCCAAGTCGGTCGTCTTCTTCCTGCTGGTCTTCACGATCACGACGGCGACCACGGCGATCGTCGGCGCGCTCCAGACCTCGATCCTGGACGCGCCCTCCCCTTCGGGCGACCAGTGGCTGAAGTCGACGGTCGGCGTCGGGCTCTATCTGGCGACGCTCGGACTGCTCTCGCTGGCGGTCGGCGCGATGATCCGGCACTCCGCGGGTGCGATCACGGTCATGATCGGTGTGGTTCTGGCGCCGCTGGTACTGGCGATGTTCATGGCTTCGGAGTCGCTCGTCTCGGTGCGCGACTACATGTTCCAGTACTCGATTCCGAACCAGCTCGTGGTGTTCTACGGCGATGAGGGCATCGTGCCCGGGGGACCGACCGGCTGGGACCCGCTGTGGATCATGCTCGGTGTGACGGCGGCCGCGCTGGCGGGCGCCCTGGTGGCTCTCAACCAACGCGATGTGTGAGCGGCCGGGCGCTTTCGGAGCCTGAGCGGAGGCCCGCGCGGGTCTCCTCGGTTCAGTACTTCGGCCCGTTACGGGACCGCTGCACCCGCGTGGTGCGGCGGTCCTTCGCGTTCCAGCAGGCCTGGTGCCAGTGGCGCCGGTCGTCCACGCCGCCGTACTCGGGCCAGGCCACCACGTGCGGTACGGCAGACGGGATCTCCTGGTCGCACCCCGGGCAGCGGTACCGTTTGCCGGCGGCGCTCGCCCCGGCGACATGGCGGATCGACCACTCCTCGCCCTGCCAGGTCTCCGACCGCTGGAATCCGCCGTACCGGTCGCCGGCGTCGCCGCCTGCTCGCTCGATCGGTTTCTCGCCACCTTTGGGGCGGTTGCGGCGCGGGGACACAGGACACCTCACGGGACAGACAGCACGGTTCTCCTCCAGCCTACGGCCCGTGCTCGGAGGAAGACGCCCTGTGCGGCACAGAGGAACGACACGCACAGAAGGTACTTACCGGACAATCGCAAGAACTTCACGACCGGGCCGTGCCTTTGGCACGTGTCAGACGTTGTTGCCGGTAGGGGGAGTCGCGTCGGCCGCAAGGAGGCAGAAGGCGATGCGTGTTGGAGCTTTTGTACTGGCCGCCCAGTTCCCTGGTCAGGGACAAGGAGAAGCGCTGCACCGGGCGGTGCGTACCACCGATCTCGCCGAGGCGTGCGGACTCGACTCGGTCTGGCTGGCCGAGCACCACTTCGTGCCGTACGGAGTATGCCCGTCGGCCGTGACCCTGGCCGGGCTGCTGCTCGGCCGGACCCGTCGGATCCGGGTGGGTACGGCGGTCAGCGTGCTGCCCAATGTCCACCCGGTGGCCCTCGGCGAGCAGGCGGCGCTCCTGCATCTCGTCTCCGGCGGACGGTTCACGCTCGGCGTGGGCCGGGGCGGGCCGTGGGTCGATCTGGAGGTCTTCGGCACCGGACTGCGCGCCTACGAACAGGACTTCCCCGAATCGCTCGATCTGCTGATGCGCTGGCTGCGCGAACCGCGCGTGTCGGCTTCGGGAGAACGTTTCAGCTTCCGCGAAGTCCCCGTCGTACCACGCCCGGACGAGCTGCACGACGGGCCGCACGGCGGAGGGTACGACAGGCTCTTCAACGCGCGTACCGACGACGCGAGGAGCGACGCGACGGCCGACTACGGCGTGAGGGACGGCGGCGGTGTGAGGAACGGCGGCGTGGGGGACGGGCCGGAGACGCTCATCGCGTGCACCTCGCCGAAGAGCGTCAAACTGGCGGCCGAACGCGGCCTGCCGATGCTGCTGGGGATGCACTGCGGCGACGAGGAGAAGGCGGAGATGGTCGCCCTGTGGCGTACGTACGCGCGCGCCGCTGGCCGCCCTGCCACGGAGATCGCGGACACCGCGCATGTGTCGGCCGGAGTGGCGCAGATCGCGGACGGCCGGTCCGAGGCGGCCGAGACGCTCATCAAGACCATGCCCGGCTGGCTGCGCCAGGGACTCGGTGCCCATGTGACGGTCGACGGCCGGATCCGGCCGATGCGTGACCCCGTGGCCTATACGGAACTGCTGTGCGGCCTGCACCCGGTGGGGACGCCCCGGCTGGCCGCCGACCGGCTCGCCGCCACCGCCGAACGCACGGGCATCACGCGCTTCGCTCTGCTCGTCGAGGGCTCCGGGGACCTGGCGGCGACGGAGGAGAACGTACGCCGCCTGGGAGCCGAGGTCCTGCCCCTGCTCGGCTGACCCCCATCGACCGACATCCGTAGGCGCGTTCACCGTCCGTACGGTGTCGTTAGGCTGCCGCTCCGGCACCCATGGTGCCTTCGCGATGCGGAGCGGCAGCAAGATACGTCAGCAGTCCCGAAGTTGCGGTGACTGGTTGAGCAACTGGCCCCTTACCGAGGTGAAACGGGCCAGCCTCTCATCGACCGAGGAGTCCAGGGGGAACACAGCCACGCGGTGGCAGTTCTGGAATGCGAGACGCACTCCGAAGTGGCGCTGTAACGCGCCGCGAATCGCATCACTCGCGAGCGCACGCAGCAGTTGCCCGCGTGCCTGCTCGTCCGGCGGGGGCGTCTGGTTGTCGGCGAACTGTCCACCGTCCACCTTCAGCTGTGCCACCAGAGAACTGATCATCTCCCATGCGTAGGGCAGGGAGGTCCGGACGCAGTCGACGAAAGCCGCTTCGTCAACCTCGCCTCGCTCGGCCTGTTCCAACAGTGCCGGTGAGACGTCGAGCGACATGGGGTTCTCCTCTCGCGACCCCGGGGGTGGGGCCTTACGGGCAGGGAAGGAGGCGACGACGACGCAGCGTGCACGACCGGCGACCTCCTGCTTCCACGTTATGCGCGCTGTCCGGACCGCACCAGGCGAATGGGAACACAACCGGCCAATAACGAACGGGGCTTCCGGGGCGAATCGCGCGCGGAGCCGGAGGTCGAGTAGCGTGCCGACCATGCGTCTCGTCATTGCCCGCTGCTCCGTGGACTACGCGGGCCGGCTCACCGCCCACCTGCCCTCCGCTCCCCGTCTGATCCTGGTCAAGGCCGACGGCAGCGTGTCCATCCACGCCGATGACCGGGCGTACAAACCGCTCAACTGGATGTCTCCGCCGTGCACGCTGAAGGAAGGCGTGGATGAGGATGACGGCGTTTGGACGGTCGTGAACAAAGCGGGCGAGAAATTGATCATTACGATGGAGGAAGTCCTCCACGATTCCTCGCACGAACTGGGCGTCGATCCGGGCCTCATCAAGGACGGCGTGGAAGCACACCTCCAGGAGCTTCTGGCGGACCGGATCGAGACACTTGGCGAGGGTTACAGCCTGATCCGCCGCGAGTACCCCACGGCGATCGGTCCGGTGGACATCCTGTGCCGGGACGCGGACGGCGGGACGGTGGCCGTGGAGATCAAGCGCCGCGGCGAGATCGACGGCGTGGAGCAGCTCACGCGGTACCTGGAGCTGCTGAACCGCGACCCTCATCTGGCGCCGGTGAAGGGCGTGTT
This sequence comes from Streptomyces sp. NPDC088400, assembly GCF_044753355.1. NCBI lineage: Bacteria > Bacillati > Actinomycetota > Actinomycetes > Kitasatosporales > Streptomycetaceae > Streptomyces > Streptomyces sp. NPDC088400. The sequence goes on along the minus strand of NZ_JBIVMZ010000001.1, from coordinate 971,313 downwards.
CGCGGCGCAGGAGATCAAGCCGCAGGCGCGAGTGCTGGCGACGGACCGCGGGATCGGCTGTGTGGTGCTGGACTACAACGGCCTGCGCGGCATCGAGGACGACAAGCTGCGGCTGTTCTGACGATCAGGCTGTTCTGACGGACCCGGCTGACCTGACGGACCCGGCCGGTCCGGCAGATCCGGCTGTTCGAGGGATCAGGCTGTTCCGACAGATCTCACCACCGACCGCCGGACGGAGTCACCGTCCGGCGGTTCTTCACGGGTCCGGCGGTTTTCACCGGCGGTTTTCACGTTCCGCCGGTGTCGCCGTCCACTGCCGCTACGCCGCCCCGGGGTCCGACCCTGTCTCGCCGGTGGTGCCGCTGCTGCCACTGGTGCCGGTGGTGCCGGTGGACACGCTCGGCGACGTGTCGCTCGCCGAGGTGTTGGGGGACGACGGCGGCGGGTCCGATTCATCCGTCGGTTCGGCCGTCGGCTCCTCCGTCGGCGACGAGGGTGAGGACGGGGTGTCCGACGGGCTGGTGGTGTCGGAGGACGACGGCGGGTTCGTCGGGGTGTCCGACGGAGTGTCCGACGGGCTGTTCGGCGCGGAGGAGTGGTCCTCCGGGGACGAGGCGCTGTCCGACGGAGTACCCGACGGTGACGCCGAGTCCGACGGGCTCGCGCTGTCCGACGGACCGGGGCTGTCGGAGGTGCCCGGTACGGGCAGACCGCCGCCGGGGGCCGACGACGAGTCGTCGACGGGCTGTTCGGCCGGCAGGCCGGGGGTGTCGTCGTCCGGGTCCGTGGACTGTTCCGTACGGATCTTGTCGCCCGGCGCGTTGTCGGTGCCGGAGGTCGTGCCCAGGGTCACCACCGTGCCGAGGACGGCCGCGAGCGCCACGCCCGCGCCGGCCGCGACCAGGTTGCGGCGAGCGCCACCGAGGACGGGCCGGCGGCCGTGCTTCGCGGGCACGGCCGCGGAGACGCGGGTGGGGTACGACGCCGGGGTGTCGTGCCGGGTGACCAGCGGGGTGCTCTCGGCGGAGGCCGAGCGGGAGTTCAGGACGGGACCCGCACCGGAACCGGCGTGGGACGGCCCTGGCAACGCGAGCGGCGCGACCGGCGCGGGCAACGCGGGCTGAACCCGCGCCTCGTACCGTACGGTCGTCGCCTCCGCTGCCGCGACAACAGCCACGGCGGTGCCCGGGGAAGCCGATCGGCCGGACAGCGCGTTCTCGCGGTCCGTGACCAGCGCCAGTGCCCTGCGGCCCGCGACCGTACCGCTCTTGTCGGCGACCGCGCCGCGCATGCCGATCGACGCCTCCAGCTCGGCGCGGGCCCGGTCCAGGTTTCCGACGCAGAGCGCGAGCACGCCCAACTCGTGGTGGAAGTACGCCTCTTCGGCCACCTCTCCGGCCAGCCTGGCGGCCTCGGAGCCGGACCGCAGGGCCCGTTCCCAGGCGCCCCAGTGCAGGCCCGCGAGGAAGGCGGGCGCGGCGCTGCGGGCCAGCAGTACGGCGGCACTCGGGTGACCCGATTCCCGGCCGGGCAGCAGCGGGCCCATCGAGGCGAGGATGGCGTCCGCCTCGGCGGAGGCGCGCTCGGGCGTGACCGAGGGGTGCCCGGCCCACCAGGCGTAGTGCTGGGCGGCGGTGTGCGCGTGGGCCACGGCGTCGTCGGCGTATCCGTGCGCCTCCAACTGGGCCGCGACTCCCGGGGCGAGCCGGTAGCGCGGGCCGACCGGGGTGAGCAGACCGGAGCTGGTCAGCTCGCCGAGCGCGGCGTCCGCGTGCGTGTCACCCACCAGGGCCGGCAGATGCGCCTGGTGCGGGACCTCACCGCCGAGCGCGACCGCGAAGCGCAGGGTGGCGCGGGCGGCCTCGCTCAGCCGGGAGGCGAGCAGCGCCGCCGGGGCCGCGCCCTCGCCGAGGCTGGGCAGCGGGATGTCGTATCCGTCGCGCGTGGTGAACGCGGCCTCGCCCACGGCCCGTTCGAAGGGCTCGAACTCGTCGGAGACCTCGGAGCCCGCGCGCAGCCGGTCGCGCTGGCGCAGCAGCGCCCCCGCCTGGACGAAGCGCAGCGGCAGCCCCTCGGACTCGAACCAGAGGTCCCCCGCCCAGTTCGCCTCCTCGTCGGTGAGCGGCCGTTCCACGGCGCGCTCCAGGAGTTCCAGCGAGGCGCCACGGCCCAGTCCGCGCAGGACGACCTCTTCGAGGCTCGTCTCCTCGGAGGTCACGTCGGCGTCGGGGGTCACCGCGAGCAGGTAGGCGCATTCGGGGGTGGCGGCCAGCAGTTCGTCCAGCGCCTGCCCGCCCAGCTCCAGGTCGTCGAGGAAGACGACCGCGCCGATGTCACGGACCAGTTCGAGCAGCGTCGCGCGGTCGGGCCGGCGCAGCGGAGAGCGGTGGACGGCCGCGTACAGCTCGTACAGCAGCTCGGTGGTGGTGCGGTGGTGCCCGGAGAGGCGTACGACTCCGTCGGGCGCGAGGTTCGCGCAGTCCGCCGCGACGGCGTCGAACAGCGAGGTGCGTCCGGAACCGGGGGCTCCGGTGAGGAGTACGGAGCGTCCGCGTCCCAGCAGTCCGGTGAGCCGCTCGCGTTCCTGTTGGCGCTCCAGCAGCGGGAGGGCCGGTGCGGCGGGCCCGGCCGGTACGGGCGGTCGGCCCGCGCGCTGGAGGTCGGTGCGCTCCTCGGCGGTGCGCCGCGCGGGGACGGGGGGCCGTCTGCCGGGCGGGCAGAGTTCGATCTCGCTGCCGTCGACGGGGTTGACGGTCAGCAGGAAGTCGCCCGAGACGAGCTGGAGCGTGCGGGCGGGGGGAGGCGTGGGGGCGCCCGCGCCCTTGATGTGGGCCAGGGCGGGGGTGATGGGGGCCGTGTTCGCGGGGAGCGTGGTGGGGGTGACGCCGGGGACGATCACAACGCGCGGCGGACGCTCCGGGTCCGCCGCGTGCTGTGAGTTCGTGTGCTGTGAGTTCGCGTGTCGGGAGTCCGCGTGCGGTGAATCCGCACTCCCGCCGAGGCGTTCGCCGTCAGAGCGTTCACTGTCGGGGCGTTCACTGTCGGGGCGTTCACTGTCGGGGCGTTCACTGTCGGGGCGTGCGGGCCGGAGGTCGTCGCGCGCGTGGCCTTCACTCACGTACCACTCGACGTCGTACCGTTCGCCGTCACGACGCTCGTCGCCGTAGCCGTACTCTTCAGGTCCCCGGCTTGTCGGGTCCATGATGAAAAGCCCCCCAGATCGTGGCGTGCCATTGCCCCCCGGCCTCGCACGCCCATCTGTCGCTTCCGGTCCGGTGCCTGCTCTGTGGTCCGTACGATCTGCGGACACCGCCGAACCCTAGACCTCCGCCCAGTATCTACGAAGAGCCGGGGTGCCACGCCGTCCGGAACATCACGGTCTCATGAGGATTGTGCGAAGTGCCTGGCCGGAGCGGAGTGCCTGGTCAGACCCGAGGGAGCGATTCTGCGGCGATTCCGCCCTCGATGGCGAGGATGCGGTGCAACCTGGTGGCCACCAGCAACCGTTGCATCTGCGGCGGAACGCCGCGCAGCACAAGCCTCCGGCCACACCGCCCCGCGCGTCGGTGGGCTCCCATGATGACGCCGAGTCCCGTGGCGTCCCAGGAGTCCAGTTCGGTCAGGTCGAGCACCAGATCGCCGGCTCCGTCGTCGACGGCCGAGTGCAGGACCGTACGGGCGTCCGCCGCGCTGCGTACGTCGAGGCGGCCCCCGACGACCAGCTCGGCGTGGTCGCCCCTGATGTGCATATATGCTCCCCGAGAGTGCTTCTGTGCTCCGTAGTCTGTTCTGTCCTTCAACTACTGACTGCCGCGCGGCCGAAGAAGTTGCCGTCCGTGAGCGAACCGATACCGAATTCACCCGGAGGGGTGATACCGGCCGGGCCGAAGCGGCTCAGTGCTTGTAGAACCCCTGCCCGCTCTTACGGCCGATGTCACCGGCGTCCACCATCCGGCGCATCAGCTCCGGCGGCGCGAACTTCTCGTCCTGGGACTCGGCGTAGATGTTGCCGGTCGCATGGAGAAGGATGTCGACACCGGTCAGGTCGGCGGTGGCGAGCGGGCCCATCGCGTGACCGAACCCCAATTTGCAGGCGGTGTCGATGTCCTCCGCCGACGCGACGCCCGACTCATAGAGCTTGGCGGCCTCGACGACGAGCGCGGAGATCAGCCGCGTGGTCACAAATCCTGCCACATCGCGGTTCACGACAATGCAGGTCTTGCCGACGGACTCGGCGAACTCCCGTGCGGTGGCAAGGGTTTCATCGCTCGTCTTGTAGCCGCGCACCAGCTCGCAGAGCCCCATCATCGGCACCGGCGAGAAGAAGTGCGTACCGACGACGCGCTCCGGACGGCCGGTCACCGCCGCGATCTTGGTGATCGGGATGGCCGAGGTGTTGGAGGCGAGGACGGCCTCGTCCCGTACGAGCTTGTCGAGCGCACGGAAGATCTCGTGCTTGGCGTCGAGCTGTTCGAAGATGGCCTCGACGACGATGTCCGCGTCCGCGACGGCGTCCAGATCGGTGGTCATGGTGATCCGGGCGAGGGCAGCGTCGGCGTCGGCCTCCTCCAGCTTGCCCTTGGCGACGAACTTGCCGTACGAGGCTCTGATTCCGGCCTTCCCCCGGGCCAGGGCCGCATCGGTGACATCACGCAGCACCACGTCCCAGCCCGCCTGGGCCGCGACCTGCGCGATGCCGGACCCCATGAGTCCGGCCCCAATGACGGCAAGCTTCCCGGCCACTGCACACCCCATGATTCTTTTGGTTCTTCAACGGTCGTCGACTTAACGTCTGTTCACTTCTGCCCTCTCTGCCGGAGATTAGCGGCCGAGGGCGGGCGATGTAACGGTGAAGAGAGGCGCGTCACGTCTCACATGACGGACATCACACCGGAACGACCCGTCAGTGGCACGCGAGCGGCACATCGACGACACTCCGGCCATCTGTCAAGGGGGCCTCAGCGGGCCGACAAGGGCGCCTCAGCGGTTCGCCAGGAGCGCCCCGGCGGCCCATCAGGCGCCGCGCACCGCGTACTTGAGCACGTTCTCGCCACTCCCTGGTCCGGCCTGATCCAAACGAAAGACCCTAGGCTGGCCACATGGTCAAACTGACGCGTATCTACACCCGCACCGGCGACAAGGGCACGACGGCGCTCGGCGACATGAGCCGTACCGCGAAGACCGATCTGCGGATCGCCGCGTACGCCGACGCCAACGAGGCCAACGCCGCCATCGGCACGGCGATCGCCCTGGGACAGCTGGCCGAGGACGTCGTGAAGGTCCTCGTCCGCGTCCAGAACGATCTCTTCGACGTGGGCGCGGACCTGTCCACACCGGTGGTGGAGAAGCCCGAGTTCCCGCCGCTGCGTGTCGAGCAGTCGTACATCGACAAGCTGGAGGCGGACTGCGACCACTTCCTGGCGGACCTGGACAAGCTCCGCAGCTTCATCCTCCCGGGCGGCACCCCCGGCGCGGCGCTCCTGCACCAGGCCTGCACGGTCGTACGGCGCGCGGAGCGCTCGACCTGGGCGGCGTTCGAGGTGCACGGCGCGGTGATGAACGAGCTGACGGCGACGTATCTGAACCGCCTCTCCGACCTGCTGTTCATTCTGGCCCGTACGGCGAACAAGGAGGTCGGGGACGTGCTCTGGGTCCCGGGCGGCGAGCGCTGACGCGTCCGGCCGGGCCTCCGCGCTCGGCTCAGGGCTCGGGGAACCCGCTGCCGGAGGGGCGACGCGGTGTTCGGCCGGCAGCCGTCAATTGGCTGCCACGACCTCCACGCCGAGCGCCTTGAGTTGCTTGACGACGGCGTCGTCGGGGTCCGCGTCGGTGATCAGTCCGCTGACCTTCTCCCAGGGCAGGACGCGGAACCGTGAAGCCGTACCGATCTTCTCGGAGGAGGCGAGGATGTAGGTGTCCGCGGCCCTCGCGGACAAGATGCGCTTCATCGCGGCCTCCTCTGCGTCTCCGGTGGTCAGTCCCGCCTCTGGGTGCACCCCGGTGACACCGAGCAGACAGAGGTCGGCGGAGACGTTCTGTGCCGCCTCGACCGCGGCGACACCACAGGTGACCGCCGAGTGCTTGAAGACCCGGCCGCCCAGCAGGAAGAGCTCCGCCCGCGTGTGGTCGAGGAGGGCTGCGGCGATCGTCGGGCTGTGGGTGATCACGGTGCAGGCGAGATCCTGCGGGAGCGCGCGGGCGACGGCGAGAGCGGTGGTGCCGCCGTCGAGGATCAGCGCGCCGCCCGGTCGCACCAGAGCGGCAGCCACTGCGGCGACTTTCTGTTTGCCGTCGGGGGCCACACTGTGCCGGGCGGCGTAGTCGGCCACCGCCGGCGAAACGGGCAGCGCGCCGCCGTAGACCCGCTGGCACAGTCCCTCGGCGGCGAGATCGCGCAGGTCGCGCCGCACGCTGTCTTCGGAGATCCCCAGCTCGGCGGCGACATCCTTGGCAACGATCTTGCCCGCGCGAGCGAGCAGACCGATCAGGTGGTCGCGTCGTTCAGCAGCCAGCATGCACACTCTCTCCTGTTCTTGCACGTTTCTGCATGTACCGTAGCGCCCCATGACCGACAAGCCCATGCTCATCCTGATGGCCGGCCCGTACCGGTCCGGCACCGACGGCGCCCCGCAGGCCATGGCCGCCGACTTCGCCCGCCTCGAAGCCGCCGCATGGCCGGTCTTCACCGCCGGCTACGCGGCCGCGATCGCGCGCCGCACCCCGCAGGAGACCGTGTGAACGCCCGCCCCGGCATCGACACCCCCGACCACCGCGGCCGCACCGGCCTCGACCAAGCCGGACGCGGCCTGGACCGCAACCCTGGCGTCGTGATCCGCGACGTCGAGCTCACCTCCCGGGGCTGGCACGTCCTGCGGCGCACCACCTTCGACTACCGCCGCCGCGACGGGCGCTGGGAAACCCAAGCACGCGAGACCTACGACCGCGGCAACGGCGCCGTCGTACTGCCCTACGACACCGCACGCGGCCTCGTCCTGCTCACCCGCCAGTTCCGTTACCCGGCCTACGCCAACGACCACCCCGACGGCATGCTCATCGAAGCCGCCGCAGGGCTGCTCGACGCGGACGACCCGGCCACCGCCGTCCGACGCGAGAGCGCCGAAGAACTCGGCGTCGCCCTCGGCCCGCTCACCCACGTCTTCGACGCCTACATGAGCCCCGGCTCCGTCACCGAACGCCTCCACTTCTTCGCTGCCCCCTATACCCCGGCCGACCGGACCGGGCCCGGCGGCGGGCTCGAGGAAGACGGCGAGGACATCGAGGTCCTCGAACTGCCCTTCACCGAGGCCCTCGCCATGACCCGCGACGGACGCATCACCGATGGCAAGACCATGCTGCTCCTGCAATGGGCAGTCCTGGACGGCCCCTTCGCCCCCACAGCGGGAGCCCGCTGACGACGTACGCGCCTCCCGGGAATGGACCGGCCGGGCGGGGTTTGCCGGGCCCACCAGCCCCACCATCGCGCGCCGCTCAGCGCTTCGTGACCGACGGCGGCCGCTCCACCCGGGTCGGTTCCACTCGGGTCGGTCCGGATTCCGGCGGTGCCTTCTTCGGCCAGAGCAGGTACGTCAGGGCGATCACCCCGTGGATCCCGGCGGCCCGCAGCGCGGTGAACTGCCAGCCGGTCAGCGACTCCGTACCACTCGCGTCGCCCACGTACCAGATCGCGAGCTGGAGCAGGGTGGCCGCGACCGCGGCGGCCACGACCGTACGCAGCCACAGTTTGCCCTCGTACCGGGCGCGGGCCATGCCGTAGCGCGGCGGCTTGACCGGGGGCGGGCCGCCCGCGAAGCGGTGGGCTACCCGGGCGTCGATCCGCTTGATCGTGTAGTGGCCGTAACCGACCGTGAAACCGATATAGATCACGGCCAGGCCGTGTTTCCAGTCCGGCTCCGCGCCGTTCTTGAGGTCGATGGTCGTGACGACCAGCAGGACGACCTCCAGCAGCGGCTCCAGCAGCAGCACCGCCGCACCGAGGCGCGGCTTCTTCGCCAGGTAGCGCAGCGCCAGCCCGGCGGCCAGCAGTACCCAGAACCCCACCTCGCAGATGATGATCAGCGTGACGATCACCGCACTCTCCTTCCGTTGTCTCCAGCCTCCCGTCCGTCTCGCCGTGTCACGTCGTCGCGAGTGACGAACCGTGACTGCATCCTTCGATGTACCGGCCTCTCCCCCGGCGTGGGGAGGACCGTGCGCGGCGGTACGTGTTTGATGGACGAGTGATCGCTTCTCTCCGGTATCCACGGCCGTCCCGGGCTCTCCGGCCGTCCCGGTCTCTCCGCCCGCACCGCGACGACGCCCTGATCGCCCTCGCCGGACTGCTCGGCGGCCTCAGCCTGTGGACCGTCGGCCTGCACACCCAGGGAGACCGGCTGCTGGCCGGGGCGTGGGTGCTGCTGCCGATGACCGTCATGGCCGGACTGGAGCTGCTGCGCAGGACCGCACCCCAGTTCGCCCTCGTCGTCGCGACGCTCGTCCTGATCGCCGACCAGTTCACCTCGGGCAGCCTGGCGACGGTGCTGATGTTCACGGACGTCATGTACGCGGCCGTGCTGTACGGGACCCCGGCCGCCGCCCGTCGTATCCCCTGGACCACGGCGCTGATCACGGTCGGGGTGACGGCCGGTTTCGTCGCCTGGTTCCAGCAGCCGGACGCGCTGCTGATCGGCGTGGCCACCGGCCTGGTCAGCTTTGTCCCGGCCACCACCGGGGTCCTCGTACGCAATCACCGCGACGCCGCCGAGTCGGCCCGGCTGCGGGCCGAACAGACCACGCTGCTCGCCGAGATGGACCGGGTCCAGGCGGTGACCAGCGAGCGCGCCCGGATGGCCCGGGAGCTGCACGACATGGTCGCCAACCATCTCTCGGCGATCGCCATCCACTCGACCGCCGCGCTCTCGCTGGACGACGAGCGCACGACCCGCGACGCGCTCACCGTCATCCGGGAGAACAGCGTCGAGGGGCTCGCCGAGATGCGCCGGCTGATCGGGCTGCTGCGGGACGCCGGGGACGATACGGAGCCGACCGCCGCGCCGACGCTCGGCGCGCTCGACACGCTCGTGGATCAGGCCCGTACGAACGGCGCCTCCAGCGGCCTCGACATCACCCTGGACGACCGGCGTGGTACGTCTCCGGGGCTTCCCGCGCCGGTGGAACTGGCCGCGTACCGCATCGTCCAGGAGTCCCTGACCAACGCCCTCAAGCACGCGGCGCCCGGTACGGTCACGGTCGAACTGGACTGTTCGGCAAGGGCGTTGACGGTCTGCGTCGACAGCCCGTTCGGCGACCGGCCGGGGCCGCGCGCACCGGGTTCCGGCGCCGGTCTGGTCGGGATGCGGGAGCGGGTCGAGCTGCTGGACGGCGTGTTCGAGGCGGGGCCTGTCACCGCGGGTGACGGTGGCAAGATCTGGCGGGTACGGGCCGAACTGCCCGTCGTGGAAGGGCGGAAGACGGCATGACGCGGGACGGAGCTGGGCGAGGCGGCGCGGACCGGGACGGCGTGGACCGGAACGGCACGGAACGGGACCGCGCGAGCTGGGACGGCGCGGAGCGCCATAGCCCGGAGCAGGACCGCGCGGGGCAAGGAGGCTCGGATCAGGACGACGCGACCATCCGGGTCCTGGTCGCCGAGGACCAGTCCGCCGTACGGGCCGGCCTGGTCCTCATCCTGCGCAGCGCACCGGACATAGAGGTCGTCGGGGAAGCCGCCGACGGCGAGGAGGCCGTCGCCCTGGCCCGGGAACTGCGCCCCGATCTGGTCCTGATGGATGTACAGATGCCCCGGCTCGACGGCGTGTCGGCCACTCGGCGGGTGGTCGCGGAAGGGCTCGCGGACGTACTGGTGCTGACGACCTTCGATCTGGACGAGTACGTCTTCGGAGCGCTGCGCGCCGGGGCGTCGGGCTTCCTCCTGAAGAACGCCGAGGCCGCGGACCTCCTCGACGCGGTACGGACGGTGGCGCGCGGCGAGGGCCTGATCTCCCCGGCCGTCACCCGCCGCCTGATCGCCGAGTTCGCGTCCCCCGCGAAGCCCGTACGCCCCGAAGGCGCGCCCGACCTGTCGGTGCTGGACACACTCACGCGACGGGAACGCGAGGTGTTCTCCTGCCTGGGCCAGGGGATGTCGAACGCCCAGATCGCGGTACGCCTCCAGATGGCCGAGGCGACCGTGAAGACCCATGTGAGCAGGCTGCTCGGCAAACTGGAACTGCGCAGCCGGGTACAAGCGGCTGTCCTCGCCCAGGAGTTGGGCATCTGACCGGACCGCGCCCCGCCTCCGGTGCCGGACGGCGGTGCTCCCCCGCTCAGCCGTACGGCGGCGCTCCCCCCGGCTCAGCCGTCCGCGGCGCTTCCGCTCCCGTCGCCCAGTATCGCGGTCAGCGCGGGCCTGCCGTCGCCGTCCACCAGCCCTGCCAACGCCTCGACGTAGGCCTCCACTCCAGGGTTCCAGCCCACATAGGTGGCGAAGTCGACCACATGAGCGAGGCGTCTGAGGGTGGCGACCCTGCGCAGAAGTGCGAGGTCGGGCAGGGGGCCGCGCTGCGCCATCAGGGCTGTCGCCATGGCGTCGAACCGGGGCGGCCGGCCTTGGCCGTCGGTCAGCGCGTGACGGCGCGCCACGTCCGCCATCTCGGCCAGTTCACCGAGCAGCCAGCCCACGTCGAACTCGGGCGGCCCCTGGGAGAGGGTCTCGCCCGTCAGGAGTACCGCGTGAGGCTCGTCCGGTACGGGCACGATCAGGCCGAGTGAGGGCTCCCCGTGCAGGAGCACCTGCCGCTCCCGGTGGCCGGCCGGAGCCCGGCACCAGTCCCTCAGGACCCGCATCCGGATTGCCCCGAGCCCGGACCGGCACAGCTTGTGCAGCCGGACTGCGCCCTCCTCCGTTCCCTCCCCGTCCAGCCAGCGGGTGAGACGGGTCAGCGCGGGTGGCGGTGCCGGGGTACCGGGGAACGGGGCGGGGCAGGCCGCGAGATCGCGCAGCGCACGGCCGGTGGACCGCAGGGCGGACGTGGCGAGTTCCGACGAACCGTTGAACCGGTCGGGCGGCCAGACGATCTCGGCCAGTGTCCGGCCCCCCGGAACGAGGTACGTGACGGTGTCCGCGCTCCGGGTGCCCAGCAGCACGTACGGGCTGGTCCCGGCGCCTGCTGTCACCTGCCCCGGGGGTGTGTCCAGGCCCCCGGCGAGCCGCTGTCTGGTCCACCGGAACCGGCCGTCCACCAGCGGGGTGATGCGGGTGCGCATCTGCCGGGTTTCGTACGTGCGGTCCTGCCGCTCCCCCTGGGCCGCGGGGTCGTGCTCGCTCACGTGCGTGTGTCCTTCTGGCTCGTCCGGAGCCGTTCCAGATGTTCCAGCGCTACGGGCAACGGGGGCGGTGAGCCGCCGTCCGCCTGCCCACTGGTGACGGAGCGGCCCGGCACGGTCGGCACCACCGTGACGTTCCGCCTGGCCGCGAGCGCCGCCAGGTGCGCCTTCAGTACGTCGTTGTCCTGGGCACCGGGAGGCAGGGCGGGGCTGACCGCGACGGGCGCCTTCGTGCACTGGAGCGCGAGCAGTACGGGCGTGTCCGTGATACCCAGCGCGAAGCGGCTGATGAAGTTCATGGTGGCCGGATACACCGCCACCGCGTCGGCCCACTCGGCGAGTTCCACGTGTGGCGCACCCGTCACCGGACCGTCCGGCCACACATCGAGCGCCACTTCGCTGCCGCCTATGACGCCGAGAGCCGTACGGGACACGAAACGCTCGGCGCCGCGAGTGACAACGGTCCGTACGTCGAGCGAGGGATAGGACGTGCGCAGCCAGTTGACCCACGTCGGCAGGAGGGCGACGTGTACCGCTCCGGTGCCGACGAGCAGCAGTCTCCCGGCGCCGAACGGCGGTACGGTCACCCGTGCGTCACTGGCTGAGCTGGTGGTCACTGGTGTGCTCCCGTTGTTCCGGCGGGTGAATTGGCGGGCGGATAACCGAAGCGCTCCAGAGGCTTCGACAGGGCTTCGGCGTCGCCGACGACGACCCCGGGAGCCGAGGTCGCGGATCCGAAGACCTCCCGGGAGACGTGTGCGACGTCGGCCACGGTGACGTCCAGCAACTGGTGCGGATAGCGCTCGATCCAGTCGAGTCCGATGCCCCAACAGCCCAGTGTGGAGATGAGGTTGGCCAGGTCCGGCGGGGACGCCGCGGCCATCAGGAGCGACCCGGACAGGAAACGCCGCGCGTCCTCGATCTCCCGCACGGACGGCGGGTCGGTGACCATACGCAGGGTCTCGGCCAGGATCTCCTCGACCGTCCGTTCCGTGACGGTGGTGGCGCAGGTGGCTTCGACCACGATCGACACCTTGCCGAGGGTGCGGTCGAAGCGGGAATTGACGTGGTAGGTGAACCCCTTGTCCTCCCTGATGTTCGACACCAGCCGGGAGGAGAAGTAGCCGGCGAACACCGCGTTCGCCACGGCCTGCGCCGGATAGCGGGAGTCCTCGAAGGCGCGTGCCGGCAGAGAGAGCGCCAGATGCGACTGCGCGGCCCCGGGACGGGCGATGAGACACTTCGCGCCCTCGGTCCCGGCAGCCTCCGAGGCCGCCGGGACACCGTGCGGACCGGAGCCCGGGTCCGTACGGGTCGTGGAAGCCGCGTCCTGCCAGCCGGCGAAGGCGGTCCGGGCCATGGCAGCGGCGGCCTCGGCCTCGATGCCGCCCACGATCAGCAGGTCGGCGTGCCCGGGAACGAGGAACCGCCGGTGGGCCTCGGCCACGTCCTGGGCCGTGAGCCGCGCGATGGTGTCGACGTGCGGCAGCTCGTCGAAACACCCGTGCGGTCCGTACCGGATGCGGTTCAGCTCCCGCAGAACGGTACGGCGCGGCTGGGTGCGCAGGATGGTGGCCGCTTGTCCGATCCGCAGGCTCTCCTGTCGTACCCGGTCGTCCGGGTAGAACGGGTGCCGCAGCCGCCCTGCGAGCAGATCCAGGAGGAGGGGCAGCTCGGAGGCTCCGCAGTGACCGGCGAGGATCACCCACTCCGAGGTCCGCCGGGTCTGGAACCGACCGGTGTCGAGCGCGGTGTCCCAGACGACCTCGCGGTCCCCGAGCCGTGTCGTACCCACGAAGGCGGTGGCGGCCAGGAGTTCGGCCAGGGCGGTGTCCTCCGGCCCGGACGCCACCCAGGGGATCTGGACACGCACTTCCACCACGGAGGCGCCGGGACTGGGCACGGCGACCACCCGGAGCCCGGTCTCCAGACGCCGCTCGACAGGGTGGGGGAAGGAGAAGGCGTCGGGCGGGCCGAGCGGCGGCAGTGGTGTGCGAGGCCCGGAGGCGCGGTCGTCGCGTGTGGGCGTCATACCGGCATCGGCTCCCCCGCGGTGCGCAGCACGAGCATGGCCGGGGGGCTCTCGCTCAGGACCGCGGCCGCGGTCCTGACAGCGGCCGGCTCCAGCGCCGTCAGCAGCTCGGGGACCGTGTCCACGAGCGCGGGGTCGTCGTGCAGCAGGCTGAACGCGCCGAGTGCTCTGGTGCGGGCGAGCACATGGTCGTGGGTACGGCGCCAGCGTGCCGCCAGTCCGTTGACCGTACGGTCGAACGTGGGCAGCGGCGTGTCGCCCGCGGCCGTCTGCGCCAACGCCTCGGCGGCCAGTCGGCGGAAGCCCTCGTGGTCGGGGGCGGTGTGCCGGGCGGTGATGACGAACGTGTCCGGGTCCCTGGCGTCGAACGGCCCGAAGAATCCGGCTTGGGCGGAGGCGGAGGTGACGCCGAGTTCTGTGCTCCTGGCCCGGTCCATCAGACCTCCCGGGCCGTCGCCGGCCAGCAGTTGGGCCAGTACGACACAGGCCAGATAGTCGTGACGGGCGACAGCGGGGTCGGGCAGCCGGTAGCCGAGCGCGGTGGCGGGAAAGGGAGCGTGCCGATCCGTCCGCTCATGGCGCAGCACCTCCGCCGGAGGAGGTTCGCTCAAATCCTGCGGCGCGGCGGTCCGCCGGGCCGGTATGCCGCCGAAGTGGCGCGCTATCAGGTCGCCCGTACGCCCGGCGCCGAGATCGACGCCGATGTCGCCGACGACGGTGAGCACCGCGTTGGACGGCGCGTAGTAGGCGTCGAAGAACTCCGCGCAGTCGTCCGGTGTGGCGCGATCGAGTTCGCTGAACTCGCCGTATCCGTTGTGGGAGTTGGAGTACTTCCGGAACAGGGCCGCCGGCAGTGTCGTCCACGGGAAGCCGCCGTAGGCACGGTCGTGCACGTTGAGCTTGATCTCTTCCTTGACCACGGACGTCTGTGTGGTGAGTGCTTCCTCGGTGAGCCGGAGGCCGCGCATGCGATCCGCTTCGAGGAACAGCAGCCGCTCCAGGGCTGCCGCCGGGGCGATCTGGTAGTACTCGGTGTAATCCTGCCGGGTGGAGGCATTTGCCGTCCCACCCGAACTCTGTACGACACGGATATGTTCCGAGCGCTTCACATTCGCGCTGCCCTGGAACATCAGATGCTCGAAGAGATGGGCAAATCCGCCGCGGCCTTCCGGTTCGGACCGGAATCCGACCCCGTAGTGCACGCTCACAGCCGTAAGCGGAATGAGCGGGCGGTGGTCCAGAACAACCCGCAGCCCATTGGACAGGGCATAACAGGAAAGAGAATCCTGGTTCATGAACGTCATCTCGTCCCGGCGGAAACGGAATCGGTGCCGCGGGGGGCCCCCCCGCCCGGGGGGGGGCCCCCCCCCCCCCCCCCCCCCAACCGGGTAAATAGGGGGGCGGAAAAACGTGTTGCGGCCCGGGAGGTGGTTGGGGATTTAAAGGGGGTGGCCCCGGGGGGTGTTG
>NZ_JBIVMZ010000001.1:710975-956482 GCF_044753355.1 Streptomyces sp. NPDC088400 | reverse complement strand
ATTTTGTACTGCCAAAACCCTTAAATAAACCCTGTTTAAATCACCTAAACCGGGCCCGGGCTCAACGGCATGGGGGGCGGGGGGCCCCGGCCGGCCGGGCCGGGGCCACCGCGGCACCCGCACTGACTACCGTGTCAATGCGTCAGGATCAACAGGTGATGCCGGCCGTAATGGTGATGCAGATTTCCGAGGAGGTCACCGTGGTCGTGATGGCCGGCGCATCGGCGGACTCCGAGGCAGTCAGCTCCTCGGGAGTGGTGTATGCGGCGTAACCCTCGATAAGTTCGACAGAATCCATGTCTTTCCCCCTCATAACAAGTACGACGGAGAGAAGCTCAGTTCACACATCGAACGCCCCCCCGATGACGCCGATTAGCGAATCATCTTTCCGTCATTCCTGGTAGGGACTTTACCGGGCTTGCTCATGTGACATGAAACACACAGGAGGTCAGCCGGAAAGCATCGGAGATTCGGCATTCCGATGCATTGAGACCGGGTCAATTCCGGCTTCACGCAGATGCCTTACGAGGCATTCGTCCGACGGTGTCCCGCTGTTCCCCACCGGTGCGCCGAGTGGTTCGAGCAGCGCGTCGACGATGGCCGCGGCCCGGTGCTGGCCGAAACTCATCCCTCGTCTGCCGGGCCGGCTGTCGTCCGGTTCCCAGGCGATGGCCACACCGGGGGCGAGTTCACGGGCAAAAGGTGAGGACAGCCCGCTCCGTCCCGCCTTCGAGGACGGCTGCAGTGCGTACGCGAAGGACAGTACGGCGTCCCAGGCGTCTTCTCCCAGGTACACCACCAGGCCGTCCCTGCGCGGGAACAGCCGGGGTGAGGAGGTCACCTTGGCCCGGTAACGCACCTTGGCGGCCTCCATCCGCTCCAGGACCGTGCCCCACAGATCCACGGCCTCGTCGACCCCGTCGAGCTGCAGATACAGCCGCAGGAGCGGCTTGCCCAGGGGCTTCCCCGAAGAACCGTCCACCAGGAAGAAGCCCGGGGACAGTCCAGGCCTGTGGGCCGGGAGCCGCACCTGGCCGTCCACCAGTGTCTCGGACGGGGTCAGCCGGACCTTGATCCCGTCGATGACGGCGATACGGGGCCCTCCCGCGTCCTCGGGCCGGTACGGGACGGCCCGGACGGGGGTCGTGGCGTGCGGCGTGCGGCCCGCAAGGCGTTCTTCCAGAGCGGGGTCCCGGAACGAGCGCGGAAGATCCTCGCCGAAGACATGGCCCACATGGAACGTCTCGTAGATGGCGGCGATGAGCTTCTGGCGCAGTTGCCGTCCGGTCTCCGCTGTCAGTTCCCGGCCGCCGACCGTCGCGCTCAAGCCGTCCGGCGACACGCTCACGCCGTCGAGGACAGTGAGCAGCCCGGCATCGAGGCACGGTGGGAGCAGACGGTCGCCGAGGGGCGTGCTGCCGGTCATCTCAGTCCTCCAGGCCCAGTGTTGCGGCGAATGTGGCGGGACGCAGAACAGCGGACCGGCCGATTCCGGCCGCGGCCCGGTCGACGGCGTTCAGCTTGGGGCGCTGCTCGGCCGCGGCGAACACACGGTCCAGCAAGTGCCAGCCCGCGAACGCTGCCGCCCGTACCCGCAGACCGGGATCGGATGGGGATGCCTCCTTGCGGTATCCCTCCCAGAAGGCGACGTTCTTGGGGCGCAGGCGTTCCAACTCCCGCACCCCACGGTCCACCACCTCACGGTGGGACAGCTGAGGAGCCGGTCCCGACATGCCGGGATCCTGGGAAGGTATGTCCAGTACCGCCCGGTGGAGCCACTCACCGACGAAGCTCCCGATGTCACGTGCCGGGTCGGCGATCCGGAACTCCTCCCAGTCGCACAGGTGGAGCACGTCCTCGTACAGCAGGAACTGATCCAGCCTGAGATCGCAGTGCGCCGGCGTCCGCACGGCCCCGGACTCCTCCCGGCGCAGCTCCCGCAGTCCTTCGATGAGTTCGCCGTCGTTCTGCAGGAGTCCCCACGCTTCCAGGGACGCGCCGCTGGCCCGCGTGTAATACGCCATCGGCAGCGCTTCGAAGAAATCCATCGGCGGCAGCGGCGGCAGGTCCTCGGGCGTGCCCTGCGGTGTGGCCAGGGGCAGGGAGTGCACGGATCCGACGACCCGGCCGGCCTCATGGGCGAGTTCATCGCCGAACGCCCCCTCCTTGGCCAGGTCCGCGCCCGAACGCGCCTCCTTGAGCCACTCGAAGACGACGGTCAGTTCGCCCTCGTCCCAGCCCAGGCAGCGCGGAGAGGCCGGTGCGCCGCGGCGCGAAGTCCGCCGCGCACCGTCCTCGATCACTCCCGATACCGCGTGCGCG
Organism: Streptomyces sp. NPDC088400; assembly: GCF_044753355.1. Taxonomy (NCBI): domain Bacteria; kingdom Bacillati; phylum Actinomycetota; class Actinomycetes; order Kitasatosporales; family Streptomycetaceae; genus Streptomyces; species Streptomyces sp. NPDC088400. The sequence continues at coordinate 954,160 of NZ_JBIVMZ010000001.1, read as the reverse complement.
GCCACCTCCACCGCCGCTCCCCCACGCTCGGCTACGTCCGTCTCGAAGCGCACCGCTCTCCGAAATCGAGCCAACGCGTCCGGCCGCGTGGGGTCCAGGCGCTTGACGAACACCGCATGGCCCTCACTCGTCACTCCCACCCGGTTGTCGTTGCGGCCGGCCGGGGACTCGTACTCCGTGGTGTCCAGGACTCCCAGCCCCAGCCGCCGCAGGAGAGGTATCTCTTCTGGCATGGTCAACAGCCCACCCGTCATGTGAAGTTGTGCTGCGAGGCAGCCGGTCCGTGCCGCCCCGCCCGCGGAAACCGGCGGAGGCCGGGCTCCCGGCCGCGCTCACCCCGAATACAGCCGATGCGCCGTCCTGCGGACCCACCACAGACCCACGGCGCCGACCAGCAGCTGCCACAGCGACTGCACCGCTCCGTAGGCGCCGCCGTGCACGACCGACACCAGCACGGGAGCCGTCAGTACCAATGCGGCCAGTGGTCCTCGCACGTACCACACCAGCGTCTGGAAGGGCCCCGTGTTGCCCATCGGGGTATGACTGCCGATGAGAATATGCGGCGGAACGGTGCCCCGGTAGGCGCTGACGAGCGCGGCGGCCAGCAGCGCCGGAGCGGCGGCGACGAGCGCCACGAGCCCCGGTCGGCCCCAGCCGCTCAGAGCGCTCACCGCGGCCCCCGCCGCCAGCCCCGCGAGCAGCAGGGTGCCGGGAACGAGCGCGTGGCGCAGGGCCAGCGATTTCGCCGGATAGGGGAGGTTGGCCGACCGGCGCAGGTCGTCGCTCTCCACCCGTGCGGGCTCGGCCAGTTGGGCTGCCGCCAGATAGCCGGCGAGCAGCGCGGCGACGGCGGCCAGGGACCGGGCGTCCTCCCGTACGGTCGGGGCGAGCACGGTCAGGGCCACCGCGGCCGCCACCCACGCGGCCGCCCAGCCCAGCCGGCCGGGCGCGCGCAGCAGCCCGGTCGCGTCGCGCCACGGTACGACGAGCCACGGCCGGCCCGGCATGGGCAGCCGCAACGCCGGCCGCGAACCACGTTCCCTCAGCGCGGGGACCCCGGACCTGGCCTGCCGCAGATCCAGCATGAACAGCGAGGCGGTGACCTGGGAAGCCACCGTGGTACGAAGACGCAGCGCCGCCGCCGAGATACGCGGTGTCTCCCGCCGGGCCAGCAGCAGCGCGGCGAGCATCCATCCCGCCGACAGCGCGGCGCCCGCCGGCCACCAGGGCGCGCCGTCCCCCATGGCCGCGACGAGTGGTTGCGCGGCCCAGCCCCAGGGGCCCGACCACAGGAAAAGCGGGCCGAGCCAGGTCGGCGCGCCACGGACCGCCGACACCACCGCGACGACGGCCAGAACCGCGACGAGCGCCCAGGCCGCGCCGAAGAGCCGCGCCCCGTGCCGTGCCAGCGGGCGGTCGTGACGCTCCACCAGCGCGCCCGCCGCGCACCCCGTGATCGCGGCCGCGACACCCGCCCAGGCTCCGGCCGCGGTCACCACCGGCCAGGACGTGGCGCTCGTCCCGTACAGCAGGAAGCCGAGCGCGCCACCCACCACCAGGCCGACCGCCCCCGCCACCAGCACGGACGCCAGCAGACGGGACAGCAGTACGGATGCCCGCGACAACGGCGTCGGCAGCAGCCACGACACGGTGGGCATGTCGAGCAGCACCGGCCCCCGCCACACCGCTCCGCGCGCCATGAGGAGTAGCACGAGCAGCAGCAGGACGGGCATCGCGACCGGCAGACTCATCAGGACGTGCTCCGCCACCGGGCCGTGCCGCCCTGCGGCGCGCCCGGCCCGGGCCGCGGCCAGCAGGGCCGGAATTCCCCAGAACGTACCGACCAGCGCGACGCCGTAGACGGCCAGCGCCACATTCTTGCGTTTCTCGTACCGGGACTGGCTCCGCGCCATCCTCAGATACGCCAGCGCCCTGGTGCTCTGTTCGCTGTGTTCGCCGAGTTCGCGCCGCTCCGCGCGCACCCCTCGGCGCGCCCGGCGTATCAGGTCAACGGCCATTCCCCGCCGATCGTCGTGCGGACGTCGGGACCGGCGTCCCGCCGTCGAGCGTGAACACCCGGTCGGCGACCGCGATCAGTTCCTCGTGGTGCGTCGCGACCAGGACCGCGACACCGCGGTCCCGGTGCTCGGCCATCCGGTCGGCCAGTTCCTGCCGTGCGTGGGCGTCCAGGCGCTGCTCCGGCTCGTCCAGTACGAGCAGGTCATGGGGGCGTACGAAGGCGGCGGCCAGCAGCAGCGCCTGGGTCTGTCCCGACGACAGGGCCGAGGGCAGTACGTGCGCGTGATCCGCCAGATGGTGTTCTTCGAGTACGTCCCGCACCGAGTCGTCGGCCTCGTCCCCCAGCCCGTGAGCGAGCGCCACCAGCATTAGGTGCTCACGCACCGTCAAGTCGGGGTAGTGGGCTCCGGAATCCATCACGGTCGCGACGCGCTCCCGGACAGCGGGAGAGTCCTCGTCGATGGGCTCGCCGCCGAACAGCACGGTCCCCGAGGTCGGCCGTTCCCGGCCGGAGGCCACCCGCAGGAGCGTCGATTTGCCGGACCCGTTGTCGCCCGCGAGGACGACGCACTCGCCCGGCTCGACGTCCAGAGTCGCCGAATGCAGCACCTGCCGGTCGCCGTAGCTGCGGCTGACATCCACCAGCCGGAGCAGGGCCGGGCCAGGCGGCTCTTCCGTCCGCGTCGTCATGCGTTCACGTTCTCCGAGTCCTCCGTCGCCTCGTACACGGAGACGTGCCGCGGACTGTCCGGCCCGAACGCCTCGCCCTTCCAGCCCGCGAAACGGTCCACCAGTTTCAACCCGGCCAGCCGCGCCATGAGGTCGATCTCGGAGGGCCACGCGTACCGGATGAGTTCCTGCGTCGGGCGGGGCGTTCCACCGTCCAGCACCGTGTGAATGACCAGCATCAGCTGCCGGTCGCGCATTACATGCGTGCTGTCAATCATGATGGCCTGCGGCGAGAGATAGCGTGTACTCGTCTTCTCTCCCTCGGACCGGTGGAAGGGCAGCGGGTCGAAAGCCTCGACGACCACCCGCCCACCGGGCGCCAGTTGCTCGCGCATCCGGCACATGCATTCCACCTGCTTCTCGGCCGAGGTCGGCGCGAAGAAGGTATTGAGTGCGACGAACACGACGTCATAGGTCTCGCCCGTGGTCGACGTCGTGAAGTCGCCCTTCGTGGCTACGACCTTGTTCTCGGTGTCGCGTTCCGCGAGCTTCCTCAGCATCTGCTCGGAACCGTCGATTCCGTGGACCGTAAGGCCCCGGCCGGAGAGCGGGATCGCGATGCGGCCATTCCCGACGCCGATTTCCAGCACCCGTCCCGAGGCGGGGGCCAGCTTCGCGATGAAGTCGACCGTATCGGCTATGTCCGGCGATGCGGCCGGATACATGAGGTCGTAGACATCGGCCAGAGCATCGTAAGTAACCAGTGATTCCACGGCACTTCTCCTGAATCCCGAAACATCCTCGTCCAGTGACCACGGACATTACAGCGATTCGGCTGACAGGCCGTAGCGGGGGTGTCACAGCTCACGCAGGCCGCGCTCTCCCCGACTGCGGCATCTTTGGTCTGGACCTATTGACGAGTGGTCCAGACCTTCCTACTCTCACCGCACACACTGCGGTGAGCTGTCGCAGGGTATTCACTTGAGGAGCACTCGTGATCTCCCAACTCGCCCTCCACAGATCCGGACTCAGACCCGGACTCAGACCCGGACTCAGACCCGGACTCAGACCCGGAGTCAGACCCGGAGTCAGACCCGGACTGAGATCCAGACTCACATCAAGAACCGTCGCGGGCCTGACCGCCCTGCTGCTTCCTCTCGCCGCCCTCGTCGGGCTGGCCACCCCCGCTGAGGCCGCCACCTCCGCGACCGCCACGTACACCAAAGTCTCCGACTGGGGCACGGGCTTCGAAGGCAAGTGGACGGTGAAGAACACCGGTACCACCAGCCTCAGCTCCTGGACCGTGGCATGGGACTTCCCCTCCGGTACGGCCGTCACCTCCGGCTGGGACGCCGACATCACCGGCTCGGGCAACCGCTGGACCGCCAAGAACAAGGCCTGGAACGGCACGCTCGCCCCCGGCGCGTCCATCAGCTTCGGTTTCAACGGCAGCGGCGGCGGCTCCCCCGCCGGCTGCACACTCAACGGCGCCTCGTGCGACGGCGGGCCGGGCAACCCCGGCGACAACCCGCCCTCCGCTCCCGGCACTCCGACCGCCGGCGGCATCACCGACACCTCGGTCACCCTCAGCTGGACGGCGGCGACCGACGACAAGGGCATCAAGAACTACGACGTCCTGCGGGACGGCGCGAAGGTCGCCACGGTCACCGGCACGACATACACCAACACCGGTCTGACCGCCGGCACCGACTACTCGTACACCGTCCAGGCACGTGACACCGCCGACCAGACGGGGCCGGTCAGCGGCGCCCGCGCGGTCCGCACCACCGGCGGCGGCTCCGTTCCCGGCGGCAAGGTCAAGCTCGGCTACTTCACCGAGTGGGGCGTCTACGACCGGAATTACCACGTCAAGAACGTGGTGACGTCCGGCTCCGCCGGCAAGGTCACGCACATCAACTACTCGTTCGGCAATGTCACCGGCGGCAAGTGCGCGATGGGTGACAGCTTCGCCGCGACCGACAAGGCGTACACCGCCGACCAGGCCGTCGACGGCGTCGCCGACACCTGGGACCAGCCGCTGCGCGGCAACTTCAACCAGCTGCGCAAGCTCAAGGCCAAATACCCGAACATCAAGGTGCTGTGGTCCTTCGGCGGCTGGACCTGGTCGGGCGGCTTCGGCCAGGCCGTACAGAATCCCGCCGCCTTCGCACAGTCCTGCTACGACCTCGTGGAGGACCCGCGTTGGGCCGATGTCTTCGACGGCATCGACCTGGACTGGGAGTACCCCAACGCCTGCGGGCTGTCCTGCGACACCAGCGGCCCCGCCGCGTTCAAGAACATGATGCAGGCCATGCGCGCCAAGTTCGGTACGAACAACCTGGTCACCGCGGCCGTCACGGCGGACGCCTCGGCCGGTGGCAAGATCGACAAGGTCGACTACGCGGGCGCCGCCCAGTACATGAACTGGTTCAACGTCATGACGTACGACTTCTTCGGCGCCTTCAGCGCACAGGGCCCGACCGCCCCGCACTCCCCGCTCACCTCGTACCCGGGCATCCCGCAGGCGGGCTTCAACTCGGCCGAGGCGATAGCCAAGTTCAAGGCCCAGGGCGTACCGGCCGCGAAACTGCTGCTCGGTATCGGCTTCTACGGGCGCGGCTGGACCGGAGTGACACAAGCGACGCCGGGCGGCACCGCGACGGGCGCGGCCCCCGGTACGTACGAGCCGGGCATCGAGGACTACAAGATCCTCAAGAACACCTGCCCGCCCACCGGCACCGTCGCCGGTACCTCGTACGCCAAGTGCGGCAGCAACTGGTGGAGTTACGACAGCCCGGCCACGGTCACGTCCAAGATGGCCTGGGCGAACCAGCAGGGCCTGGGAGGCGCCTTCTTCTGGGACTTCACCGGTGACACCGCGAACGGCGAGCTGGTGACAGCGATCAACAGCGGGCTCGGATAGCCGGACAGCCAGACCGGCACAGCGCATGAATCACGGCGCATGAACGAAGGGGGCGGTGCCCGCGGCGCCGCCCCCTTCACCTTGCCCCGAGAACCTCAGGCCACATTCACGCGCTGTCCCGGCGGCGCCGCCTCCAGCCAGGCCAGGAAGCCCGTGAGCGCGTCGTCGCTCATCGCCAGTTCCAGCCGGACCCCGCGGTGCGCACAGCCGAGAATGACCGCGTCGGAGAGCAGTGCCAGCTCCTCCTCGCCCTCGGGGGCCCGGCGGGCCAGCACCTCGATCGAGGACCGCTCCAGGGTGCGGCGCGGACGGGGAGCGTACGAGAAGACCCGGAACCAGTTGATCCGGTCGCCGTTGTAGCGGGCGACGCCGTACACCCAGCCCTTGCCGGAGAGGTCGGGCTCCTCCGGCACGTTCCAGCGCAGGCTGCAGTCGAACGTACCGCCGGAGCGCTGGATCAGCCGCCGGCGCAGGCCGAAGACGAAGAGCCCCACCGCAACCAGGACGACGACCAGTCCGCAGACAAGCAGAGCGAGGACCATCAACACCGACCTCCTCGCCTCATCCAGTACCGGAACAAGAACCGCACCCGCATCGCCTCAGCCGCGACCCGGTCCGGAGAGTCCGGAACGAGCCGCGGCTGAGGAAGCTGTGCCTTCCGGAGAAGGCCTCCGGGCTCCGGGGACGACCCCCGACGAGCCGGGAAGCGGTCTCCGAACCCCGGAGGAAATCTCCGGACCCCGGCCGTGAGGCCGGGAGCACAGCCGTAACGCTATCGCTATCGTCGTGGTGCGCTAGCGCGCCGCCACCGCACGCAGCCGGACATCGGCGCGCCGCTCCGCGGCATCGTCCTCGCCCGACTTCGCACGCTCCAGCGCAACCTCTGCGCGCTGGGTGTCAATCTCGTCCGCCAGCTCGGCGATCTCCGCCAGCAGCGAAAGCTTGTTGTCGGCGAACGACAGGAAACCGCCGTGCACCGCGGCGACGACCGTCTCACCATCGCTCGTACGGATGGTCACCGGGCCCGACTCCAGCACACCGAGCAGCGGCTGGTGACCGGGCATGACGCCGATGTCGCCGGACGTGGTGCGCGCGACGACCAGGGTGGCCTCGCCGGACCAGATACTGCGGTCAGCGGCGACCAGCTCGACATGCAGCTCAGCAGCCAAGGGTGGCTCCTCGGGTCACCACCCGGCCGTATCGCCGGGTGTTGGCTTCAATTCTATGGGGTCTCGATAAGAGCGTCGGAGGGGGGCGGGACAAACCCGCCCCCCTCACAGGAACCGGGCGGCTCAGGAGACGCCGAGCTCCTTGGCGTTGGCCTTGAGGTCCTCAATGCCACCGCACATGAAGAACGCCTGCTCGGGGAAGTGGTCGTACTCACCGTCGCAGATCGCGTTGAACGCGGCGATCGACTCGTCGAGCGGCACGTCCGAACCGTCCAGGCCGGTGAACTGCTTGGCGGCGTGGGTGTTCTGCGACAGGAAGCGCTCGACGCGACGGGCACGGTGGACAACGAGCTTGTCCTCCTCGCCCAGCTCGTCGATACCGAGGATCGCGATGATGTCCTGGAGGTCCTTGTACTTCTGCAGGATTCCCTTGACGCGGCTGGCCGCGTCGTAGTGGTCCTGCGCGATGTAGCGCGGGTCCAGGATGCGGGACGTCGAGTCCAGCGGGTCGACCGCCGGGTAGATGCCCTTCTCCGAGATCGGACGCGACAGCACGGTCGTCGCGTCGAGGTGCGCGAAGGTCGTGGCCGGGGCCGGGTCGGTCAGGTCGTCCGCGGGGACGTAGATCGCCTGCATCGAGGTGATCGAGTGACCACGCGTCGAGGTGATGCGCTCCTGGAGCACACCCATCTCGTCGGCCAGGGTCGGCTGGTAACCCACCGCGGACGGCATACGGCCGAGCAGCGTGGAGACCTCGGAACCGGCCTGGGTGAAGCGGAAGATGTTGTCGATGAAGAGCAGCACGTCCTGCTTCTGCACATCGCGGAAGTACTCCGCCATGGTCAGGGCCGAGAGCGCGACGCGAAGACGCGTGCCCGGCGGCTCGTCCATCTGTCCGAAGACCAGCGCGGTCTTGTCCAGAACGCCCGAGTCGGTCATCTCGTCGATGAGGTCGTTGCCCTCACGGGTGCGCTCGCCGACACCGGCGAACACGGAAACACCGTCGTGCAGCTTGGCCACACGCATGATCATTTCCTGGATGAGGACGGTCTTGCCGACGCCCGCACCACCGAACAGACCGATCTTGCCGCCCTTGACGTACGGGGTCAGCAGGTCGACGACCTTCAGGCCGGTCTCGAACATCTCGGTCTTGGACTCGAGCTGGTCGAAGGCCGGGGCCTTGCGGTGGATCGGCCAGCGCTCGGTGATCTGAGACTCGGCCTCCGGCTCGTTCAGGATCTGACCGAGGGTGTTGAAGACCTTGCCCTTGGTCACGTCACCGACGGGAACGGTGATGCCGTTGCCCGTGTCGGTCACCGAGGCCTGGCGGACCAGGCCGTCGGTGGGCTGCATCGAGACCGCGCGCACCACGCCGTCACCCAGGTGCTGGGCGACTTCGAGGGTCAGCGTCTTGAGCTTGCCCTCCTCGGCGGGGTCCGCGACCTCGACGTGCAGCGCGTTGTAGATGTCCGGCATCGCGTCGACGGGGAACTCCACGTCGACGACCGGGCCGATGACCCGGGCGACGCGGCCCGTGGCTGCGGCCACAGCGTTCTCGGTAGTCGTCGTCATTTACCTGTCACTCCCCGCGGTCGCGTCGGCCAGGGCGCTCGCGCCACCGACGATCTCGCTGATTTCCTGGGTGATTTCGGCCTGGCGGGCCGCGTTGGCAAGCCGGGAGAGGCTCTTGATGAGATCCCCGGCGTTGTCGGTCGCCGACTTCATCGCGCGGCGGGTGGCAGCGTGCTTGGAAGCGGCGGCCTGGAGCAGCGCGTTGTAGATACGGCTCTCGACGTAGCGCGGCAGCAGGGCGTCGAGGACGTCCTCCGCCGACGGCTCGAAGTCGAACAGCGGAAGGATCTCGCCCTTCGTGCCGGACTCCTCGGCCGACTGGTCGAGGCTGAGGGGCAGCAGCCGGTTCTGTACCGGCGTCTGCGTCAGCATCGACACGAACTCGGTGAAGACGATGTGGAGTTCGTCCACGCCGCCCTCGGCCGTGTCCTGCTGGACGGCCTCGATCAGCGGCGCCGAGACCTGCTTGGCGTCCGCGTACGTCGGGTTGTCGGTGAAGCCGGTCCACGACTCCGCGATCTTGCGCTCACGGAAGCCGTAGTAGGCGACACCCTTGCGGCCGACGATGTACGTGTCGACTTCCTTGCCCTCGCCGCGGAGCCGCTCGGTGAGCCGCTCCGCCGCCTTGATGGCGTTCGAGGAGTAGCCGCCGGCCAGACCGCGGTCGCTCGTGATGAGCAGGACCGCGGCACGGGTCGGTGACTCCGCCTCGGTGGTCAGAGGGTGCTTGGTCGTCGACCCCGTCGCCACCGCCGTGACCGCGCGGGTCAGCTCGGTCGCGTACGGAGTGGAGGCCGCCACCTGGCGCTGCGCCTTGACGATGCGCGAGGCGGCGATCATCTCCATCGCCTTGGTGATCTTCTTGGTCGCGGTGACGGATTTGATGCGACGCTTGTAGACCCGGAGCTGGGCTCCCATGAGTCAGGTCCCTTCCGTCGTCACTTGGAGACGTTGGCGGCCGGAGCGTCGTCGCCCAGGAGCTTGCCGTCCGAGGTCTCGAACTGACGCTTGAAGGCGGCGATGGCGTCACCGACGGACTGGATCGTGTCGTCCGACATCTTGGCGCCCTCGGCGATGCTGGTCAGCAGTTCCTTGCGCTCGCGGCGCAGGTACTCCAGCAGCTCCGTCTCGAAGCGGCGGATGTCGAGGACCGGTACGTCATCCATCTTGCCGTTGGTGCCGGCCCAGACGGAGACGACCTGCTCCTCCACCGGGAACGGCGCGTACTGCGGCTGCTTCAGCAGCTCGACCATGCGCTTACCGCGCTCCAGCGACGCCTTGGAGGCCGCGTCCAGGTCGGAACCGAAGGACGCGAACGCCTCCAGCTCGCGGTACTGGGCGAGGTCCACACGCAGTCGGCCGGAGACCTGGCGCATGGCCTTGTGCTGGGCCGAACCGCCGACTCGGGAGACCGAGATACCGACGTTCAGCGCGGGCCGCTGGCCGGCGTTGAACAGGTCGGACTCCAGGAAGCACTGTCCGTCGGTGATGGAGATGACGTTGGTCGGGATGAACGCCGACACGTCGTTGGCCTTCGTCTCGACGATCGGGAGACCCGTCATCGAACCGGCGCCCATCTCGTCGGAGAGCTTGGCGCAGCGCTCCAGGAGACGCGAGTGCAGGTAGAAGACATCGCCCGGGTAGGCCTCACGGCCCGGCGGACGGCGCAGCAGCAGGGACACGGCGCGGTAGGCGTCGGCCTGCTTCGAGAGGTCGTCGAAGATGATGAGGACGTGCTTGCCCTCGTACATCCAGTGCTGGCCGATGGCCGAACCGGTGTACGGCGCCAGGTACTTGAAGCCGGCCGGGTCGGACGCGGGGGCGGCGACGATCGTCGTGTACTCGAGCGCGCCCGCCTCCTCCAGCGCACCGCGCACGGACGCGATGGTGGAGCCCTTCTGGCCGATGGCGACGTAGATGCAGCGGACCTGCTTCTTGGTGTCGCCGGAGCGCCAGTTGTCGCGCTGGTTGATGATCGTGTCGACGGCAAGAGCGGTCTTGCCGGTCTGCCGGTCACCGATGATCAGCTGACGCTGGCCACGGCCGATCGGCACCATGGCGTCGACAGCCTTGTAGCCGGTCTGCATCGGCTCGTGCACCGACTTACGGACCATGACGCCCGGAGCCTGAAGCTCCAGGGCGCGGCGGCCTTCGGTCTCGATCTCGCCGAGGCCGTCGATCGGGTTGCCGAGCGGGTCGACAACGCGACCGAGGTAGCCCTCGCCGACAGCGACCGAGAGGACCTCGCCGGTACGGGTGACCGACTGGCCTTCCTCGATACCGCTGAACTCACCGAGGATGATCGAACCGATCTCGCGCTCCTCGAGGTTGAGGGCGAGACCAAGGGTGCCGTCCTCGAACTTCAGCAGCTCGTTCGCCATGGCCGAGGGCAGACCCTCGACCTTGGCAATGCCGTCTCCGGCCACGCTGACCGTACCGACCTCCTCGCGCGAGGCCGCGTCCGGCTTGTACGACTGGACAAAGTTCTCCAGCGCGTCCCGGATCTCCTCCGGCCGGATCGTGAGCTCCGCCATCTGGGTTCCCTGCTCTCCTTGTTGGGCCCGAAGTTTCTTTGGGGGTCTGGGGATGACCCCAGGAATCTTCTGCAATCTCTGCACGGCCCAACCGGGCCGCTGGTCTTCTTTGTTCTGTTGCCGCCGTCAGCCGTATCGCCTGCCGTCGGCGTTGTCGCCTGCCGTCAGCCCGCGAGCCGCCGGGTCGCCTCTTCGATACGGTCCGCGACCGTGCCGTTGATGACCTCGTCACCGACCCGCACCGACACCCCGCCGAGGACCTCGGGGTCCACGTCCAGGTTCAGATGCATCGGGTGGCCGTACAGCTTGGCCAGGGCCGCGCCGAGGCGCCGCTTCTGGCCCTCGGTGAGCGGTACCGCCGAGGTGACGACGGCGACCATCCGGTCCCTGCGCGCCGCGGCGAGCCGGGACAGGGTCTGGAGACCCGCTTCCAGGCTACGTCCCCGGGGCTGCGTCACGAGACGCACGACCAGGCGCTCGGTGGTCGGGTTGGCCCGCCCGCCGAGGAGGCTGTGCAGCAGCTCGGTCTTGGCGGAGACCGCGGCCGACCGGTCGGTCAGCGCGGCACGCAGTCCGGTGCTGGACTCGACGATCCGGCCGAACCGGAACAGCTCGTCCTCCACGTCGTCCAGCGCGCCGGACCGCTCCGCGGCGGTCAGCTCGGCGGTGGCGGACAGCTCCTCCACCGAGTCGACCAGGTCGCGCGGCTGCGACCAGCGGGACCGGACCATGCCGGAGACCAGGTCGGCGGCGGGGCCGCCCACCTGACCGCTCAGCAGCCGTCCGGCCAGCTCGGCCTTGGCCTCGCCGCCCTGCGCCGGGTCGGTCAGGACCCGGCGCAACGACACCTCGCGGTCGAGCAGCGCGGTGACGGCGGCCAGCTCGTCGGCGAGCTTCGCCGCGTCGACCGACGTGCTGTCGGTCAGCGCGTCGAGACGCTCGCGCGCGGCAGCCAGCGCCTCGCGGCTCGCTCCGTGCATCGTCATCGGGCCGCCTCAACCGTCGAAGCGTTCTCCTCGAGCTCGTCGAGGAAGCGGTCGACGGTACGGCTCTGCCGGGCGTGGTCCTCAAGGGACTCACCGACCAGCTTGCCGGCCAGATCGGTGGCGAGCTTGCCCACGTCCTGACGCAGCGCGCTGGCCGCGGCCTTGCGGTCCGCCTCGATCTGGGCGTGCCCGGCGGCGATGATCTCTTCCCGCTGCCGCTGACCTTCCGCCTTCATCTCCTGGATGATGACGGTGCCCTGCTCGGTCGCCTCCTGGCGGAGACGGGCGGCCTCGTGGCGGGCCTCGGCGAGCTGGGCCTTGTACTGCTCCAGGACGCTCTGCGCCTCGGTCTTGGCCTCCTCCGCCTTCTCGATGCCACCCTCGATGGCCTCGCGGCGCTCTTCCAGAACCTTGTTGATGTTCGGGAGGAGCTTCTTGGCGAGGAAGAAGAAGACGATGGCGAAGGCGATCAGCCCGACGAGGAGCTCCGGTCCGGGCGGGATGAGCGGGTTCTGCTGCTCCTCCGCCGCCAGGGATACCAGCGCGTTCACATCAGTGCCTTTCGTCGTAATGGGCTATTCGTCCCAGAACGTCAGCTGCCGTAGACGAACGGCATGACGATGCCGATCAGCGCGAGCGCCTCACAGAAGGCGAAGCCGAGGATCTGGTTGGTGCGGATGAGGCCGGCGGCCTCGGGCTGGCGGGCCAGCGCCTGGGTGCCGTTACCGAAGATGATGCCGACGCCGACGCCGGGGCCGATGGCCGAGAGACCGTAACCGATGGAGCCGAGGGCCTTGAGGTCACCGGAGACGGCGGCGAGGTTCGAGAGAGCGGACATGCCGGTTCTTCCTTCTCTTTCACGGACCGGTGGGGGTTGGCCACCGGACGACTGGGGGTGAGTGTGGAGAGGGCTCAGTGGCTCTTGGCGACTGCGCCCTGCAAGTAGGTGCAGGCCAGGAGTACGAACACGTAGGCCTGGATGGCCTGGACGAACAGCTCGAAGACGATCATGCCCATGGTCATCACGAACGAGACGCCGGCGGCCGGGATCAGGAAGCCGTTCAGCAGGTACCAGCTGGCGACGGTGAACATCACGAGCAGCAGGTGACCGGCGAACATGTTGGCGAAGAGCCGGACCATGTGCGTGAACGGCCGGACGAGGACGTTCGAGAAGAACTCGATGACCACGACGAGCGGCAGGACCGGGCCGAGCGACTTGTCGTAGCCGGTGACGTTCTTCAGTCCGCCGACGAATCCGTGGCGCTTGAACGTCACGGACATCCACATCAGATACACGACGATCGCGAGACCGGCCGGGTAGGCGATGACGGAGGCGACCGGGAACTGGGCGAGCGGAACGACCGACCAGATGTTCATGATCCAGACGAAGAAGAACAGCGAGACCATGAACGGTACGTACTTCTCGCCCTCGCGCTTGCCCATCGTCTCGTAGACGATGCCGCGGCGGACGAAGTCGTAACCGGCCTCACCGATCATCTGGACCTTGCCGGGGATCAACTTCGGCTTGTTGAAAGCCATCCAGAAGAAGCCGACCACGATCATCGAGGCGAGCAGCGCCAGAAGCATCGTCTTGTTGAAGTAGAAGCCGCCGACCTCGGCGATCGGCTTGAAGAGGAAGGAGTGCAGGCCCGGAGCCGGAAAGCCGCAGCCGTTGTCGGCCAAAATGCGGCAACTCCAGTCGAAGGCGAGCGTCGTCTGGTCAGCACTCACCGCGGGCTCCTTCAGAGTGGCGCATAGGTACGGCAACCTCGTTGTGTCGGTGCGGCGCAGGGCCGCGGTTCGGCACCGGACAGGTCTTACAGGTGTGGGAGCGGCAGCTCTCGGGCTTCAAGCCTCGCGTGAGAACAGGCGTCAGCTCGGATGCCCGCGCCCGCAATGCCGCAGTTGAAACCGGACGATAGCAGGGTCCGGTGCGGGTACTTATCCCGGCCCTACCTCTCACGCCGACGACCCCGTCTTCTCGGCCTTACCGGCGGTCGAAGACTCGGGTTCGACGTAGAGGATCTTGGCCTTCATGTGTGCACGCGCCTGAGCGGAAACCCAAGCGACGGTCGCCACGATCAAGGTGATGGCGAACGCCCTCGGGTGGAACAGGGTGGTGTTCTTGAACAGGGCCATGAAGATGAACAGCAACAGCAGCTGGGCCGTATAGAGCATCAGCCCCATCGCCTGGAACAACTGCGGGAGCGACTTCGCCGTCCGCTGGAGGACCACCAGACCGATACCCATGAAGAGGATGACCACCAGCGTGCCGACGGCGGCTCCCAGAGCTCCCTTCCCACCCGCGACCACACCACTGACCACGGCGGCGACAACGCCGACGGCGGCAGTGGGTACGGCGGTGTGAAGGAGGTTCCGGACGTCGTTGGACGGCATGGCGGCAGCTCCGCTGAATGGGTGGGGCAGTGGGGCAGATGGCGTCGTCATGGACGAGAGTAGGCCCGGTCCGAGAGGAAGATTCTCGGGCCAACGGACCGTCGCACTACGGTCCTTCGGCTCTGTCGCCGGGTCTCGTGAACAGTATCACAAACTATTTGATGAGGTCTTTACCATGGTGGTGTGCCAACTGTCACACATGAGAGTGAACGCGCGCGTGTGTGCAGTGCAGCGCGGCAACTTGTCTGGTAATGACCATCGGCGCGAAGAATAACCTGCCGGTCAATTCCGGAAACCGGCCTTCCAGCGGTCGGGAACACGCGAACGGGCGCCCAGCGCGGTAGCGCCGTTGACGCCGGCGGGAACAGGCGTACGTTCCTCGGGCTCCGCCGTCGGCGCCTGCGGCTCGCACGGCCCGCCGGCGGCCCCGGAAACGGCCTCCCCACCGACGACCTCCGACGCCTCAGACGCCTCAGGCGTCTCGGACGCCTCAGGGACCCGGCGCCGGTAACGCGGCGGCACGATGGCCTGCGCCCAGAGCGGAGCCCGCGGTGTGAAGCGCGGCAGTAGCAGAAGCACCAGGCCCACCGCGCTCAGCCCGACGACGATCAGCAGGATCCACATCGACGCCGAGTGCACCGAGTAGGCGACCACTCCGAACGCGATCAGCGCCGACCAGAAGTACATGATCAGGACCGACCTGCTGTGCGAGTGCCCGATGTCCAGCAGCCGGTGGTGGAGGTGGCCCCGGTCGGCGGCGAACGGTGACTTGCCGTTCCAGGCCCGGCGTACGACCGCCAGCACCAGGTCCGCGAACGGGATCGCGATGATCGTCATCGGCAGCAGCAGAGGGATGAAGACCGGCAGCGCCGCGTGGGTGGCCTGCCGGGTGGAGCCCTCGAAGACGGCCAGGGCGTCCATGTCGACCTGTCCGGTCACCGAGATCGCGCCCGCGGCGAGCACCAGACCGATCAGCATCGATCCCGAGTCGCCCATGAAGATCCGCGCCGGATGCATGTTGTGCGGCAGGAAGCCCACGCACATCCCCATCAGGATGGCGGCGAAGAGCGTGGCGGGGGCGGCGGCCTCGATGCCGTACCCGTACCAGATCCGGTACGCGTACAGGAAGAAGGCCGCGGAGGCGAGACAGACCATCCCGGCCGCGAGACCGTCGAGGCCGTCCACGAAGTTGACCGCGTTGATGGTGATCACGACCAGCGCGACGGTCAGCAGGGTGCCCTGCCAGTCGGTCAGCGAGACCATGCCGATGCCGGGCACCGGGATCCACAGGATCGTCAGACCCTGCATGACCATCACGCCCGCGGCGATCATCTGCGCGCCCAGTTTGATCAGGGCGTCGATCTCGAACTTGTCGTCCAGGACACCGACCAGCCAGATCAGCGCGGCACCGGACAGCAGCGCGCGCGGCTCGTTGGACAGCTCGAAGACCCCGTTGAGGTTCTGCAGGTTGTCGGCCACGAGCAGTCCGGCACACAGGCCGAAGAACATGGCGATGCCGCCGAGCCTCGGCGTCGGTTCGCGGTGAACGTCACGTGCGCGGATCTCCGGCATCGCTCCGACCGCGATGGCGAACTTCCGCACCGGACCGGTCAGCAGATAAGTCACCGCAGCCGTCACGCAGAGCGTCAGCAGGTAATCACGCACGGGCTGCCCCACAGGAATCGCTGGCCATCTCAGCCCCACACACTAGCCCGCGCGAGAGCCCCTGTTGGAAACCGAGTCGCCATACGAACAGGGACGACCGACCGAGCGCCATGGTTTCACGGCTTCCCGCAACCGTCCCTCGCAGTCAGGAAACGGTCCCATACGGCGGAAAAAGCCTCACCAGTTCCCGCACCCCGTCGCGGACGTCACGCGCCTCGTCACCGCCCTCGCGCAACGCCGAGGCGAAGAGAGTCGCGATCCGCGTCATTTCCGCCTCAGACATGCCCTGAGTGGTCACGGCGGCGGTCCCCAGCCGCAGGCCGCGCCCGTCCGCGTACGGCAGCGCGCAGGTGTCCAGCACGACCCCGGCCGCCGCGAGCCGGCCGCGGGCCGTCCTGCCGTCCACCCCCAGGGGCGACGGATCCGCGGTGATCAGATGAGTGTCCGTACCGTCCGTGGTGATCAGGAAACCCTCCGCCGCCAGCGCCTTCGCGAGAGCGCGCGCATTGGCGACGACCTGATGCGCGTACGCCGTGAACGCCGGCGCCGCCGCCTCACCGAAGGCGACGGCCTTGGCCGCGATCGTGTGCATCTGCGCGCCCCCCTGTGTGAACGGGAACACCGCGCGGTCCACCCGCTCCGCCAGCTCCACGCCGCAGAGGACCATGCCGCCCCGCGGCCCGCGCAGCACCTTGTGTGTCGTCGCGCACACGACATCCGCGTACGGCACGGGACTGGGCGCCGCTCCCCCGGCGACCAGCCCGATCGGGTGGGCGGCGTCCGCGATCAGATACGCGCCGACATCGTCCGCGATGTCCCGGAACGCGGCGTAGTCGATATGGCGCGGATACGAGATCGAGCCGCAGACGAGCGCCTTGGGCCGGTGAGCCCGCGCCAGCCGGCGGACCTGGGCGTAGTCGATGAGCCCCGTCGCCGGTTCGACCCCGTACCCGACGAAGTCGAACCACCGGCCCGAGAAATTGACGGGCGCGCCATGCGTGAGATGCCCCCCGTACGGCAGCCCCATGGCCAGCACCGTGTCCCCGGGCTTCAGCAGGGCCGCGTAGGCCGCGAGGACGGCGGAGGAGCCGGAGTGCGGCTGTACGTTCGCGTGCTCGGCGCCGAAGAGCGCCGTGGCCCGCGCGATGGCGACCCGCTCGGCGGCGTCGGCGAACTCGCAGCCGCCGTGGTGCCGGGCGCCGGGGTAACCCTCCGCGTACTTGTTGGCGAGGGCGGAACCGAGGGCGGCGAGGACGGCGGGCGAGGTGAAATTCTCGGCGGCGATCAGCTGAAGGGTGGTGGCCTGCCGGGTGGCCTCGCCGAGGATGATCTCGGCCATCTCGGGATCCTGCCGGAGCAGGGTGTCCGTCGATGTCGCAGAGGATGCGCTGACGACCGGCATGGCGAACTCCGGACCTCGAAGGGTGCGTCTATCCAAATGTAGGCCGCCCCGAGAACGGATGCCCGGCGATGGGCAGGCGGCGCACCGGCGCACCACGGCGCACCGCCGGGAGGCGCACCGCCGGGAGGCGCACCGCCGGGAGGCGAGACGCTACGTCGAGACCCCCGTAAGCGCCGTGACCACCGGATCCAGCGCCTGATGGATCTCGTCGCCGATCGAGCGGAAGAACGTGATCGGTGCCCCGTACGGGTCGTACACCTCGTCCGCGTCCGCCGTGGGCGCCAGCAGCCACCCCCGCAGCGCCGCCGCCGCCCGCACCAGCGCGCGCGCACGTTCCACCACGCCGTCGTCGAGGGGGTCGGGCAGCGTCGCCGGGTCTATGGCCCGTACCAGCCTGGTGAACTCCTTGAGCGTGAAGGTACGCAGCCCCGCGGAGTGGCCCATGGAGATCACCTGGGCGCGGTGGTCGCGGGTCGCGGTGAGGACCAGGTCGGCGCGGATGACGTGTTCGTCGAGCAGTTCGCGGCCGACGAAGCCGGACGCGTCGGCGCCGAAGTCGCTGAGCACGGCCTCGGCGTTGGCCTCCATGGGGGCGCCCTCGTGCCCCCAGGTGCCCGCGCTCTCCACGATCAGGCCGCCCGTGAGCCGCTCGCCGAGACGGACGCTCAGGGCATGCCTGTTCAGCCGCTCGGTGATGGGCGAACGGCAGACATTGCCGGTACTGACGTGGAGGATGCGGAAGGTGCCGCCGGTGTGTGCGGTCTCCGCTATGCCACGCCCCTCAGGGGCGGTCAATTGGCCACCTCAAGGTCGGGTACCACCTTGCGGAGCTCCTCCGCGTCGATGGCGCCGGCCCGCAGCAGCAGCGGAACCTCGCCGGTGACGTCCACGATCGCCGAAGGAACGATTCCAGGCGTCGGGCCGCCGTCGAGGTAGACGGAGACCGAGTCCCCGAGCATCTCCTGGGCGGCGTCGCAGTCCTCGGGGGACGGGTGCCCCGTGAGGTTGGCGCTGGAGACGGCCATCGGGCCGACCTCGGTGAGCAGTTCGATGGCTACGGGGTGCAGCGGCATCCGGATCGCCACCGTGCCACGGGTGTCGCCGAGGTCCCACTGGAGGGACGGCTGGTGCTTGGCGACCAGGGTGAGGGCGCCGGGCCAGAACGCGTCGACCAGCTCCCAGGCCTGCTCGGAGAAGTCGGTGACCAGGCCGTGCAGGGTGTTCGGGGAGCCGATCAGGACGGGGGTGGGCATGTTGCGCCCACGTCCCTTGGCGTCCAGCAGATCGGACACGGCCTCGGAGCCGAAGGCGTCCGCACCGATCCCGTACACGGTGTCGGTGGGCAGCACGACCAGCTCACCGCGGCGTACGGCCGACGCGGCCTCGCGCAGACCTGTGGAACGGTCGGTCGCGTCGTTGCAGTCGTATCGCCGTGCCATCAGCCTGACTCCCTTTTTCTGTGGGCTCGGTTCGCCTCCGGGGCGCCGCAAGCCACTGTCGACAGTCGACCGTGCTCGGTTCGCTCGTACCTCACAAACCTGCGCGCGCTCTCCCTTACGACAGCGGCGCGCCCCTTCGGCTCACTCGCCGGGGCAAGCGGGGCACCCAG
This sequence comes from Streptomyces sp. NPDC088400, assembly GCF_044753355.1. NCBI lineage: Bacteria > Bacillati > Actinomycetota > Actinomycetes > Kitasatosporales > Streptomycetaceae > Streptomyces > Streptomyces sp. NPDC088400. The sequence continues at coordinate 935,215 of NZ_JBIVMZ010000001.1, read as the reverse complement.
GCCGGACCGGGCACCGGCCCCCGCCCCAGGGCGTGTTGCGAACGGGACGACCATTCGCGCCGTCACGGCATCGCCTTACGCGCCGTGGCGAATCGCGGCCGCTTGTTCAGGTCGGGGTGGTCCGCCGCGTCCGCCCAGCCGGATTCCTCGCTGAAGATCCACGGGACCTGTCCGCCCTGGGTGTCCGCGTGCTCGATGACGACCAGGCCACCGGGCCGCAGCAGCCGGTGCGCGGTGCGTTCGATGCCGCGGATCGTGTCGAGGCCGTCCTCGCCGGAGAAGAGGGCCATCTCCGGGTCGTGGTCACGGGCCTCGGGGGCGACGTACTCCCACTCGGTCAGCGGGATGTACGGCGGGTTGGAGATGACCAGGTCGACCTGGCCGTCGTAGTCGGGCAGGGCGCTCAGGGCGTCTCCCCGGTGCACGGTGACCCTGGACCCCTCGGCGTTCTTCCGGGTCCAGTGGAGGGCGTCCTCGGACAGTTCCACCGCGTGCACGCGGGAGCGCGGCACCTCCTGGGCCATGGCGAGCGCGATCGCGCCGGAGCCCGAGCACAGGTCCACGATGAGCGGCTCGACGACGTCCATCGCCCGGACGGCGTCTATCGCCCAGCCGACGACGGATTCGGTCTCGGGGCGCGGTACGAAGACCCCGGGGCCCACCTGGAGTTCCAGGTAGCGGAAGAAGGCACGTCCGGTGATGTGCTGGAGCGGTTCACGGGCCTCGCGGCGGGCGACGGCCTCCCAGTAACGGGCGTCGAAGTCCGCGTCCTTGACGTTGTGCAGCTCGCCCCGCTTGACGCCGTGCACGTACGCGGCGAGTTCCTCCGCGTCGAAGCGCGGTGAGGGCACGCCCGCGTCGGCCAGCCGCTGGGTGGCCTGGGCCACCTCGGCGAGCAGCAGGCTGCGGGGGACGGGCCCGCGGCGGAGCCGCTGAGGGTCGCTGTGCCCCCCAGAATGTGGCTGCACGCTGGTTCCTCCGGACTGCGAGAGTGGTTGCTGGGGGGTTACTGGGCGGCGGCGAGCTTCGCGGCGGAATCGGCGTCGACGCAGGCCTGGATGACGGCGTCCAGCTCACCGTCGAGCACCTGGTCCAAGTTGTACGCCTTGAAACCGACTCGGTGGTCCGAGATCCGGTTTTCCGGGAAGTTGTACGTACGGATCTTCTCGGACCGGTCGACCGTACGGACCTGACTGCGCCGCGCGTCGGCGGCCGACTTCTCCGCCTCTTCCTGTGCCGCGGCGAGCAGCCGTGAGCGCAGGATACGCAGAGCCTGTTCCTTGTTCTGGAGCTGGCTCTTCTCGTTCTGGCAGGAGGCGACGACTCCGGTCGGCAGGTGCGTGATGCGGACGGCGGAGTCGGTGGTGTTGACGGACTGGCCGCCGGGTCCCGAGGAGCGGTAGACGTCGATCCGCAGGTCGTTGGCGTGGATCTCGACGTCGACCTCCTCGGCCTCGGGGGTGACGAGCACGCCGGCGGCCGAGGTGTGGATGCGGCCCTGGGACTCGGTGGAGGGCACGCGCTGCACGCGGTGCACCCCGCCCTCGTACTTCAGCCGGGCCCAGACGCCCTGTCCGGGCTCGGTGGCGCCGTTGCCGCCCTTGGTCTTCACCGCGACCTGGACGTCCTTGTAGCCGCCCAGCTCGGACTCGGTGGCGTCGATGATCTCGGTCTTCCAGCCGACGCGCTCCGCGTAGCGGAGGTACATGCGCAGCAGGTCACCGGCGAAGAGGGCGGACTCGTCGCCGCCCGCGCCCGCCTTGACCTCCAGGATCACGTCCTTGTCGTCGCTGGGGTCGCGCGGTACGAGCAGCAGCCGGAGCTTCTCGGTGAGCTGCTCGCGCGTCTTCTCCAGGTCCTTGACCTCGACGGCGAAATCGGGGTCGTCGGCCGCGAACTCGCGGGCGGTCTCGATGTCGTCGCCGGTCTGCTTCCAGGAGCGGTACGTGGAGACGATCGGGGTGAGCTCGGCGTAACGCTTGTTGAGCTTGCGCGCGTTCGCCTGGTCGGCGTGGACCGACGGGTCCGCGAGCTTGTTCTCCAGATCGGCGTGCTCGCCGATCAGGTCCTCGACCGCCTCGAACATCGGGGGCTCCTGGGTTCTTCGTACGAAGTGCTTCGGGAAACGCGGCCACGGCAAAGCGCCGGTCTCGACGCCCCTGGAAAAGGGGCGCCGAGAACCGGCGCAGATGACTCGCTACTTCTTGGCGGCGGCCTTGCCGAAGCGGGCCTCGAAGCGGGCCACGCGGCCACCGGTGTCGAGGATCTTCTGCTTGCCCGTGTAGAACGGGTGGCACTCGGAGCAGAGGTCGGCGCGGATGGTGCCCGACTCGATGGTGCTCCGGGTGGTGAACGACGCACCGCAGGTGCAGCTGACCTGGGTCTCGACGTACGTGGGGTGGATGTCGCGCTTCAAGGGATTCTCCTAGTTTCGGGAGGGCGCCGGGTCGTACTCGCGGATTGCTCGTACGTGAACCGGGGCCGACGTACCAGTCTGCCAGGACCGGCCGTATCTCCCAAAACGAGGGGGCGGCCGAATCTATTCCGGCCGCCCCCTCCGCGCGAATACCGCCCCGTCCTCGCGGATGGGGTCAGTGGTTCTTGACCACGTCGTCCGCGTCGCCCTTGTCCCCGGCCGAGTCCTTGGTCGCGGAGGCCGGGATCGGCTTGTCGTGCCGCAGGGCCGTCCAGACCTGCTGGGACGCCTTGTCGAGTGGCAGGACGCGGTTCCCGTCGTTCGGGTCGTACTGCACCGGGAGCGTGATCATCTTGACGTCGTCGGTGCCGAGGTTCTTCAGTCCCCCGGCGAAACCGACCAGCTTGTTGACCGAGTCGAGCTGGGAGTCGGGGGTGATCGCGCTGGTGGCGGTGTCGGCCACGTCGTACAGCTTCTTGGGGTCGCTGAACACGCCGACGCTCTTGACCTGGTTCATCAGCGCCTTGATGAACGCCTGCTGGAGCTGGATACGGCCGAGGTCACTGCCGTCGCCGACACTGTGGCGGGTCCGTACGAGGCCGAGGGCCTTCTCCCCGTCGAGGGTGTGGGTGCCGGGGTCGAGCCTCAGATGGCTCTTGGGGTCGTTGATCGACTCCGTGGTGGTGATCTTGACGCCGCCGAGGTCGTTGATGAGCTTCTTGAAACCGGTGAAGTCGACCTCGATGTAGTGGTCCATGCGGATGCCGGACATCTTCTCGACGGTCTTCACCGCACAGGCGGGGCCCCCGGCCTCGTAGGCCGTGTTGAACATGGCCTCCTGCTCACCGGAGACGGTCTTGCCGTCGGAGTCGGTGCAGGCGGGGCGTTCGATCAGGGTGTCACGCGGTACGGAGACGACACTGGCCTTCTTGTGACCCTTGTATATGTGGACGATCATCGCCGTGTCGGAGCGGGCGCCGCCCCCGTCCTCGCCGTACTTCGCGTTCGCGCCGGCGCGGGAGTCCGAGCCGAGAACGAGGATGTCCTGGGAGCCGTTGTCGGTGTTCGCCGGGCGGTCCCCGCCCAGCTGGGCGTTGATGTCGACGCCCTTCAAATTGCCGTCGAGCTTGAAATACGCGTAACCGAGCCCGGACCCGCCGACGAGTACCAGGGCCGCTGCGGACCATGCGGCGACGGTGGTGGCGCGGCGGCGCTTGCCGGGCGCCCTGCGGCGCTTGCCGCCACCACGTATTCGGCTGTTGCTCCGGTCGGTCATGGTCTCCCTTTTCCGTAGTCCTTTTCCCGCTACCTCCTGCCGTGATGTTGAAACACGCCCTCATTGACACGTGTACAGACAGTGAAGCACCAAGCAGGGTGGCACAGCACTCTGTGCCGCTCGCCGGGGGCACCGCAGACAGGCCTGTACGGCCCTCGGTGGCCGTTCCGGCGTTTCACCTGGGGCTTTGGGGTCACGGGGGCACCACAGGCGCCCCTGGGCCCGGCCAGGACCGTGTGGCGAACGTCTCGGCGGGGTTCGATGCGGCGAGACGTGGGCGCGATGGACCGGAACGGGGGCGCGGCAACGCGAAACCGCCCCGTCGCCTGAGCGACGGGGCGGTTCTCGGACGATCCGGATCAGTCGTTGCCGTTGCCGGCGCCGGGCGTCGTCTTCTGGATCTGGAGCAGGAACTCCGCGTTCGACTTCGTCTGCTTCATCTTGTCCAGGAGCAGCTCGATCGCCTGCTGCTGGTCGAGCGCGTGCAGCACCCGGCGCAGCTTCCAGACGACGGCGAGCTCGTCGCTGCCGAGCAGGATCTCTTCCTTGCGGGTGCTGGACGCGTCCACGTCCACCGCCGGGAAGATGCGCTTGTCCGAGAGCTTCCGGTCGAGCCTGAGCTCCATGTTGCCGGTGCCCTTGAACTCCTCGAAGATCACCTCGTCCATCCGCGAGCCGGTCTCGACCAGCGCGGTGGCCAGGATGGTCAGCGAACCGCCGTCCTCGATGTTGCGCGCCGCACCGAAGAAGCGCTTCGGCGGGTAGAGCGCGGTCGAGTCGACACCACCGGACAGGATGCGTCCGGAGGCGGGCGCGGCGAGGTTGTACGCACGGCCCAGGCGGGTGATGGAGTCCAGCAGGACGACCACGTCGTGGCCCAGCTCGACGAGGCGCTTGGCGCGCTCGATGGCCAGCTCGGCGACGGTGGTGTGGTCCTCGGCCGGGCGGTCGAAGGTCGAGGAGATGACCTCGCCCTTGACCGACCGCTGCATGTCGGTGACCTCTTCGGGCCGCTCGTCGACGAGGACGACCATCAGGTGGCACTCGGGGCTGTTGACCGTGATCGCGTTGGCGATCGACTGGAGGATCATGGTCTTGCCGGTCTTCGGCGGGGCCACGATCAGACCACGCTGGCCCTTGCCGATCGGTGCGACCAGGTCGATGATCCGCGTGGTCAGCACGCCCGGGTCGGTCTCCAGACGGAGCCGGTCCTGGGGGTAGAGCGGGGTCAGCTTCTGGAACTCCGGGCGGCCGCGGCCGGTTTCGGGCGCCATGCCGTTGACCGTGTCGAGGCGGACCAGCGCGTTGAACTTCTCGCGGCGCTCGCCTTCCTTGGGCTGGCGCACCGCGCCGGTGGTGTGGTCACCCTTGCGCAGGCCGTTCTTACGGACCTGGGCGAGCGAGACGTACACGTCGTTCGGGCCCGGCAGGTAGCCGGAAGTCCTGATGAACGCGTAGTTGTCGAGGATGTCGAGGATGCCCGCGACGGGGATCAGCACATCGTCGTCGGCGACCTGCGGCTCGCCGGGGCCGAACTCGTCGCGGCCACGACGTCCGCGGCGGTCGCGGTAACGTCCGCGCCGGCCACGCCGGCCGCCCGCCTCGTCGTCGAAGTCGTCCTGCGGGCCGTTGTTCTGACTGCCGCTCTGGCCGCCGCCGCGGTTGTCGCGCTGCTGGCGGCCGCCGCCCTGCTGCTGGCCGCCCTGGCCGCCCTGCTGGTCGTCGCCCTTGCCCCGGCCGCGCTGCCGGTCCCGGCGGTCCCCGCGGTCGCGGTCGCCGCGCTCGCCCCGCTGGCCGCGGTCCTGGCGGTCGCCGCGCCGGCCGTCGCCGTCGTTCTGGGCGGTGCCGGCGCCGGACGCCGATACGGCGGTCTCGGCCTTGGTGTCGGGCTGGGCCTCGACCTTGACGTCGCCCTGGGCCTCGGCCTTGGTCTCCGTCTTGGTGTCGGGACTGCCCGCCTGCGCGGTGGCCCGGCGGCGACGGCGCTCGCCCGCGGGCTGGTCGTCGCTGGCCGGCTGGCCGGGGATGTCGATCTGCTGCTGGGACGCGGCCTTCTCGGCCTTGTCCGACTTGTCCTCGACGGCGCCTTCACCCGTACGGGCCTTGGAAGTTGCGCGGCGCTTGGGCTTGGTCTCGGCGGCGTCCGAGCCGCCTGCCTCGGCGCCCTTGGGCGCTGACGAGGAGCCCGCCTGCGCTTCCTTGATTACCTCGATCAACTGGCTCTTGCGCATCCGCGCGGTGCCCCTGATGCCGAGGCCGGACGCGACCTGCTGCAGCTCGGCCAGGACCATGCCCTCGAGGCCGGTGCCGGAGCGGCGGCGCCGTGCGGTGGTGCCAGTGGCAGCACCTGCGGCGGGCGCGGCACTGTCGACGTTGCTGTCGGCAGTCACGCCCATCAGATCGGTGGTGTCGCTCACGAAGGGTCCTTCCCTGGAGCGGACGTCGGCCTTCTGGCTCGGCGACCGGTTGTGCTGTCCGACTGCGATCCCATCTTGTGGACCGTGCCGGGGCGGTGGTCCCGCCGGGTACGGCGGAGAAACATGCGGACGTGCAATGGGTCCGGCCCGAGGTCCCCCTGCTCGGCCCTCCGCGGGAAAAAACGGGGGGTGTCGTGCCGGTTCCGGTGCGTGCTCAAAACTGCTCAGGCAGGCTGCTCAGGCAGTTGAGGAGGCTCCCGGAAGAAGGGTGGTCCCGATGTGGGACACGAAGCACCGCGCCTCAAAGACGTCGGGTGCAGACTTGAGGTTAACACTACCGGCTCCAACAAACATTCCCCCTCTCACTCACCGGCAATCCCGTGTGGCTACGAACCGAGCGGCAGGACGCTCGTTCCCCCGGCGTCGAGGGAGAGCCGGTTGGCCGCCCATCCCTCGCCCGCCAGCCGTGCGACCTTGTCGGCCGTACCGTCCTCGACCAGCGCGAGGACCGTGGGGCCCGCACCGGAGATGACCGCGGGGACGCCGTCCGCGCGCAGTCGGTTGACCAGCGCGAGGCTCTGCGGCATCGCCGGGGAACGGTAGTCCTGGTGGATACGGTCCTCGGTGGCCGCGAGCAGCAGCTCGGGACGCCTGGTCAGGGCCTCCACCAGCAGGGCGGCGCGGCCGGCGTTGACCGCCGCGTCCACATGGGGGACCGTGCGCGGCAGCAGTCCGCGGGCGGTTTCCGTGAGGACGGCCTTTCCGGGGACGAAAACCACCGGAACGACGGAACGCGCGGGGTCCATCCTGATGGCACGGGCCGCTCCCCCGTCCATCCAGGCCAGGGTGAAACCGCCGAGCAGACAGGCGGCGACGTTGTCGGGGTGGCCCTCGATCTCGGTGGCCAGCTCCAGCAGCGCCGCGTCGTCGAGCCGGGCGTCGCCGCCTATGGTCACGGCGCGGGCCGCGACGATCCCGGCGCAGATGGCGGCCGAGGAGGAGCCCAGGCCACGGCCGTGCGGGATGCGGTTGGCGCAGACGACCTCCAGGCCGCGCGGCTGTCCGCCGAGCAGGTCGAAGGCCGTCCGCAGGGAGCGCACGAGCAGGTGGTTCTCGTCACGGGGAAGCGTCTCGGCGCCCTCACCCGCGATGTCGACGTGCAGGCCGGAATCGGCGACGCGGACGACCACGTCGTCGTAGAGCCCCAGCGACAGGCCGAGGGCGTCGAAGCCCGGACCGAGATTGGCGCTGGTGGCGGGGGTGCGCACCCGTACGGCGGCGGCGCGGAACGCGGGACCGGCCATCGCTCTGACGACTCTCCTTGACTGCGAAATGTGGTGATGTGCGAGATGTGGTGTGTGCGAGATGTTCGAGGAGGTACGGAACACCCGAGGGCCACGTGGGCGACAACACCGCGGCATATGCGGCGGGCGAGTGAGGTACAGCCTATCGAAGGAAGGTTGCGTGGCGACATAGGGCGCACAGGAGGCGCACGATGCGTGTCGCGTACCTCACGTGCGCCGATGTCTGCCTTGTCCCTGCTTCGCCCGGGGCACGGGCTGCGAGGCGCTCGCACCGGCTTTCGCGGGGCCCGCGAAGACCGGTGGACGAGGTCCGGATCGTGCCGGAACCCTGGGCACGGACGGGCCGGGGGGCGGCGCCCGAAGCGCCACCCCTGAGCCGGTCAGGCGAGGCCGAGGCGCTCCGCGGCGGCGACCGCGTCGACCGGCACGGTGACCGGCTGGGGCGCTCCGGCGACCGCCCAGTCCGGGTCCTTGAGGCCGTTTCCGGTGACCGTGCAGACGATGCGCTGGCCGGGGTCGACCTTGCCCTCGTCGGCGGCCTTGAGCAGACCGGCTACGGAGGCGGCCGAGGCGGGCTCGACGAAGACGCCCTCCTGGGAGGCCAACAGGCGGTAGGCGGCCAGGATCTGGCGGTCCGTCACCTCGTCGATGAAGCCACCGGACTCGTCGCGGGCGGCCAGGGCGTACTGCCAGGACGCCGGGTTGCCGATCCGGATCGCGGTGGCGACGGTGTGCGGGTCCTTGACGATCTCGCCGCGCACGATGGGCGCGGAGCCAGAGGCCTGGAAGCCCCACATGCGCGGGGTACGGGACGCGATGCCGTCGGCGGCGTACTCGGTGTACCCCTTCCAGTACGCCGTGATGTTGCCGGCGTTGCCGACGGGCAGCACATGGATGTCCGGGGCGTCGCGCAGCGCGTCCACGATCTCGAACGCCGCGGTCTTCTGGCCCTCGATACGGACCGGGTTGACCGAATTGACCAGCGCCACCGGGTAGTTGTCGGAGAGCGAGCGGGCCAGCGTCAGACAGTCGTCGAAGTTGCCCTCGACCTGGAGGATCTTCGCTCCGTGGACCAGCGCCTGGCCCATCTTGCCGAGCGCGATCTTGCCCTGGGGCACGAGGACGGCGCAGACCATTCCGGCCCGTACCGCGTACGCCGCGGCCGAGGCCGAGGTGTTGCCGGTGGAGGCGCAGATCACCGCCTGGGCGCCCTCCTCCTTGGCGCGGGTGATGGCCATGGTCATGCCACGGTCCTTGAAGGAGCCGGTCGGGTTGGCGCCCTCGACCTTGAGATGCACCTCACAGCCCGTCCGCTCGGACAGCACTTGAGCGGGCACGAGCGGCGTACCGCCCTCGCGGAGCGTCACGACCTGTGTCGTGTCCGCCACCGGGAGGCGGTCCCGGTACTCCTCGATGATGCCCCGCCACTGGTGGGTGCCAATGCTGGTCATGGGTCCCTTACTCCCCTTCAACACGCATGATGCTGGCGACACCGCGGACGGTGTCGAGCTCGCGCAGTGCTTCGACGGTCCCGGAGAGGGCTGCGTCCTGCGCGCGGTGGGTGACGACGACGAGGGCTGCCTCGCCGTCCTTTCCCTTCTGACGGACCGTGTCGATGGACACGCCGTGTTCGGCGAAGACCGTTGCCACCTGGGCGAGAACGCCCGGCTTGTCGGCCACGTCGAGGCTGATGTGGTAGCGCGTCACGGACTCGCCCATGGGGCTCACGGGCAGTTGCGTGTACGCGGACTCACCGGGCCCGGTGGCCTCGTTGAGCTTGTTGCGGCAGACGGCGACGAGGTCGCCGAGCACGGCGGAGGCCGTCGGCGCGCCGCCGGCGCCGGGTCCGTAGAACATCAGCTGCCCGGCCGCCTCGGCCTCGACGAAGACCGCGTTGTACGCCTCACGTACGGACGCGAGCGGGTGGCTGAGCGGGATCATCGCCGGGTGGACGCGCGCGGTGACGGACCGGCCGTCGGCGGCGCGCTCGCAGATGGCGAGGAGCTTGACGGTGCAGCCCATGCGCTGGGCGGAGGCGAGGTCGGCGGCGGTGACCTCCGTGATGCCCTCGCGGTGCACGTCGTCGAGGCGTACGCGGGTGTGGAAGGCGATCCCGGCGAGGATGGCGGCCTTGGCGGCGGCGTCGAAGCCCTCGACGTCGGCGGTCGGGTCGGCCTCCGCGTAGCCGAGGGCGGTGGCCTCGTCCAGCGCCTCCGAGTAACCGGCGCCCGCGGTGTCCATCCGGTCGAGGATGAAATTGGTCGTGCCGTTGACGATTCCGAGCACGCGGTTGACGGTGTCACCCGCGAGTGACTCGCGCAGCGGCCGGATCAGCGGGATGGCGCCGGCGACGGCCGCCTCGAAGTACAGGTCCGCGCCGTGCCGGGCGGCGGCCTCGTAGAGGGTCGTGCCGTCCTCGGCGAGCAGCGCCTTGTTGGCCGAGACGACGGAGGCACCGTGCTCGAACGCGGTGGTGATGAGCGTACGGGCGGGCTCGATGCCTCCGATGACCTCGACCACGACATCTATGTCACCGCGTTTGACCAGGGCGGTGGCATCGGTGGTGATCAGGGCGGGGTCGATGCCGTCGCGCACCCGGGAGGGGCGCCGGACGGCGACCCCGGCCAGTTCCACCGGGGCGCCTATCCGCGCGGCGAGGTCGTCGGCCTGCGTCGTCATGATGCGCGCCACTTCTGAGCCGACCACACCACAGCCCAGCAGCGCCACCTTCAGCGGACGCGTACGCATCATCCGACCTATGCCTTTCATTGAACCCAGCCGTTAAAAGCATGAATGCCAACCAGTCTCACGCAATGGACGGGACTTTCTGTCCCCTGTCCAGATCGCGAGATATGAATTTCAGTCCCCGACATCGAGACGCAGGAGATCTTCCTCCGTCTCCCGCCGGACGATCACGCGTGCCGCACCGTCGTTGACCGCCACGACCGGCGGGCGCAGCGCGTGGTTGTAGTTGCTCGCCATCGAGCGGCAGTACGCGCCGGTGGCGGGGACGGCGAGCAGGTCGCCGGGCGCCAGGTCGGCGGGCAGGAACGCGTCCCGTACGAGGATGTCGCCGCTCTCGCAGTGCTTGCCGACGACGCGTGTCAGCATCGCCTCCGCGTCGGAGCGGCGCGACACGAGCGCGACGGTGTACTCGGCGTCGTACAGGGCCGTACGGATGTTGTCGGACATGCCACCGTCCACACTGACATACGTACGCAGCCCTTCGAGCGGCTTGATGGTGCCGACCTCGTACAGGGTGAAGGCCGTGGGGCCGACGATCGCGCGCCCCGGCTCGACGGAGATACGGGGGGTACGGAGCCCCGCGGACTCACACTCACGGGTGACGATGTCGCTGAGCGCCTTGGCGATCTCGTGCGGCTCACGCGGGTCGTCCTCGGACGTGTACGCGATACCGAGGCCGCCGCCGAGGTCGATCTCGGGCAGCTCCACGCCGTGCTCGTCGCGCACCGCCGCGAGCAGCTGCACGACCCGGCGGGCGGAGACCTCGAAACCGGCCATGTCGAAGATCTGCGAGCCGATGTGCGAGTGGATGCCGGTCAGCTCGATGCCGTCGAGCGTGAGGGCCCGCCGCACGGCCTCCGCGGCCTGCCCGTCGGCGAGCGCGATACCGAACTTCTGGTCCTCGTGGGCCGTGGCGATGAACTCGTGCGTATGGGCCTCGACGCCCACGGTCACCCGGATCTGGACGGGCTGGACCTTGCCGAGCTGCCGCGCGATGTGCGCGACCCGCACGATCTCCTGGAAGGAGTCGAGGACGATCCGCCCGACGCCGACGGAGACGGCCCGCTCGATCTCCTCGGTGGACTTGTTGTTGCCGTGGAAGGCGATGCGCTCGGCGGGCATCCCGGCGGCCAGCGCGGTGGCGAGTTCGCCGCCGGAGCACACGTCGAGATTGAGCCCCTCTTCGTGCAGCCAGCGGACGATGGTCCGGGACAGGAACGCCTTGCCCGCGTAGAACACGTCGGCGTCCTTGCCGAAGGCATCGGCCCAGGCGCGGCAGCGGGCGCGGAAGTCGGCCTCGTCGAGGAAGTACGCCGGGGTGCCGAACTCCTCGGCCAGCCGGGTCACTTCGATGCCCGCGACGGTGGCCACGCCGTCGCCGTTCCGGCGGACCGTACGCGACCAGACCTTCTCGTCCAGGGCGTTGAGGTCGGCGGCGGGGGCGGAGTAGTGCCCCTCGGGGTAGACATCCGCGTGGCGGGGGCCTGCGGGGTGTGCGGAACGGCTCATGTTCTTGGCTCTCTTGGGTCTTTTTGAGGTGTTCTGGTGCGTCTCAGAGGTGTTCAGAGGTGTCTGGTACGCCTCAGAAGTTTCCTGTGCACCTCAGAGGTGTTCCGGTGCGTCGATACCGAGCAGGGACAGGCCGCCGGCCAGCACAGCCCCGGCGGCTTCGGCGAGCGCGAGCCGGGAACGGTGGGCGGCCGAGGGTTTCTCGTCACCGACGGGCAACGGACTGGCGGTCTCCTGGAAGCGCAGGAACGCCTCCGCGGTGTGTTCGAGATGGCGGGCGAGCCGATCGGGCGCGCGCAGCCGGGCAGCGGCTTCGAGGACGGCGGGATGATCGCCGACGGCGGTGATGAGCATGGCGGTAGTGGCGGCGGCGTGCGGGGTCGCGTACGCCTCGTACTCCTCGTACGCCGTGCGCTCCTCGTATTCCTCGTACCCCGTCCGCTCCGCCTCATCGGGGGTGATGCGGACCTCGTCGGGGGTGATGCCGAACCGGGCCGCGTTCCGCGCCAGGGCACGGGTGCGGGCGTACGCGTAGCGCACCCGGAAGAACGGATTGCTCTCGCGCTGTACGAGCAGCTCGTCGCCCGTGTGCGGATGATCGTGGACGGCCGCCCGCAGCAGCGCCCAGCGGGCGGCGTCGGGGCCGAGCCGGTCGAAGAGGCCGCCGATGGCGAAACCGTCGGCGGCGGGCACGGGCACGGGCGTGCAGCTCTCCGTGCCGCCCGGTATGACGGCCGCCGTGGCGCCCTGGGAACGCAGCAGCCGGACGACGGTGTCCGTCCAGACCTCGGCGCGCAGCTCGTCGGCGGGGGCGAAGGCCGCGGTGGTACCGGCGAGCGCGTCGCCGTGCCCGTACGCCGTACCGGCCTTGAGCACCGTACGGACGAGCTCGCCGTGGCTGTCGTCGGCGAGGGTGAAGTTCAGGAAGCCGGGTCCCGTGACCTCGACCCGGGCGATGCGCGGGTGCAGGACCCCGGAGCGCACGATCTCGGCACGCAGTATTTCGGCGACCTCGCGGGCCGTGAATCCGGTGCGCCCGGCCATGCGCAGCGCGACATTGCTGGCGTAGTCGCCGACACCGCCGGGGCGGGGGCGCTCGACCACGACCCGTTCGGGCACGGGCCCCGGGAGCGTGTCGTCCTCGACCGCGCGGCATACGGCGTCCAACACGGCGCGGGACAGATCAGCGGGGGTCACGGCACCAGCGTATGGGAGGAGGGGGGCCTCTTAGCGAACCGGTTTCGCGATGCGGTCAGCCCCGGGCACTTTCCGCCCGCCCGGCGCCGTGTCTGCCGTCCACGGACGGCGGGTCGTCCCTCGGGTCGTCCCTCGGGTCGTCCCTGATGCCCTCGCTGTGGGTCAGCCGTCGTATGAGACGGACCAGCTCGGACGGTTCGAAGGGCTTGGCGAGGAAGGCGTCGACCCCGGCGGCGACACCGGATTCCGTCTCGTACTGCGTACAGGCGCTGATGATCGCGATCGGCAGCCGGCTGGTCCGGGGATCGGCGCGCAGCCGGGCGGCGGCGGTCAGTCCGTCGAGGCGCGGCATCACCACATCGAGGGTGATCACATCGGGTCTGACCTCATGGACCACGTCCAGACATTCGGCACCGTCGGCCGCGGTCACGACCTCGAACCCCTCAAGTTCGAGATTGACCCTGATCAGCTGCCGGATGACCCTGTTGTCGTCGACAACGAGCACCCGGCCCGATGCGGCGGACACAACTCGAGAGTAGGTCCGACTCCGTTGCCGCGTCCCGGTTTTGCCCACTTACACCGGCGCGGTTGGCGCGAGTGCGCCCCCTGTCTCGCTCGGACCTCTCCCGCCGGGCTCTCGCTAGGCTCTCGGCATGGAGCAGAACGAAGTCATTCTCAGGGCCATCGGTATTCTCACGCAGTCCGCGGAGTGGATCCGTACCGCCGACCGGGAGGACGACGGGCACGGGCTCCGGGAGGGCGAGGGGCACGGGGACCCGCTGGGCGAGCACGGGGACCCGCTGGGCGACGGGCCGGGCGGCAGGGATTCGGGCCGGGGTCAGATCGGCTCGCTCCTCGCCGAGGTCTTCCCCTCGTTCAAGGTCTCCCCCGACGCCACCCCACTCGAAGCCGCGCACGCGGTGACCGAGGCGTCGCTGCCCGCCATCATGCAGCTGATCGGCGCGTTCACCTATGTCTTCGCCGAGCTGGCCGAGGTCCACGACGCCGGACGTACGGACATCACCTCGGAGGAACTGCTGCGGGAACTGGCGCTGCGGATGTCACGCCCGAACGACGACGTCACGTAGACGTCACGTAAGGGCAGCACGGCGTGGGGCGCCACGGGCGCGGTGGCGTGAGGGGGCAGGGGTCAGGGGTCAGGCCTGGGAGGCGTACGAGACGAAGCCCGTCCAGGCGGCGGGCGAGAGGGCGAGCTGCGGGCCCGCCTTGTCCTTGGAGTCCCGTACGTGGACGGTGTTGGGGCAGGTGGCCACCTCGACGCAGGAATCGCCCGAGCCGCCGCTGTGGCTGGACTTGTGCCAGGAGAGGGCTACTTCTACGCAGTCGTCACCCGAGCCGCCGCTGTAGCTGCTCTTGAACCAGGCCAGTTCTGTGGTGCTCATGTCGCTCCTCGCATCCGCCGCAACAGGCTCAGGGAGTCCTCCAGGGAGAGAGCCTGTGAACGCATCCTGGCATACCGCATCTGGAGCGTGCTGACTACTTTCGGGTCGGAGATGAACTGGCCGCTTTCCTGCCCCTCGCAGTAGCCGAACCACCTGTTCTCCGGCGTCTCCAACAGCTGAATGGGACCGTCCAGGCCAGCGTGACTCTCCCGTACTTGCGGCATGATCTGCATCTCGATGTTCCTCAGCTCAGCGAGTTCGAGGAGGTGATCGATCAGCTCCAGGATGACCTCCGTCCCGCCCGTGCGGCGCAGGAACAGCTGCTCTTCCAGGATGAAGCCGTACGCGGTGTTCGGCCGCTCCCGGAGCAGGCGTTGCCGCTCTTCTCGCGCCACCCACTGGGCCTCGATCTGGTCCTCGCCCAGGGGCGGAAGCTGGTCGACGAACAACTTCCGCGCGTACGCCTCCGTCTGCAACAGGCCCGGGATCAGACGGCACTCGTAGGTGTACAGAGTGACCGCCTCCGTCTCCAGATGCGCCCACTGCCGGAACCAACTCGCCAGCCCCGGCTGCCGCGACAGATGCCGCGCCGCTCCCCGCAGCGCCCCGAACCCGTCCAGCACGTCCTCCGCCCGTTCCACGAAACCCCGTGGCGGGAAGCGCCTGCCCTGCTCGATCGAGGCCACCGTATGCGCCGCGTACTGCACCAGCGGCGCCAGCGCCTCCTGCGTCAGCCCCGCCCGTTTACGGAAGGCCTTGACGACCTCCCCGAACGCCTTGAGGCTGTCGGACGAGTCCGGTTCGCAGCCGTTCCCCGTACCCCCGTCGCTCCCGTCCGTACCGCCAAAGCCACCCGCGCTATCCGTGCCATCCGTGCCATCCGTGCTATCCGTCATGTCCGGCCACCCTTCCGCGTGTTCGCCCCGCCACTCACTCTCTAACCGCTTACGGTCACAGGGCGTTACGCGTACTGTCCACGTCCCGAACCCGTACGCTGCCCCCGCGTACCAGCGGCCGACCTGGTGAACGCCCCTTCCGCAGCGCCACTTTGGCCCGACGAGAGCGGTGGCCTCCCGGCAAGGCCCGCTCACGGTACGTGCGTTCACCGGGGGTGGTCTGGGGTGTTGTGGCTGGGGGTGGGTGTTTGTGTGGGGGTTCGGGCGGAGGGGGTCGGGGTGGGCCGGGTCGGGATTGTGGCGGGTGGGGGCCGCCCCTCAGGTTTGATGGTCGCGTCGCGGTGCCGGGTGTCAAGGGCGCTCCTGCGTCGCGTCGGCTGCGCCGATTCCGCTGCGCTGCACCCTGGACACCCGTCCCCGCGTCGCAAGTGCGGGATGGGGGGGGCGGCCCGGGGGAGGGGTCCCCGGGGAGGGTGCGTGGGGGGTCGGGCCCGGTTCCCGGCCTGCGGGCCGGTAGGCCCTGCGGGGCTGCGCGGCAGTTGCATGGGGAGGCCCGGCCCGGCTCAGCGACACACCGCCGGTGGACAGCCAGGACTCATGCCCCGCCGGACCGACACCATTGACCAGCACACCTGTTAACCAGGCCAGATGGATGCCTGCCGGCACGCCGATACTCCCTGCCTTACTCGGAGGTGGAGGCTGCTCGGACCGGTCGCGGTCTTGAGTCGCGCACCCCGATCCCTTCTTGCCTCTCGGGCGACCAGGCCAGGCCTTCAACGCGGCAGATGTGGCCAAAGGGGCGGAAGCGGCCTCGTAAACGCCCTCTCGTACCGGGAGTCCCGCCTCACGGGCATTCCAGTACGAGAGACCTCCCAGCACCCCCGCAAAGCGGACATAACTCCCGGCCGGTGGATCACTCCCCGGTCTGGTCAACAGGTGCACTCAGCAATGGTGTTGGTCCAGCGGGGCATGAGTCCTGGCTGTCCACCGGCGGTGTGTCGCTGAGCCGGGCCGGGCCTCCCCATGCAACTGCCGCGCAGCCCCGCAGGGCCTACCGGCCCGCAGGCCGGGAACCGGGCCCGACCCCACACGCACCCTCCCCGGGGACCCCTCCCCCCGGGCCGCCCCCCCCCATCCCGCACTTGCGACGCGGGGACGGGTGTCCAGGGTGCAGCGCAGCGGAATCGGCGCAGCCGACGCGACGCAGGAGCGCCCTTGACACCCGGCACCGCGACGCGACCATCAAACCTGAGGGGCGGCCCCCACCCGCCACAATCCCGACCCGGCCCACCCCGACCCCCTCCGCCCGAACCCCCACACAAACACCCACCCCCAGCCACAACACCCCAGACCACCCCCGCCCCCGCAGGGCCGGACCGCACCAGCTGCGCACCAACCCAGTCCGGCGTCACGGGGGCATGGAGGCCGTGGAGGCCGCCATCACCCTCACCACGGGTATTCCCGCCGGTATACTCGCTCCATGGACACCACTATCAAGGTCGACACGAAGACGCGCGACCGTCTCGCCTCCATCGCCGTTGCCCGCGGCACAACGATGCGTGGCCTCCTTGAAGAATTCGCTGAAGCCTCCCTCACCCCTCAAGAGCTGCGGGAGCGTGCGGAGCGCACACGAGCTTTCCTCTCGGCCGAGTTCGGTCACCGCCTCAGCGCGGACGAAGCCGGTGATTTGCGTTCCCGAATGCGTGCCGCCCAGACTGCCCACCGCGACGCCCTACGCGGCTCGGCAGGCTCGGGCTCTGGTGACGCCGAGGCCGGGGCCGAGGCCGCGTGAACCTTGACCACTTCGTGCTCGACACGGACACGTTGCTCGCGCTCGGGGGCAACAAGCAGGTGTCCGGTCTGATTCACGTCGCCGCCGGCGAAGGTGACGTCCGCCTGTGGGTACCGATCGTCTGCGCCCTGGAAGCCGAACGAGCACGTCCAGGGATCGTGGACTACATCGGAATCCTTGACACCCTCCACACGCTCGACGCCGACTACGAAACCGCCCACGCCATCGCCGGCCTGTACCAACGCGGCGTGCCATACGGGGTGGCCGCCGCCGTGCACGCCGCCCGTGCCACCCTCAGCCGACCTGAAGGCAGCCTTGTCGCCACCGTCACGCCGGATGCATACGACGGGCTCGGCGTTCCGGTACTGGACCTCAACCGCTGAGCCGTGGCCGACTCCCCACAGCCACGCCCGACCAGCGATCACATTGCAGCTGATCCAGGGCGGCCCGGGGTCTCCGCCTCGGTCACCGAGCCGTGCTCGGCGGCCGCAGAGCGACGCGAATGCCCTGGCAGCTCACGGGCCGCTACGGGCGGCGCGGCAGTACCGCGATCGCTGCCAGGGGGATCGCGGCGAGTAGGAGCCAGGGTGCGGCGGGCGGGAGGTGTGCGTCGAGGAGGGAGCCGCTGGCCGCGCTGCCGGTCAGGACGATCAGGCCGGATACCGAGGAGAGTGCGCCGGTGTAGAGGCCGAGACGGCCTTCCTCCGCGAGGTCGGGGACCCAGGCTCGGGCGGCCGGGGCGATGAGC
This sequence comes from Streptomyces sp. NPDC088400, assembly GCF_044753355.1. Taxonomy (NCBI): domain Bacteria; kingdom Bacillati; phylum Actinomycetota; class Actinomycetes; order Kitasatosporales; family Streptomycetaceae; genus Streptomyces; species Streptomyces sp. NPDC088400. The sequence continues at coordinate 917,512 of NZ_JBIVMZ010000001.1, read as the reverse complement.
ATCTGGCCGAGGGTGAGCAGGACGACGAAGCCGGCCGCCGGGAGCAGGCCCGTGGTTCCCGTCCAGTCGGCGGGGCGGGCCGCCGCCACGACGGCGAAGCCGGCGGAGAGCAGCACCAGTCCGGCCGCCATGGAGCGGCGCAGGTCGAGCCGGTCCGCCGCCCAGCGGGTGACGGGCAGTTGGGTGGTCACGACCAGCAGCGAGGAGAGGGCGAACAGCCAGGCCAGCGGGGCCTGGGAGCCCGCCGCGCGCTCGACCTCCGCCGGGAGGGCGAGGTAGAGCTGGTTGTACGCCAGCAGATAGGTCCCGTACGCCAGGCACAGGGCGAGGAAGCGCCGGTTGCGCGCCAGGTTCCGGACGGCGCCGGGGCCGCTGACGCGGGTCCGGCCCGGGATGCGCTGGGGCAGCAACCACCAGTGCCCGGCCAGGACCAGGACGAAGATCCCCGCCCCGGCGAGGCACACCGTACGGAAGTCCACCCCCAGCAGCAGCGCGCCCAGCAGCGGGCCGACGAACGCGCCCGCCTGCCCCGCCACGGTGAACAGCGCCAGTACGCCCGTGCGCGGGCCGTCGCCCGCCTCCTCCCGTGCCACCGCCTGGCGGGCGACCTCGGACTCCACGGCGGGCGAGAACAGCGCCGCCGCGAAGCCGATCAGCAGCACGGCACCGATGACCGCCCAGGTCCGCTCGGCGTACCCGAGCCACGCGAATCCGGCGATCCGCAGCGCGCAGCCCGCCAGTACCACCGGGCGTACGCCGTACCGGTCGGCCAGGGCGCCGCCGACCACGAACAGGCCCTGCTGGCTGAACGTACGCAGTCCCAGTACGAGACCGACCAGCCAGCCGGCCATGCCTATCGCCGTGCCCAGGTGTTCGGCGAGGAAGGGCAGGACACCGAAGAAGCCGACGTTGAAGGCGAGTTGGGTGAGGATCAACAGGCGCAGGAGCGGGGACAGTTCGGCCCACTGCCCGAAACCGAACCGGGCCCAGGGCCGGGACCACCCTCTTGGCCGAGGCTGCGTATCCGACGGGGGCTCGGACGTGCGCCGCGTACACAGCTCTCTCATCGGGAGTCCTTCGGTGCTGAGTTGGAGAAGCCGGCAGAGCTGCCGGCCTTCGCCGGTTCGCGCACCTCTGTCTCGGGCCGCCCGGCCGGAACCATCGACAGTTCCGGCCGCAGTGCCCGTCCCCGGCGTACGGCTCCTCGCCCACGCACCCCTCCGGCCGCCGATACCGCGAGCGCTCCCAGCAGCGCGAGTACGGCGGCCGGGGCCAGGACCGCCCACGGCGCGCGTTCCGCGTACGGGAGGTTCTCGGAGAGCAGCAGGCCCCACTCCGGGGACGGCGGCTGCGCGCCGAGCCCGAGGAAGCCCAGGGCGGCCAGGGCCAGCGCCACTCCGGGCAGCCGCAGCAGCGCGTGCCGGGCGACGGGCGGGACGACGGCGGGCAGCAGTTCGTACCGCAGCACATACAGCGGTCCCGCGCCGAGCGCGCGGGTGGCGATGAGGTGGGTGGTGGCGCGTTCCTGTTCCAGCAGGGCGGAGGCGTGCGCGGCCAGGGGCGCCCAGGCGACGGCGGCCACGGCGAGCGCCGGGGTGTACGGGCCGCTGCCCGCGATCCCCGCGACCAGGAGCCCGGCGAGCACGGGCGGTACGGCGTTGGCCGTGTCGACGGCGGCGCCCGACACCCTCGGCACCAGCCCGAGCAGGATTCCGGCCAGCAGGGCCACGGCGGTCACCGCGAGCGCCAGGGCGAGGGTGGTGAGCGCGCCGTGCCCGACGCGGGCCAGCACGTCGCGGCCCAGCGCGTCGGTGCCGAACGGGTGTGCCCAGGAAGGGGACTGAAGCCGGGCGACGGTGTCCAGCCCCAGCGGATCGCGGACCAGGCCGGACGCGACGACGCCGAGCAGGAGCAGCCCGTACACGAGGGGCTGTGCCCGGTGGGACGGCGGTGCCGGCCGGTGCGACGACTGGAGCGCGCCGTCGCGCAGGACCGGGCCCAGCATCAGCTGCGCCGCGCCCCTGGCGAGCCCTCCCGCGACCGCCGCGAGCAGGACGAGGGCGAGGGTGCCCGCCTGGAGTACGGGCAGGTCCTGGGCGGTCGCGGCTTGCAGCGTGAGCCGGCCGAGCCCGGGGATGTCGAAGATCTGCTCGACGGCGACCGAGCCGCCGGTGAGGCCGACGACGAACAGTCCGAGGTTCGGCAGCAGGCCGGGGAAGCAGCGCCGCAGCGCCTGGCGGGCGATCCGTCGGCCCGTCAGTCCGCGCGCGGCGGCGGCCAGTGCCCAGGGTTCGCCGAAGGCCCCGGGCAGCGCGTCGACGAGCAGCCGGCCGAGCAGCGCCCCGGCGGGCAGGCCCAGCGAGAGCGCGGGCAGCACCATCCAGCGCGGCCCGTACCAGCCGAGCGCGGGCAGCCAGCCGAGCTGCACGCCGACCACCGTGGCCAGTACGGACGCGGTCAGGAACTCGGGCAGCGCGGCGAGCATCGCCGCCGCACCCCCCGCGCGCGGGCGCCGGAACCGTCGCCGCGACCCGAGCCACAGGGGGCGGGCGCAGACGGCCCCGGCCGTCACGAGGGCGACCGCCATCGCCCCGGCCATGAGCAGCAGCGAGATGCCCAGGGCCTGGACGACCGAGGGCAGTACGGGGGCGCCGGATATCCACGACTCGCCCGCGTCACCGCGCGCCAGCCCACCGAACCACTGCCCGAGCAGGGTCACGGGACCGGCGTCCAGGCCGAGTTGGTCCCGTACGGCGCCCAACGCCTCGGCGGTGGGCTCTCGTTCGGCCGAGCGCGCCTTGAGGACGGTGAGCGCGGGGTCGGTGCGCGAGAGCCAGGGCAGCAGGCCGATGCCGCAGAGCAGGAGGGCCGCGAGGGCGGCGCGCCAGAGCACGGTCAGGCCGGGGAGCCGCACGAATCGCATGAATTGCACGAGTCGCACGAGTCGCACGGCGGCCGAGCGGTACGAGGAGGGGGCCGGGCGGGCCGGGCTGTGCGAGGGGGCCGGGCGGTCCATGCCGGGATCAGCGCCGGGTGCTCGCGGTGGCGAGGCCGCGCTCGTACGGGTCGAGGGTCACGCCCCGTACCGACGGAGCGGCGCCCACGATGATCCGCTGGTGCACCAGCGGTACGACCGCGTCCGTACCGAGGATCCTGGCCTCCGCCGCCATCGCCGCGTCCTGCCGCTTGCCGGGGTCCGCGAGGGAGTCCGCCGTGGCGACGGCCCGGTCCACCCCCTTGTCGCAGAGCAGCGCCAGGTTGTAACTCCCGTCGCAGGTGAAGTCGGTGGAGAGGGCGGAGACGGGGTCACCGGTGTCGAGCATCGTGTTGCGCGCGGAGACGAAGGCGTCGAACTTCCCGGCCAGCGCGTCGCTCTCGATGCGCGCGTATTCGCGGACTGTCAGCTTCACCGTGAACCCGGCCTTCTCCAGCTGCTGTTGGAGCACCTGGGCGACCTCGGGCAGCTCGGGCCGGTTGTCGTACGTGGCGATGGTGACGGTGGCGCCCTTGACGTCCTTGATCTCCTTGATGTCCTTGCCGGTGGCGGCCTCCGCCCGTCCGACGGGCTTCTCGCGCTTGCCCTTCGCCCAGGTCAGCGCGGGGCCGAAGATGCCCTGGGCGGGGTCGGCGTGTCCTTCGTAGACATTCTTGGCGAGTACGGAGGTGTCGATGGCCCGGCGGGCGGCGGCCCGGACCTCCGGGTCCGCGAAGGGACCCGACCGGGTGTTGAGGTGGAGGCTGGTGTTGCGGGTGGTGGCCACCTCGTGCGCGGCGCCCTCGGTGAGGGAGGCGGCCTGCGCGACCGGTATCGCCTCGGCGATGTCCTCCTCGCCGCTGCGCAGGGCGTTGGCGCGGGCCGTGCCGTCGGCGATGAACCTGGCATCGATACCGGAGGCGTGGGCCCGGCCGCCCCAGTAGTCGTCGAAGCGGTCGAGTGTGGCGCCGGTGGAGCCGGTGACCTTGGTGAGTTCGAAGGGGCCGGTGGCCGTGCCGACGGGGTTGACGGCGCCGCCCCGCTTCTTGCTCGTGGAGCCGTTGCTCTTGGCGTCCTTCGCGTACGCCTTCGGGGACAGGACAGCCATGCTCGGGCCCGCCAGCCGGAAGGGCAGTGCGGGGTCCGGCTCAGCGGTCGTGACGCGGACCCGGTGGTCGCCGGACGGGGTCGCGGTGAGCTTGACCTCGGAGAGCGCGGTGGGTACGGGGGTGGCGCTCGCGGCGTGGGTGAGGGCGGCGGCGACCGACTCCGGGGTGACCTCGGTACCGTCCTGGAAGCGGGCCTCACGGAGCGTGAACAGCCAACTGCCGTCGTTCTCACGGCTCCAGGACTCGGCGAGCGCGGGGCTCGCGGCGCCGTTGCCGTCGAGGCGGGTCAGTCCCTCGGTGACGCCGAGCCGGCTCAGGATCGTGGCGTCGGCGCCGTACGGGGAGAAGTTCTCGGTGGGCGGGAAGGCCAGCGCCATCCGCAGCCGTCCACCACTGCCGGAGCCCGAGGACGACGCGCCGTCGGAGCTGCCGCCGGAGGCGAAGCAGCCGGTGAGCGGGAGGGCGAGCAGGGGGGCGAGCAGCAGGCCGGCGGCGAACCGGCGGCGACGGACAGATCGCATGGTCCTCGTTCTCGTCTCTACGCGTCTCTACGTGATGACGTGATGACGTGATGGCGCGATGGGCAGGGCTGACGTGGGGCGGAACGAGAGACTACATGAAAATGATTTCCATCAAGCCATCGGGACCTCGAAGTGGACGATCCCCTGCCCACCGCCGGGCTCCTCGCGCTCATCGCACACCACTTTCCCCGTCGCCCGCCAGAAGGCCTCGGCGCCGGGAACGGCGGGGTCGGTGTGCAGATAGACCGAGCGGTAGCCGCCTTCCGTCGCGGCGAAGTCCAGGAGTGCGCGCACCAGCCTGCGGGCCAGCCCCTGGCGGCGATGGTCCGGGCGTACGTACACCCGCCTCAGCTGGGCGGTCTCCCCCGACGGGTAACGCTCGGCGAGCCAGCGGGGGTTGGGCGGGTGGGCCGGCCCCCGGGCGTCCAGCGCGGCGGTCCCGGCGACCACGCCCGTGCTCTCGTCGACGGCGACCAGCAGGGTGTGGCGGGCGGGGGCGAGGTAGGCGCCCGCGAGGTCGATGATGTCCGCGTGCCAGCGTGGGACGTATCCCGTACCGAAGTCGCGGTAGACGGTGTCGAGCATCACCGCACGGGCGGTGTCGAGGTCGTCGGGGGTCGCGGTTCGGATGCAGTAATTGCGCACTTGCACATCCTAGGCAACAAGGATGTGCACGATTCAGCGGGGCGGCACTCTGCGACTGGGGCTGGGGCTGGGGCCGCGACTGGGACTGCGACCGCGGCTGGGACTGCGACCGCCACGCCGGGCCGCCGCGTTCAGGCCGTTGACGCCGGCCTTGACGTTGGCGTTGACGTCGACCTTGGCGTGGGCACCGTGCCGAGGAACCGTACGTACGGGCGCCCCTCGGGCCCGTCCTGGGTGACGGCGGCGCGCACCCCGTACACATCCGCGATGAGGCGCTCGGTGATGACGTCCCACGAGCTGCCGCCGGCCACGACACGGCCCTGCTTCAGCACGACGAGCTGATCGCAGTACATCGCCGCCAGGTTCAGGTCGTGCAGCGCGATGACGCTGGTCACCGGGAGTTCGGCGACCAGGTTCAGGAGGTCGAGCTGGTGCTGGATGTCCAGATGGTTGGTCGGTTCGTCCAGCAGGAGTTCACGGGGCTCCTGGGCGAGCGCGCGGGCGATCTGGACCCGCTGGCGCTCGCCGCCCGAGAGCGTGTGCCAGGACTGTCCTGCCCGGTCTGCCAGGCCGGTGCGTTCCAGAGCCGTACGAATGGCCTCGTCGTCCCCGGCAGCCGCGGCGGACCAGGCGCGGCGGTGTGGGACGCGACCGAGCCGTACGACATCGCGTACGGTCAACTCGACCTGGGTGTCGGCCTGTTGCTCGACCACGGCGACGCGGCGGGCGAGCGATCTGCGGCCGAGTTCGGCGAGCGGGCGGCCGTCGAGGGTGATGACGCCGGAGGCGGGGGCGAGGACGCCGGAGAGCAGGCGCAACAGGGTGGATTTTCCCGAGCCGTTCGGTCCGAGCAGCCCGACCATGGACCCGGGCGGCGGCGCGAGGCTGACCCCGTCCACGATCAGGCGTCCGCCGGCGGTACGGGAGACGCGGTCGGCGCGCAGACCCGAGGCGGTCGCCGTATCCGTGTCCGGGTCCGTGTCCGCACCTGTACCCGTACCTGTACCCGTACCTGTACCTGTACCTGTACTCGTCTCTGTGTTCGCGGTCCGCTTCATTGGATTCTCCGGCCGCGGTACAGGACCAGGACGAACGCCGGTACGCCGATCAACGAGGTCACCACACCCACCGGCACCTCCTGCGGGTCGAGCACCGTACGGGCCAGGGTGTCGACCCAGACCAGGAACACCGCCCCGGTCAGCGCGGTGACCGGCAGCAGCCGGCCGTGGCCGGGACCGGCCAGCGCGCGGGCGGCGTGCGGCAGTACGAGGCCGACGAAGCCGATGGCCCCGGCCGAGCTGACCAGCGCCGCCGTCAGCAGCGCCGTCACGCACAGCAGCACCACACGGGTACGGGCCACGGAGACGCCCAGCGTCGCCGCCGCGTCCTGGCCGAACGCGAACGCGTCGAGCGTCCGCGCGTACCCGAGACACACCAGCAGCGCCACCGCGAGCACCGCGAGGCAGACCCACACGTCGGTCCACCCGGCGCCGCTGAGCGATCCGAGCAGCCAGAACAGCACCCCGCGCGTGGTCTCCGCGTCCGCCGCCGTCATCACGATGAAGGAGGTCATGGCCGAGAAGAGCTGCATGGCGGCGACTCCGGAGAGCACCACCCGGTCCACCGTGCCGCCGAGCGTATGACTGAGCAGCAGCACGAGCGCGAACGAGCACAGGGCTCCGAGGAACGCGCCGCCCGAGATGGACAGCGCCCCGCCGCCGACGCCGAGCACGACGACCACGACCGCGCCGGTCGAGGCCCCTGAGGAGACGCCCAGGACGAAGGGGTCGGCGAGCGGGTTGCGGAGCAGGGACTGCATCACCGCCCCGCACACGGCGAGTCCGGCGCCGCAGACGGCGGCGAGCAGGGTGCGGGGCAGCCGTAGGTTCCAGACGATCCCGTCCCGGATCGGTGTGAGGCCGGAATCCCCCCAGCCGATATGGGTGGCCACCACGGACCAGACGTCGCCGACGCGGATGTTCGCGGGGCCGATGGTGATCGCGACGGCGACGGAGAGGAACAGCGCGGCGATCCCGCCGGCCCAGAGGAGGCCGTGCCGCAACCGGCGTATGCCTGAGGCGCGTACACCCGTGCCGCGTATGCCTGATCCGCGTACGCCTGAGCCGCGTACGCCTGAGCCGCGTACGTCCGGATCAGGTACGTCCGGATCAGGTCCGTCCGCACCTCGTGCCTCGGGGGCCGCCGGAACCCCCGTGGCCTCCCGGGACCGCTCCGTACGTTCGACCGTCACTTCGCGGGCGCGATCTCGCGCAGCTTCGCCGCGACCTTCTCGACGCCCTCGACCGTTCGGATGGTCGGGTTCATGGCCTGGCCACTGAGCAGGACGTAGCGCTTGTGCTTGACGGCGTCCATGTTCTGGGTGGCCGGATTGGACTCCAGGAACTCGATCTTCTTCTCGGCGGTCTCGGCCGTCTCCGACTTACGGGTGAGGTCGCCGATCACCAGAACGCTCGGGTTACGGTCCGCGACCGTCTCCCAGTTGATCTGGGGCCACTCCTCGTGGTTGTCGTCGAAGACGTTCTTCGCCCCGACGGCGTTGGTGATGATGCCGGGAGCGCCGCAGCAGCCGCCCATGTACGGCGACTCGGAGTTGGCGAACCAGTAGAGGAGGGTGGGCTTTCCGGCCTTCTCGCCGTCCGCGGCCTTCTCGTCCGTCCCGCCCTTCGCGGCATCGATCCCGGCCGTGGCCTTCGCCATCCGGCTCTTGAGCCCGGCGACCACCTTCTCGCCCCGCTCCTCGACACCGAAGACCTTGGCCAGGTCGCGTACCTCGCCGTAGACGTCGTCCATGCTGAGCGGCGTCGAACGGGCTCCGTCGCCGTCGCCGCTGTTGTCCTTGGTGCAGTCGGACGGGGAGACGTACGTGGGTACGCCCAGATCCTCGAACTGCGGGCGCGTGGCCACACCGCCCTTGCCCAGCGTCGATTCGAAAGACGAGGCCACGAAGTCGGGCTCGGTGTCCAGGACCTTCTCGAAGGAGGGGGCGTTGTCCGCCAGCCGCTTCACGCGGGCGTTGGGCTTCTCCAGCCCCTTCATCAGCGGGTCGGTCCAGGTGGCGGTGCCCACCATCCGGTCGGCGAGACCGAGGGAGAGCATGATCTCCGTCGTGCCCTGGTTGAGCGAGACGGCACGGCTGGGCGCCACGTCGACCCGTACCTTCTGTCCGCAGTTGTCGAGGGTGCGGGGATATCCGGCGGCGTCACTGCCCGACGTGGACGCGTCGGACGTGGACGCGTCGTCGGAGGAGCCCCCGCCGCCGCAGGCCGTCAGGAGCAGTGCCCCGGCGAGAAAAAGGGTGGCGTGACGGACGGTGGCACGGGTGCGGGTGCGGGCGGAGCGCGCGATCGGCACGGAAGTTCCTCTGCGTCGAGGGCCCATGCGCGGAGCCCGGTCGTACGGTGCTCCCCCGCCACAGGTCGAGGACGGAGGCCGCCAGCAGGTCTTCGGACTCGGGATCCCCCGGACGAGACGCCTTCCCGGACAACTCAGCTGTCCAGTGGCCGATGCCACGCCCGTCACCCTTACCGCTGCGCGTCAGTTCCGGATTTCCACCGGATTCCCTGACCCACGTACATGGGTTCGACTGGCCTCGGCAAGCTATCACAGGAGATTTTCCAGCCAGATTCGCCCTCGGCCAGGTCCGCCGGAGCACCGGTCGAAGGGGCTATTTGTCAGGCAGGGCCCAGGAGGGACCATGGGGCATGCCGGAAAACGAACCAGTGAGCGTCGCGCTGATCGACGACCATCCCGTCGTCCTCGCCGGGATCGAGTCCTGGTACGCCGCGTCACAGCGGCCGATCACGGTGACGGCCAAGGGGCCCGGCCTCTCCGTGGCCATGTGCGGGGCCGGCCGGGACGCGGATGTGGTGGTGCTGGACCTTCAGCTCTCCCACGGGGTGCCCGCCTACCCCGAGTTGAAGCAACTGGTCGCGCAGGAACGGCAAGTGATCGTCTACACGATGCAGGACAGTCAGGAGACCGCGCTGACCTGCCTGGATCTGGGGGCGTTCACGTACCTGACGAAGGCCGAGGGGGAGAATCACCTCATGGCGGCCACGCTGGCGGCGGCCGACTGCCGTCCCTACACACCACCGGCGCTGGCCGGTGCTTTCGGCAGCGACGCGAGGAAGGGCCGGCCCGCGCTGACTCCGCGTGAGGTGGAGGTGCTCCTGGAGTGGTTCCAGTCGGAGTCCAAGGCCATGGTCGGGGAGAGCCTGGGCCTCTCCGTCCGTACGGTGAACACCTACCTGGAGCGCGTACGGATCAAGTACGCCAACGCGGGGCGGCCGGCGACGACGAAGGCGAATCTGGTCGCGCGGGCCATTCAGGACGGACTGACGTCGCTGGACGAGCTGTAGAGGTACCGGCCCGCGAGTTGGGGAGGCACGGCCCAGGCCGAGCCGTGCGGTCGCCGACCACGACGGCCGCGAGGCGCTCAGTCGCGGTACGCGGCCGTCGCGATCCGGACGAACGACCGGATCAGCGGGTTCGCGTCACCCTCGTTCCACGCCGCCACCACGCGGCTCGGCGCCATGTCGCTCAGTGGAACCGCGGTCAGCTCCTCCGGTGAGTCGTGCGTGAGCGGGGTCATCCCGACCGTGCCGTTCCAGAGCACGGCCTGCCGGCACTCCTGGACGACACGTACCACCGGACCCTCGCGAGGTTCGCCCCCGTTCCAGTACGACTGCCAGACCGGGTCGGTGCCGTCCGGGAACCGGAACCATCTCCGGTCGGCCAGATCGGCCAGCTTCAGGCGGTCGCGGCCGGCCAGCGGATCGTCGGCGCGCAGCACCGCGCCCACCGGGTCGGCGCGCAACTCGTGCACCGTCAGGCCGGTCTCGTCGAACGGCCCGCGGGTCAGGGCGACATCGACCAGTCCCGCGCGCAGCCCGCAGGTCGGATCGGTCAGGTCGGTCTCGCGGACACGGACCTCGACGCCCGGATGCCGCCGGCGGTACGCGGCGGCCAGCCGCGTCGCACCCCGGTCGGAACCGTCGCCCAGGATGCCGACGGTGATGTTCGCGGCGCCGGCCGCCGCGGCCACCCGCACGCGCACCCGGTCGGCCCGGCCGAGCAGCGTACGCGCCTCGTCCAGCAGCGCCGTCCCGGCGGGAGTGAGCGTGACGCCCGCGGCGGAGCGCTGCAGCAGCCCGGCACCGACGTCGCTCTCCAGTTGCTTGATCGCCCGGCTCAGCGGTGGCTGGCTCATGTGCAGCCGGGCGGCGGCCCGGCCGAAGTGGAGTTCCTCGGCGACGGCCACGAAATAGCGCAGCGTGCGTAATTCCATGACCAGCGACGATACCCGTACGGTATCGACGCCACCTGAAGAGTCTTGGACGGCTGCGGTGACCCGGCAGTGGAATCGGCGTATGAACGACGCACTGGACGCACTGATCGTGGACGAACCGGTGACCGATCCCGCCGTGCGGGTCGGCGACGCCGAGGAGATCGCCGCCGGCCTGCTGGTGATCCCGAACCGCCGGATCGATCTGGTACCCAACATCGGCATCATCGGCGGCACTCGGGCCGTACTGGTCGTCGAGACAGGTATCGGCACCGACAACGCCGAGCAGGTCCTCGCCTTCGCCTCCGAGGTGGCGAAGGGCCGTCGCCTGTACCTGACCACGACGCACTTCCACCCCGAGCACGCCTTCGGCGCGCAGGCGTTCGCCGGCCGGGCCACCTACCTGGTCAACCGCGCACAGGCGGAGGACCTGAAGACGAAGGGGCCGGGCTACCTGGAGATGTTCCGGGGCTTCGGCGGGCCGATCGCCCAGCGCCTGGAGGGCGTACGGATACCCACTCCCGATGTGGTCTACGACGACGCGTACGACCTGGACCTCGGCGGCCGGACCGTACGGCTGCGGCCCACCGGCCGGGGCCACACGAAGGGCGACCAGGTGGTCGACGTGCCGGACGCCGGCGTGCTGTTCACCGGGGATCTGGCCGAGACCGGGCAGTTCGCCATCTTCCCGTGGTTCCCGCCGTACGACACGGACGTCTCCGGCCTGCGCTGGCTGACGGTGATGGACCGGCTGGCCGCCGCAGCGCCCCGGGTGGTGGTTCCCGGCCACGGCGACCTGGGCGGCCCGCAGGTGCTCACCGACGTCCGCGACTACCTGCGTGAGCTGCGAGACGAGACCTGGCGGCGGCGCGACTCCGCGATGGGCGAGGACGAGATCGTCGCCGAGGTCCGGGCGGTGCTGGTCGAGCGGCATCCCGAGTGGGCCGGCCAGGAGTGGATCGAGCGGGGCGTCGGGTGCCTGTGCACCGAGCACGCCGCGTGAACCCTCTCGGCATGAACTCCTAAGCCTGGGCCCGGGATTGGTCCTGAGGCTGGGTACGGGCCCGGGCCCGGGTCTGCGCCTGGGGTTCTCTGCGCGGCTCGCCCAGGGGACCGCTCTCCACGTGAAGCGCGTAGGACGCCTCGACCAGGAGCCGTCCCTCGCTCCGGACCGTACGCACCCGGATGCCGGGCTCGGCGGGCTCCGGGATGTCCGTCCCGGGCGCGTCGGTCACCACGCTCACCCGCACCAGCCCGCCGCCGCGCACGACGGTGGCGCGTGCGCTGTGCCGCGCCGTCGCGAGCGCGGCCAGTACGGGCTCGGTCAGCGCGCGGCGCAGGTGCCGGGGCACCGGGGCCGACGCTCCCCGCACGGCGAGCTGCACATCGACGCCGTGGCGTTCGGCGACACCGATACCGGCCCGGAGTTCATGGATCAACGGGTCGGCCGCGTGGTCCCGTTCGGCGAACAGCCGACGCAGCCGGGCGGCTTCGAAGGCGCTCCGGCGCCGGACCCGCTCGTCCCCCGGTTCGAGCGACCCGTCGGCCAGCCCGGTGAGCAGCGGTAGCACCGAGCGGCCCAGATCGCGGTAGCGCGACCGCTGGTCGGCGTGGACCTGCGCGGAGACCGCGGCCTCGGTACGTACCCGCTCCTGCTCGCGCGCCGTGGCACCGGCCGTCGCCGCGCAGTCCCGCAGCAGCCTCGCCATCACCGCCGCGGCGATCTGGAACGCGCAGATGGCCAGGGCGCTGACGGCCATCCCCGCCGCGACCTGGCGTGACGGAGTCCCGGCGAGCAGCAACTGTACGAGCGTGACCGCGACATGGCCGCCGACGAAGAGCAGCGTCGCGTTCAGCCCGGCGTCGAACAGCAGCAGGACCCCGAACCAGCCGATCTCCAGGAACGTCCAGTGCGGGGTCGCGAGGAAGTACGTGCTCGGCAGCTGGCTCGTGGCGACGACCGCCACCGCCAGCGCGGCGACCAGTCCCGTCACCACCCACCACCGTGGCCTGCGACGGCCGGCCGCTCCGAGGAGCGCGTCCACCACGATGACGAGTGTCAGCAGTCCGAACGCGGTGAGCTGCACCCAGGCGTGCCGGTAATTGCCGAGGTTGGCGAGGAGGGCGGGCAGCGCGAGTGCGAAGTGGATCACCGAGAGGATGATCAGTCCGGCCAGCCGCAGCGCGCCGCGCATGCTGTCGGCGATCCGGTCGGTCGTCGGATCGGATCGCCCGCCCGCATCTTTGTCCCCACCCGATTCCCCGCCCGTTTTCCTGCCCGTTTCCCTGCCCACTCCCCCGTCCGTCGGGGCCGTCGGGGCCCTCAGGGCCCTCGGGTCTGTCGCGTCCCTCGGGTCGTTCGACGCACCGTGCCCCCGCGCGTCAGACATGCGGCCACTCCAGCCGTACGGCCGTGCCCCGCCGGAGCCCGGAGTCGATCGTGGCTCTGCCGCCGACGGCGGCCATGCGCTCGACCACCGAGCGCGCCAGCCCCCGGCAGTGCGGCGGCACCTGGGCCGTATCGAAACCGACGCCGCCGTCACTGATGGTGACGGTGATGGTGTCGCCCTCCCGGCGCGCCGTCACGGTCGCCGAGTCGACGCCCGCGTGCCGGGCCACATTGCGCAGCGCCTCTCCCAGGCTCCCCCGGATCGCCACGGCGGCCGGCCGCCACATCAGGCCGAGCGAGCCGTCGAACTCGGCTCGTACGGACAGGAGATGGTCGCCGATCTCCGCGCGCAGCTCCTGGGCCACATCCGTCTCACCGGATGTCACCCGCTCCGAGGCCAGGCGCCGCAGGTCCTTGCCCGCCTGAGTACGCAGTATGTGCGGATGGATGGACCGGCCGTGGGCCGAGACCATCAGCAGCGTCGCGCAGGCGGTGTCGTGCAGCGTCGCCAAGTGCTCGCGCTCCGCCGACCGCTGCGCCTGCGCCACCTCGTGCCGTCGCCGTGCGGCCGCGGTCTCGGCGCCGACGGCGTCGGCGGTTCTGCTGGCGCGCAGGACCAGTTGGTACATGCCCTGGGAGAGCGCGGTCTGCACCAGCAGCCAACTCACGTTCGGCAGCGCGTAGTCCCACCCGTCCGGCCGGTCCAGCACGACACCGGCCAGGTCGGCGACGGCCAGCAGGAGCGCCAAGGCGACCGCGAGCGCGGGCGGGTACATCAGCTGGTAGCCGACCGCGACGATGCTGACCACCACCAGCAGCCAGGTGCTGCCGTACATGGTCTGGGTGTCCGGAATCGTCAGTGTCTGAGTGAGGCAGAGTCCGATCAGTACGGCCAGGTCCGTGGCCAGAATCAGTCGGGGGCGGATTCCCGCCATCCCTAATCGGTAGTGCAGGGCGCTCCAGACGAGTACGACGGCGGAGACGGCCGACGTGGCGGCCATGCTGTCGACGGGCATCGCCGGTACGGCGAGTACGGCGCACGAGCACACCACCACCAGCCGGATCCGGTAGGCGTAGCGGTAGGCGAACCGGACGAACTCCCGCTCGGCCGGGCCCGGAACGCCGCGCCCCGAGGGGGCGTGACCAGGGGCGGGAGGGCCGCCGGTGCCGCCTGGAGAGCCGTCGGCGCCGCCTGGAGGGCCGTCGTCCGCGCCCGGCGGAACTCCCGGCGGAACGCCCGGTTCCGACCGTACGCCGGTTTCCGGGGACTCGACGGCGGAAGGCTCCCCCGCGAGCCCGGTGGTCATCTCGTCCCGCTCGTTCGGCACTCGGCGCTTCACCCGTCGCGGTCCCTCCTCCAATTGTCGGTCGTTTGACCGTCACACGTCCAAGGACTCCGGCGCTAGCGTTTCTCCCGTCATGGTGCTGGACCCTCCGCTCTTCGCGGTATCGGTCCCCATGACCGCACGCACACCTGCCTCATGGGGGTGGGCAGGGTGCGTGAGGGGGAAGGGAAAGGTAAGGGTGTGCGGGGCAGTCCACCGGGACTGTCCCGCCACCGTGACCGCGAAGATCGCGGCCCACCGCCGAAACCCGTCGCCGAAACCCGTCGTCAAAACCACTGTCGCATCCGTGGCCCCGCGATTCCATGATTCTCGCGACTTCCGCATCCGCCTCACTTCCGGGTCGAACTCACTTCCGAAGTCAACTCACTTCCGAGGCCCCCCTTCCGGACCCAACTCCCTCCGGACCCAACTCCCTCCGAGGCCAACCCCCTTCCGGGGCCTATGCCAACGTGAGGTCCATACCAAATCCTTCCGCCGGGTTCGCCGCCCCGACCGGAACCGCGTTGCCCTGTTTGCCTCTTCGTAAAGGCACACACGAATCCGTTTCGGAAGACCTCTGACACGAGCAGACAGTTGGTGCTTCGAATAACGGGGGAGTGATCTGTGACGGAGGAAGTTCATGCAACGCAAGGAAAATGGACATCGATTGTTCATGACGGGCCGTCAAACCGAGATGCGACAGCTCCGTCAGGCTTTGAAGGATTCCGAGCGAGGCGGGCCGGTGCGATGCCTCGTCACCGGCGAACCCGGTATCGGGCGCACCACGCTGCTCCGCACGTTCTCGGCGGCCTCACGCGCCAAGGGGTGCCTCACCGTCGACCTGGTGTGCGCACCCGAGGACCGCGACCGTCCGCTGAGTCTCGCCCGCCAACTGGTCAGGAAACTCACGGCTCTTCCCCTGCCGGCGCCCGAACGCGGTGGCACCCCCGAACTCGCCCCGTGGACCGACGTGGCGCCCGCCCCGTCCGACGTACAAGCCACCGTCGCCGGTCTGACCACCACCATGCCGCTGGTCGTCACCGTGGACGACGCGGACCAGGCCGACACCGCCTCACTGGAATTCCTCCGGCACGCGCTCCTCTCCCCTCCGGCCGCGCGGCTGCTGCTGGTGGCATCGGTACGGGAAGGGGAGAGCAGAGAGGGGGCCGGACAGCTGTACGAATTGCTCGCCGGTGCGCGACAACGACGAATGGAGGGGCTCACCCGGACACAGGCCGCCACCCTGATTAAGCGTTCACTGCGACGTGCTCCCGCTCCTAAACTTGTCACCGAATGTCACCGGGTCTGCGCCGGAAATCCGTTCATGCTCATGGAAGTCGTACGGCTCATACATGATCAGGCGGCGGATACTCAGGGCCGCACGCTGGTGAGCGAAGTGGCGCCCTCCTCCGTCGCCGATCTCATAGGGGCACGGCTCGCCAGGATCGATCCGAACGCGGTAAAGGTGGCCACCGCCATCGCGATCGCCGGCAGCAACTCCGCCGCGAACCCGCTGCTCGTCGCCCATCTCTGCGGGCTGTCCCTGCACGAAACCCTCGCCGCCGCGGACTTATTGGTCCGCACCCGACTCGTGGAGGACGACGACAAACTCTTTCTGCGCCATCACGTCATGCGTAATGCTCTCCTCGGTCGTATGACCCTTATGGGCCGCAACGCCGCCCATCTCTCGGCCGCTGCTTACCTTCATGACAAACACGCTCCCGTGGAACAGATCGCCAATCACCTGACCGCCTCGACCGTCGCGCTGGACGACCCCTGGCCCGTTCCCGTACTGCTGCTGGCCGGGCGGGCGGCTCTGGCCGCGCGGGACCCGGAGAGGGCCTGCGCCTACCTGGAGCGCGCCGTGCAGGTGGCGTCCGGCGCCGAACGGCGTTCGGCGCTCCTTGAGTTGACGGACGCCAGGATGCGGATCGATCTGGTGGGCGGTCTCGAAGAGGCGGTCAGGACGCTGGAGGAGGCCACCGAGACCGCGGAGGCGACACAGGCCGCGGAGACGACGAGAGCGACGAGGACGTCGAGGACGACGACGGAGAACTCCGCGTCGGCCACCGGACCTGCCGGATCCGCCGAGGACGACATCCGCTTCCCGCTGCTGGCGCGCGTCAGCACCGCGCTGTACCTCCGCGCCCAGCCCGGGGAAGGGGTACGGGCGGCGACCACGGCGGTCCTCGCGCGGAGCCGGCTGTCCGGTTGGCCCCTGCTGCACCGGATCCTCGACTACCTCCAGGACTATCCGCCGCTGATCTCCACCCAGCCCGGTGAACAGCTCCTCGTACCGAAGGGACACACGCCAGGAGGGGACGCGGCGGCTCTCGGGGCCGACCTGTGCGGGCCCGAGCAGGTACGCGCGGCGGCCACCGTGGTGGCCGCGCTCCGCAGCCACCTGGGCGAGGACGCCGCGTACAACCGCACCGGCCCGAACGATGCCGTGCGCCAGGCCAGGGAAGCGCTGAGGACGGACCGGGGGCTGTGCCTCTCCCCGCTCCTCATGATGACGGCCCTGATGATCCTCGTCTGGAACGGGCGCGACGAGGAGGCGGCCGCCCATCTGCGGCGCCATCAGGACTGCGCGCTCTGCCCCGAGCACCCGATGCACCGGACGTTCCTGCTGCCCGTCACCGCGCGGATGGCCCTCGTGCGGGGCCGGCTGCGCGCGGCCCACGACGAGCTCAGCGAGTGCCTCGACGCGCTGGTCCGGTACGAGACGCGGTACCAGCACCCCATCCTGGTCTGGGTCGTGGGGATGCTGGCCGATGTCAAGATCAGCATGGGGCTGGACGGCGAGGCGCGGGCCCTGCTGCGCGAACACGGGTGCCTGGGCAGTCTGCCGCCCGGCTGGCTCTACCGCGACGTACTGGTCACCCGGGCCCGGCTGCGGGCCGGCGGCGGTGATCTGGCGGGCGCCTCCAGGGACCTGACGGAGGCGTGGAAGAGCGGCGCCCCGGCGCGCGGTCACGGTCCGGGCTCACCGGCGCACGACCTCGGTTCCGCGTGCGACGGCCGGGGCGTACAGGCCGGCATCGCAAGCGCCCCGGCCGTCGGCGGAGGTGCCCCGGCCGGTGCCACCGGCGGCGTCCACTGGTACGTGCACGGCACCGATCTGCTGGCGCAGTTCGGGCGGGACGAGGACGCCCGCTCCATGGCGCGGGAGCTGGTCCGGTCCGCCGAGGCCGTCAACACGCCGCGCGAACTCGGCGTGGCGCTGCGCGTCCTCGGAGCCGTACAGAAGGGCGTGGAGGCGGAGAAGCCGCTGCGTGAGGCGGTCCTGCTGCTGACGGAGACGGGCGCCCAGTTCGATCTCGCCCAGGCCGCCGCCGACCTGGCCTGCCTCCTGTTCGACGAGGGACGCCACGACGAGGCGGTGGTCGAGCTGAGCACGGCGCTCGAAATGGCCGACCGGTGCGGGGCACGGCCGCTCGCGATGCGGCTGCGCCAGCGGCTGGCGGCGGCCGAGGGGCGCTCGTCCCATCGTTCGCCGCTGGGCGGTGTGCTGACGCTGACCAAGCGGGAGAAGCAGATCCTGATCGACGCCGTGCGCGGCCTGACCAACGAGCGGATCGCGACGACCCTGCACATCACCCGGCGCACGGTGGAACTCCACCTGTCCAGCGCCTACCGCAAACTCGGCATCACGGGGCGCAAGGACTTCCCGAGTCTGTTCCGTACGGCGGGGCTGTGGCCGCTGCTGGTCGACACGGGATCGCTCGCGTGAACCCTTCGACCTGTGTGGGTCTCTTCGGACCCGTGTGGGTCTCTCGGATCCGTGTGGGTCTCTTCGGATCCCGGCCGGCGTATCTCGGTACCTGCCCCAACGCCCTACGGCATAGCCCGTGATGCCCCCGCGGCCCGGCCGACGCCACGATGACCTCATGCGCTCGGCCGATCGGCCGTTCCCCGCTCGGCCGTTGTCCGCGCTCCCCTACTCCCCATCCGGAGGTTCCCGATGGACCAGGACGACAAGCTTCCCGATCCGTTCACGGCAGTGGTGGTGCTGTCCGGAGGCATGGACTCCACAACGCTCATGGCGCACTACGCGGCCCTGCGCCACAAACTGATCGCCGTCACCATCGACTACGGGCAGCGTCACCACCGCGAGATCGATTCCGCGCGGGCCATCGCGGCCCACTACGAAGCCCAGCACCACGTGGTCGACCTGCGCGGTTTCGGCTCGCTGCTGCACGGCTCCGCGCTGACGAACGATGAGGTCGAGGTGCCCGACGGGCACTACGCGGAGCAGTCCATGCGCGCCACCGTCGTACCGAACCGCAACGCGGTGCTGGCGAACGTCGCGGTCTCGGTCGGAGTGGCCCACCGTGCCGCGATCGTGGCGCTCGGCATGCACGCGGGCGACCACTTCATCTATCCCGACTGCCGGCCCCCGTTCATCAGCGCGCTGCGCGAGCTGGTCACGGTGGCCAACGAAGGGTTCGCCACCCCCCGGGTGGAGGCGCCGTTCATCACCTGGTCCAAGGCCGACATCGCCACGCACGGGACGCGCCTCGGCGCCCCGCTGGAGGTCAGCTGGTCCTGCTACAAGGGCGGCGACCGGCACTGCGGGACCTGCGGAACGTGCTACGAACGCCGGGAGGCCTTCAGGAACGCCGGGGTGCCCGACCCGACCGACTACCTCGACGACGTGACCGAGTTCGCCGTTCCGTAGACCAAGTCGCGCCCGGTAAAGGGAGTTCACGGTTCCGCGACACGGGTTCGCCGTCGCGCCGACCGAGTTCTCCGTTCCGCGGCACGAGCCGGCCGGCCGCGCCATGTGCCGCACCACATGCCGCGCGCCCCCGCCGCGACCGACGACCACGGAACCGACGACCACGGGCCGGGCTCTCCTCCTGGAAGGGGAGCCCGGCCCGTCGTTGTCGTATGCGAGGCGACTGGTTACTGGCTTCCGAGCACCAGCGTGTCCAGCTCGGCGGCCGACGACAGCAGCACATCCGGCCCGTCGGGCGTTCCCTGCGCCGCCATCGTTCCTCCGTTGCCCGTACGCACCCCTACGACCACCGCGCCGAGCCGGCGGCCCAGCGCGATGTCGGAGGAGGTGTCACCTATGACATAGAGCCGGTGGCCGGGCTCGTGGCCGACCTCGTCCAGCGCGCGCCGTGCCAGCTCGACCTTGGTGTCTGCGTCGCTGGCCCCCTCGCCCCGGGCGACCAGGTCGTCGCGGGTGAGCACCGGCCCGAAGCAGTCCCGTACCTCGTAGCGTTCGAGCAGCGAGACGGTGGGTTCGGTGCCGACCCAGGAGCTGACCAGCGCGAGCCGTACGCCCGCCCCGGACAGCGCGGTCAGCATCTCGACCACGCCCGGATACAGCTTCCCGTGCGGCATGTACCGGCGCGCGACCTCGTCCACCCGGTCCAGCACCCGTACGGAGCCGATGCGCAGCTTCCCGCTGGTGATCGCGGACCAGTAGGCGAAGCCGAGGATCTCCTCGCGGGGCGGCGGTGTGGCGCTCTGCTGCTCGTGCAGATCCAGGACGAAGCGGTGGAACATCTCGTAGAAGTCCAGGAGCGTGCCGTCCCGGTCCAGTACGACGGTGGTCCCTGCCCCGGACCGGGAGATCCCGGACCCGGTCCGCGGCACACCACCCGGGGCGGTCCCGCCGCCCCCGCCCGTCACTCCGACCCCGGCAGCGGTACGGCGTTCTCGCCGACCGCGGGCGGTGCCTCCCAGGGGAACACCGTCCAGTCGTCCACCTCGGCCGCCGTGTAGTCGGCCGCGTTCGCCGCCCCCAGGTTCCGTACCACGACAGCCGTACGGACCTCGGCCGCGCCGAGCGAGAGCGCGGTGCTCACCGCCAGGGCCATGGTCCCGCCGTCTCCCATGATGTCGTCGACCAGCAGCACCCGGGCCCCGGTCAGCGGCCGGTCCGGCACCACGTAGTCCAGTACCGCCTCACCCCGTTCGCTGTAACGGGAGTTGGAGGTGTTGCGGGGGATGCCGAGGATACGGAAGTCCTCGACGGCCAGCAGATTCGACAGGGCGATGGCGGGTGGCAGTCCGCCACGCGCTATGCCCGCCACCACTGTTGGCGCGTAGCCGCTCGCCTCGATGTCCTTCGCCAGAGTGCTGAGCATCCGGCCCATGGCCTCCCAGCTGATGGTCAGCAGTCGGTCCCGGCGCCATACCGGTGCGGGCTTCATCGGTCGCCTCCCACAGTACCCAGGCCACCCCGGCCGCCGACGCCGATCGGCACATTCCGGCCGGTGCCGGCGGGCGGCCGGCCGTTCCACCGGTCGATGACGTCGGCGGTGTCCGGGCCGGTACCGATCAGGTCCACCGGAAGGCCGAGACCCTCCTCGACCATCGCCACGAACGCCGCCGCCGCCTCGGGCAACGCGTCCGTGCGCACACCGAGTCCGGCCGCGTCCACATGGTCGAGGAAGGTGAGCGCCACCCGCGAGGGCCGGTTGACCCGTACCGCCTCCCGCGCCTGGTCCAGGTCGAACGTGCCGCTACGGCGGCGCCGTCCCGTCACCGTGCCGTACTCCACGATCCCCAGCCGCTCCGCCTCCCGGTCCTCCATCTCCGTGGGGAACGGGCCCGCGCCGACGCGGGTCGGATAGGCCCGGAAGACCAGCACCACCTCGTCGATCGCCAGCGGCCCCAGCCCCGCGTCCGCGGCCGCCGTGCTCGCCGTGCTGTCCTTCCCGACGGTGTACGGGTAGCTGCCGTACAGCACCGACAGGCCGAAGCCGTTGGTGCCCTCGACATGGATCCGCTCGTCCGCGTCGACCGCGTCGTTCACCTCCTTCACGGTGTCGGTCAGGTAGGGGGCCAGCTCCGGGACGTCCTCGGCTCTGCGGGCCGAGCGCATGGCCCGCGCGGCGAGTGCCGGGCCGTGCCCGCTGCCCGTACTGCGTACGCGATCGCGCAGGACCTGGTCGGCGGCTTCCGCGCTCACATGCCCGGGATCGATGACGGTGGCGCGGAAGTCCACGCCGACCCGCCCCCGCGCGTCGAGTCCCTCGATCTCCTCGATCAGCACCTCGGGCCGTACGAGCACCCCGGCGCCCAGCAGCAGCCGGGTGCCCGGATGGATCACCGCGCTGGGCAACTGCCGCAGTTTCAGGGTGCGTCCGTCGTGCACGACCGTGTGTCCGGCGCCCGGACCCAGGCCGGCCCGGACGGCCACCGCGGGCTCGTCCCGTACCGCCAGATAGCTGGAGATCTTCCCCTTGGCCTCGTCACCCCACTGGCCGCCGACGATCACCGTGCCAGGCATGTCAGGCCTCCTTGCGACGCCTCTTCGAGCGCCTCCTCGGACCGTCGTACGGTCTCTTCCGTCAGCTCCTCGCAGAAGCCGATGTCCGCGGCGGCCTCGGCGAGGGCCATGAGTTCGTGCCGGGGCAGGGCGGCGGTGACCCGCTCGTCGTCCGCCAGCACCTCCACCAGGTCGCGCTCGTCCCGGGCGGCGACCGCGCTGGCGCGCTGCAGGATCCGGTAGGCGTCGAGCCGGTCCGTACCGCGGTCGATCATCGCCAGCATGACCGCCTCGCTGAGATGGCTGTGGCGGGACCGGTCGAGGTTCTCCCGCATCCGCTGCGGATAGACCCGCAGGTCCTCCATCACGGCGGTCGCGGTGATGAGCATCTCGTCCAGCAGGACGCAGGCCTCGGGCAGGGTGAAGCGCTCGTTGGCGGAGTTCGCCAGGTCCCGCTCGTGCCAGGTCACCACGTTCTCCAGGGCCGGTCCGACCAGCGACCGGACCAGCCGCGCCAGGCTGCAGATCCGTTCGCTGCGCACCGGGTTGCGCTTGTGCGGCATCGCGGAGCTGCCGATCTGGTCGCCCTCGGCGAAGGACTCCGCGAGCTCTCCGATCTCGGTTCTCTGGAGATTGCGGATCTCGGTCGCCAGGTTCTCCAGGCAGGCGGCGGTGAGCGCCGTCCAGCAGACGAACTCCGCCATCCGGTCCCGCGCCACGGCCTGGGCGCAGATCTGGGGTTCCGGCAGGTCCAGCCGGGCCAGGACCTCGCTCTGGACGCGCGCCCCCTGCGGCCCCAGACCGCCCAGCGAGCCGACGGCACCGGCCATCTTGCCCATGACGGCGCGTCCACGGAGCTGTTCGAGTCGTTCCAGGCAGCGCGTCAACTGGTCGAGGATGACGGCGAGTTTGAAGCCGAGCGTGACGGGCTGGGCGTGCTGGCCGTGGGTACGGCCGATCATCACCTGCCGCCCCTCCTTCTCGATCTGCTTCTGGAGCGCGGCCATCAGCGCGCCGAGCCGTTCGCCGAGCAGGCCGATGGCGTCGTCCAGTTGCAGGGCCAGGGCCGTGTCGATCACATCGCTGCTGGTCGCGCCGTGGTGCACATAGCGGGTGTACGGGGCGCAGCTCTCCGCGAACTCCTGTACCACCGCGTAGAGTTCATGCCTGCTCACCGCTTCGATGGCGGCGATGCGGTCCAGGTCGCACACGTGCTCGCGGGCCCGTTCGCCGATCACCTCGGCCGCCTCGGCGGGAATCACCCCGAGCCGGCCCTGTACGGCGGCCAGCGCGCCCTCCACGCGTACGAAGAGCTGGTAGCGGTTGAGGTCGCCGAGGAGGTGGCGCATCCGCTCGCTGCCGTACCGCCCGTTGACCCAAGGGCTCGACTGTGAACTCGGCGGCGCGGTCACCGGGCCCTTCTCCGGGCCTGTCTCAGGACGTGTCGTCTCAGGACGTGTCATTCGGTGGCCTCCACGGAGTAGTCCAGGGCGACCTGCTGCGTACGCTCCAGCGCGTGCGGGCGGTTCTCGGAGAGCCCGGCGGGCGTGACGCGGATGAACTCCGCCTTCTCCCGCAGCTCGGCCAGGGTGTGCGCGCCGGAGTAGCTCATGCCCGACCGCAGGCCGCCGATGAACGGCCGCAGGGTGGAGGCCGCCGAGCCGGAGTGCGCCCAGGTGGCCTCGACGCCCTCGGGGGTGTACTCCTCCAGCTCCTCGCGGCTGACCGACTCGCCGCGCGCCCGCTTGAGGGTGAGCTTCATGCCGAAGGTGACGAAACCGGTGCTGACCTTGAAGCGCTTCCCGTCGCGTTCCACCAGGCGGGCCTCGCTCTCCTCTGCGCCGGCCAGGGCGCTGCCGAGCATCACCGAATGCCCGCCCGCCGCAAGGGCCTTGACCACATCGCCCGGCGCCTTGATGCCACCGTCCGCGATCACCGGGATGCCCGTACGGGAGGCTTCCTCCGCGCAGTCGAGCACGGCGGTCAGCTGGGGCACCCCGCTGCCCGCGACGATCCGGGTGGTGCAGATGCCGCCGGGGCCGATGCCCACCTTGACGGCGTCGGCGCCCGCGTCGATCAGGTCCCGGGTGCCGGCGGCGGTGGCCACGTTCCCGGCGATCACGGCGGTCTCGGGGAAGCGGGCCTTCAGCTTCTCGACGGCTTCGAGTACGTAGTCCGCGTGGCCGTGCGCCACATCGGTGACCAGTACGTCGGCGCCCGCCTCGACCAGCTGGGCCGCCCGCTCCAGATAGTCGTCGGTCACACCGACGGCGGCACCGACCCGCAGCCGCCCCCGCCCGTCGACCGTGGCGTCGGCCGCGTCGTCCGGTACGGGCGAGGCCTTGACGGCGGCGACCTCGGCCGCCTGGGCCCCGGCCATCTGCATCCGGTGGACGATGCCGAGGCCGCCGAACAGGGCCATCGCGACCGCCATCCGCTGCCCGGTGCACCAGGGGGTGTTGGCGGAGAGAACCGGGACCCGCAACGGGATGCCGGCCGTCAGCTCGGTGCTGATGTCGGTCGCCGAACGGCTCACCACCGAGGTGCGCCGGGGCACCAGCAGCACATCTTCCAGGCTCAGCCCGGTGCGGATTTCACGAACTGTCACGTGCGTACTCCTCCTCCGATCGTGGACGGCCGCGTCGCGGCCGGACGCCCGGCGGTACGGCGACGTCGGCATGACGCCGCGTCGCCGTACCGCCGGACCGTCCCGCTGCCGCGCCGCCGAGCCGTCGCACCACTGCCATGTACGGAACTGGTGTCATCTGCGGAAATGGTGTGGTTCGCGAGTCAGGTGCGATGTGCGGGACTCGTGTCATTTACGGGACTGGAAGACCGTCGCCACGAGTTCCTGGCGGGCCGGCCCGTACTCCTCGAAGATCCCCGAGAAGACCGAGGACGTCATCGCCGCCGGTGTGCGGATGCCGCGCATGCTCATGCACAGGTGCTCGCCCGTGGCGATGACGGCGACATCGCTGGAGCCGGTCACCTTGGTGATCTCGTCCGCGATGTCCCGCACCAGCCGCTCCTGCACCTGGAGCCGGTGGGCGTGGCGCTGGGTGATCCGGGCGAATTTGGACAGCCCGAGCACATCGCCGTGCGGCCGGTAGGCGATGGTGACCGAGCAGGAGAACGGGAGCAGGTGGTGTTCGCAGAGCGACCACACCTTGATGTCCTGGATCAGGACGATCTGCCCCTGCGTCCGGAGCGGGAACATCGTGTCCACGTTCCCCGCCTCGTAGCTGGAGAACTCCCTCCACCAGCGGGCGAAGCGCGCCGGGGTCTCCTTGAGCCCGTCGCGGTCCGGGTCCTCACCGATCTCGATGAGCAGCTTGCGCGCGATGTCCTCCAGGGGATCGGCCGCCTCCCGGCCCTCGTCGGTGACAGCCGGCTCCAGATCCGTTGTTCCGCTCACGGTGCTCACACACCTCTCCTGTCGCCCCACACGGCGACATGCAGTCGGGTAGTCAGATTCCAGCCGCGGGACACGACCTCGTCCCCGAGGGCGGCCAGATGCCCGGCCACCTCCGACGGGAGCTGCCCCTCGGGCATGATCCATACGGGGTTCGTCCCGTACCGGTCGACGACGGACGCCACTTCGTCCAGGTCGCCCGTATCCCGGCAGACGAACTTGAAGGCGGTTTCCGGTACCGCCGCGAACGCGCTCAGCGCCTCCGGCACCAGTCGGCGCGACTCCGGGTCGCCCGAATGAGCCAGTTTGGGCGAGACGTTGAACCGCACACCCAGCTCGATCACCTCGGCCTGGGGGACCACGGTGCCGTTCGTCTCGATCTCGACGGCCTTTCCGGCCGCCTTCAGGGCGCGCAGCAGGGGCAGCAACCGGCGCTGCTGGCTGAGGGGTTCGCCACCGGAGATCACGATCAGCGGCACGCCGTAGCCGAGGAGCCGGTCCCGTACCTCGGTCCAGGGCATCGGGGTCAGTTCACGGCGGGGGTCATGGGCGACTCCACTGTCGCCCACGCCGGTCCAGTCCCAGGTGTACGGCGTGTCGCACCAGCGGCACGACAGGTTGCAGCCGCCCAGCCGGACGAAGGCGCACTGCCGGCCGGCGGACGGTCCTTCTCCCTGTACGGCCTTCAAGTGGGGCCGAAGATCTCGTTCACGACGAGCTTCGGACCCACCACGGCATCACCTCCCCGGCTTTCCGCCCCGAGGGTGTCCGGCTTCCCCGGGGTGGGGCTGCGCGTCACGGCCGGAACTCCGCCCATGTCTTGGCCGTCTCGGAGACCCGGACCGAGCTCAGCTCGGGGAACTGCGGCAGCCACCGTTCGTACAGCCACTGCGACAGGTTCTCGGCCGACGGATTGCGGTCGGTCAGCACATCGTTGAGGTGCCGGTGATCGACCTCGGTGTCCAGCCACTGGCTGAACGACTTGAGCTCGCCGTAGTCGCGTACGAAGCCGGTCTTGTCCAACCCGTCGGTGGGCGCCGAGAGTTCAAGCTCCACCACGTAGTTGTGGCCGTGCATCCGGCCGCACGGGTGGCCGTCGGGCAGGTCGTCCAGCTGGTGGCTGGCTGAGAAGTGGAACTCCTTGCTGATCCGAAAAGTCATGTAAAACCCTCCTGCTGGGTAGTCGCCGAACTGGCTGAGGCCATGGTGTGTTCGGCTCCGTCGCAGGCACATCACGGCCATGACCGTGGCCGGGGCGACGGCGTACCGAGATACGGCGGACACGGCACCGAAGGACGGCCTCTCGGTGAGCGTGGGGTTCCCGGGTCCCGGGCCCGGCTCCCGGCTCCCGAGTCCCGGATCATGAGGCCCGCGGCCCCGGGCTCGGCTCCCGGGCCCTATCCCGCCCGCACGGCGAGATAACCCTCCCGCCGAGCGCACTCACGGGCGAAAGCCTTCACCACTCCCTCGAAGTGGTATTCGTTGCGCGAGACGTGTTCCAACAGGTGGATGTCCGTCAGCGAGTCGAGCACCTTCTGGGCATTCACGGCATCGGTCCCCAGGATTTTCGCCGCCTCCGAGACGGTGACGGTACTGCCGGATCTCGATCCGAGCACCCTCAACCCCCGGGCGGCTTCCGGGCGGAGGGAGCGATAGGACCAGGAAAGGACGGTATACAGATTGCTGGTCTCGTCATCGATCGCGCACAGATACCGGAGCAACGCGTCCGGGTCGCATCGCTCATACATTTCGATGCCGCCGACCGTCTCCATCCGTTCCACGGCGATACGAACGGTCAGGGGCAGATAGCGGTACTCGCATATCGCGTTCACCTTCCCGGGCAGCGCCGCGCCGGCGAGCCGGGCCAGCAGCCCGTCGTATTCGGCCTCGGTCAGAAGCGGCACGGTGACGCGGTACGCGCCGTCCCGGGCGACCAGTCCGGCGAGGCGGCTCCGGCTGGTGATCACCGTCATGCATCCGGAAGAAGCCGGCAGCAACGGGCGGACCTGTTCGGCACTGAGTGCGTTGTCGAGCACGATCAGCAGCCGTTTTCCCATCAACATGCTGCGATAACTGGCGGCCAGATGCTGTAACTCCATCGACAGAGAATCGGACGGGGCTCCCAGAGCCGTCAGGAAACTCCGCAACACCTCCTGAATACTGGCGGACCGTTGCCCCGGGCCGAATCCCTGAAGGTCCGCGAAAAGCACACCGTCGGGAAAACTCGCCCGGACGCGATGCCCCCAGTACACAACGGTGGCCGTCTTCCCCACTCCCGCCGCCCCGTCGACCACCGTGACGACGGCTTGACCGTCGCGCTGGCGGTCCACCTCGGCGAGCGTGGCGTCCAATTCCGCCAGTACGTCGGAGCGTCCCGTGAAGTCGGCGACGCTCCTGGGAAGTTGAGCGGGACTTGTCCGCCCCTTCTGTCGCCGCGGTGGTCGTACGAGTAAATCGAGCAGGCCGCCCTCCGCCTCCAGGACTTCGTCGCACCGCCGCGCCAGCCCCTCGGCAGCCCGTTTCTTCCCTGTCTCCACCCGACTCAGGTGGCTACTGCTGTAATTGACCAGTCGAGCCAAGTCACCCAGGGATAACCCGCGCTCCTTGCGTAAGAGCCGGAGAGACAAGCCAAATGATGCGCTTGTGGAAACTTGTCTCTCCATCATCCACTTACCTCCGCAGTGTGGATCATCGCAACTACGGGACATTTACGGATATTCCGTCTCCATGTGCCGCTTCAGCATTTGAACACACCGGTCTGACGGGGAGTAGAACGCGGACGCCGATTGTCCGAATCCGGCGGCTGGCATCTCGGCGGCGGGCGCGGACTGCGGAGAGCCGGAGCCTAGGCGGCATTGGGCCGACGAGGGGAAAAGGCGGGCGGAGCCGGGGTTCTGGGGGCCCCAGATTGGCGCGGAGCATATGGGTCCGCATTGCCCGCGCCACACGCACACACACGTGGACACGTGTGAGCACGCGTCGGCCCGCCCAGGCACCGGCGGCCACACGCCGGTCGGCACCGGCGGCCCACCTTCGGCGCGAGCCCCCGACGCGAGTCCCGCCGGACCCTCGCCCTTTGAACACGTGGTGCGGCAATCGCGTATCCAAGGACGTCCTGCTCCGCGGAAAGGGAGTTCTGGTCACGGGAATGGGCGTGCTGGGGGGGGGTGGCGGGTCGCGCTTGACCCGTAAGGCGCCGGAAAGACGAAAAGGAGGTGGGCCGGGTGAAAACTCTGCTCATCCATCATGACGACTCGTACGCGCACAACCTGTTCCGGCTGATAGCCGAGATCAACGGCGAAGATCCGGTCGTGGTACTCAACAGCGCCGCGGCCGGAGCCGAGTTGGACCTGCGACTGTTCGACAACGTCGTGGTGTCCCCGGGGCCGGGAGGACTGAGATCGGGACTGGCACTGAGACCAGGGCCGGGACCGGGTTCGGGTTCGGGACCAAGGCTGGAACCGAGACACCCCGGCACCCTGCGCGCCTTCGGCATCGGCACCGCACTCCTGGCGCGCTCCGGCATCCCCGTACTGGGGGTGTGCCTCGGGCATCAGGGCATCGCGATCGGCGAGCAGGCCCTGGTGACCGCATCGCCGCGGCCCCGGCACGGCCATCTGTCCATGATCAGGCACGACGGCCGCGAGCTGTTCCGGGGACTGCCGCAGAACTTCACCGCGGTCCGCCACCACTCGCTGTCCGTACAGGAGCCCCTGCCACCGAACCTGACGGCCACCGCCTGGGCCGAGGACGGCGTACTGATGGGACTCCGGCACCGGACACGTCCGCTGTGGGCCGTGCAGTTCCAACCCGAGTCCGCACACACGGAGTTCGCCCACCGTATGCTCGCGAACTTCCGCGACCTGACGGCGGCCTGGCCCCGTCCGGCGAGGACCCCGGCCCGGACCCCGGCCAGGCCCCGGGAAAGGCCGTCACTGACTGTCGGGTGAGACCCAGCTGACGAGCTGGAGAATCACACCGTTCGGATCGGTGACCTGAAAGAGACGCTCACCCCACGGCTCTTCGCGCAGCGGCATGGTGATGGAGACGCCTTCGCTCCGCAGTCGCTCGTATTCGGCATCCAGATCAGCCACGGTGAAAGCGATGATCACGCCTGCGGCATGCTGGTCCCTGACTCCCTCGGGCAGGACCTCGATGCCGCGCTTCAGAAAGATCACGTCGACGGCGTCCTCGCGGACCAGAGAGGCGAAGCCTTCAGCGGCCATGGCCTCCTGGAAACCGAAGTGCCTGGTCAGGAACGCGGCAGAGGCGGGGACGTCGTCGACGGTCAGGGAGACGGCAGTGGAAGTGATCTTCATGGGGCTCCTCCGAAAGCTCGAGATCAATCTCTGTACGCTGTACTCTATACACCGTACAGAGTAGTGAGGGCGGCGACGGCAAAGCCCCCCGGTGGAACATGGAGCGAGCGCATGACCAAGGGCCGAAGCGGTGCGGGCGACCCGGCCCGCACCCTGGAACTGCTGTGGCGCGAGTCCGGGCAGAGCGACCGCCGGCGCGGCCCCAAGCAGGGCTTGTCGGTTGACGCTGTCGTCCAGGCCGCCATCGAACTCGCCGACGCCGGCGGGCTGGACGCCCTGACCATGCGCAGCGTCGCCCAGCAGTTGGGCGTCACGCCTATGACGCTCTACACGTACGTCCCGGGCAAGGCGGAACTGCTCGCCCTCATGCTGGACTCCGCCTATCTACAGATGCCGCGTACCGATCACACAGCCGCCCCGTGGCGCGCGAGGGTGGAGGCCGTCGCACGCGAGAACCGCGACCTGTGCAGGCGCCACCATTGGGTGGCGACCCTGCCCACCACGCGCCCGCCGCTCGGCCCCGGACTCATGACCAAGTACGAACACGAACTGGGCGCGTTCGACGGCCTCGGGCTCGACGATGTCGAGATGGACGCGGCCCTCACCTTCCTCCTCGGCTTCGTCCAGTCCGTCGCCCGCGCCGACCTGGACACCCAGGCCGCCGCCCGCGACAGCGCCATGTCCGACGAACAGTGGTGGGCCGCCAACGCGCCACTTCTGGCGAGGGTCTTCGATCCCGCCCGGTTCCCCCTCGCGGCCCGGGTCGGAAGTGCGGCAGGCGAAGCTCACCAGGGCACGTACAACCCCGAACACGCCTTCAGCTTCGGGCTCCAGCGCATCCTGGACGGCCTCACCCACCTGATCGTGAGCCGTTCCCGATAAGACCGACCGGCAATTGGGGGGCGGCACCGCATCCGGCCGCACACAAAGAACCGCATACAAAAAAGAAGACCCCGGCCTCAGCGTTTCCGCTGAGGCCGGGGTCTTCGGACACCTCTCGCAAGGTGCCCCCGGCAGGATTCGAACCTGCGCACCCGGCTCCGGAGGCCGATGCTCTATCCCCTGAGCTACGGGGGCGTATCGCTGTGTTGCTTGGCGACGAAGGAAACCTTACCAGCTTCGACGGGGTGGCTGTGAACAGGTATTTCCGGCCTAGGGCTCGCGTATCGCAGCAGTGTCGGGCGCGGTCCGCCACCCGAATGCCGGCGCGGCCCGCCATCCGAATGTCCGCCCCTGAGCTCAGGCCGACGCACGCTTCCGTCCCGACGACGCGGTCTTCTTGGTCGCGGTGGCCTTCTTCGTCGAAGCCGCGCTCTTCGCCGAGGCCGCCTTCTTCGCCGAGGTGGCCTTCTTGGCCGTCGTCTTCTCCGCCGCGCCCGTTTTCGCCGCGCCCGTTTTCGCCGCGCTCTTCCTGGCCGTCGTCTTCTTCGCCGCCTGCTTCCGCTTCCTCTCCGGGAGATGCGTCACCTCCGCGCCCCCTTCCCCTCCCCCCGCGCCTTCCTCTCCGCGCGCCCCCTTCGCCGCGCGCACGCTGTTCTCCAGCGCCGCCATCAGGTCGATGACCTTCCCTCCCCCGGCCTCCGCCGGCGCCAGCTCCGGCGCCGGTCCGCCCTCCGCCTTGGCGGCGATCATCTCCTCGACGGCCTCCCGGTAGTCGTCGTGCAGCGAGTCGAGGTCGACCGAGCCGAGCGTGTCCATCAGGGCGTCCGCCAGGTCGAGTTCGGCGTCCCGTACGGTGACGTCGGCCTCCGGCGCGACGCCCTCCGGGGCGCGGATCTCGTCCGGCCAGAGCAGGCCGTGCATGGCGATGACGTCGCCGACCACGCGCAGCATTCCGAGCCGTTCCCGCCCCCGTAGCGCGAACTTGGCGACGGCGACCTTCTTGCTGCGCTTCAGCGCCTCACGCAGCAGGGTGTACGGCTTGGCCGCGGGTACGCCGCTCGCCGAGAGGTAGTACGCCGTGTCCATCTGGAGCGGGTCGATCGAGTCCGCCGGGACGAACGCGACGATCTCGATCGTCTTCGCCGTGGGCAGCGGCAGCCCGGCCAGGTCCGCGTCGCTGATCGGGATGATGGACCCGTCGTCGCTCTCGTACGCCTTGCCGATCTCCGCCGCCGTCAGCTCCTGGTCGTCCAGCTCGCAGACCTTGCGGTAGCGGACGCGGCCGCCGTCCTCCTTGTGGATCTGCCGGAAGGAGATCGAGTGGTTCTCGGTGGCGTTCACCAGTTTGATCGGGATGCTGACCAGCCCGAAGGAGATCGCGCCGTTCCAGATGGATCGCACGTTTCATCCCTTTCATCCGATATCCGTGGAATCTATGGGATTCTCATCGTATGACGCCGATCACAGTGGTGGAGGGGCGGCGCTTGGCGCTCAGTAATCTGGACAAGGTCCTTTACGCGGCCACGGGCACCACCAAGGGCGAGGTTCTGCACTATTACGCCCGGACGGCGGGCCCCCTGCTGGCCCATCTCGCCGACCGTCCCGTCTCCTTCCTGCGCTATCCGGACGGCCCGGACGGCCAGCGCTTCTTCACGAAGAATCCGCCGCCCGGCACCCCCTCCTGGGTACGGATCGCCGAGGTGCCCAGAAAGACCGCCGACACCGGCGAGCAGGTGGTGGTGGAGGAGCTGGCGGCACTGATGTGGGCGGCGAACCTGGTCGTGGAGTTCCATACGCACCAGTGGCGGGCCCGGACGCCGGACCGCGCCGACCGGCTCGTCTTCGATCTGGACCCCGGGGCGCCGGCGACCGCCGTGGAGTGCTGCCGCGTGGCGCTCTGGCTGCGGGAACGACTCGGCTCGGACGGTCTCGACGCGTACGTGAAGACCTCCGGCTCCAAGGGCCTGCACGTCCTCGTACCGCTGGTGACCGCCGACTGCGCCGAGGTCTCCGCGTACGCGAAGGGCCTGGCCGTCGAGGCCGAGGCGGCGCTGCCGGAACTGGTGGTGCACCGGATGCGCCGTTCACTGCGGCCGGGGAAGGTCTTCGTCGACCACAGCCAGAACGCCGCCGCGAAGACGACGGCGGCGCCCTACACCCTGCGGGCCAGGGCCGAGCCGACCGTCTCCACGCCCGTGACCTGGGACGAGATCGAGAGCTGTACGGCCGCCGAGCAGCTGGTTTTCCGCCTTGACGACATCGCGGGCCGACTGGAACGGTACGGAGATCTCCTCGGCCCGCTCCTCGATCCCGACAGCGCCGGGGCGCTGCCCTGAGCCGGCGCCCCCCAATCGCCGGTCGGTCCAAGCGCAGGACGGCTCGGCGACAAGGCGGGATTCCCGTCCGGCCCGCCCTCCCGTCATCCCCGTGCGGCACACTCTCACCAGCACTCACCGCCCTCCCAGGGCCCCGCTCACGGAAGGAACCCGGCACATGATCATCTTCGGCACCAAGGGCTATCTCTACCAACTGGCGATACTGACGCTGATCTGCGGCCAGTGCGGCAACCCGTCGGCACACACCCTCAAGAAGCGCGTCACCAAGTTCACCCTGTTCTTCGTGCCGCTCTTCCCGTTCTCCACCAAGTACGCGACACAGTGCACCTTCTGCGGGTCGGAGCAGCAACTGGCCAAGGACCAGGCCGACCAGCTGCTCGCCCAGAACTCCGGACAGAGCGCCGGACAGCAGTACGGGCCGGGGAACGGACAGGGCCAGGGCAACGGACCCGGTTACGGGCAGGGCAACGGACAGCAGCAGAACCCGTACCAGCGCTGAGCCTCGCGGTCCACAAGACAGAGAAAACGGCTTATCTCCCCATAAGGTGATGGAACGACCGATCGTTCCAGGAGCGCCTTGTCCCCTCGCCGCGCCACAGTCGGCACAGCACTGGCGGCCGCCACCGCCACGCTGTCCTTCTCCTTGTCCGCGTGCAGCGACGAGGGCAGGCTCAAGAGCGCCGGTCCCACCCCGACCGCCATCGGCCCGGTACGCCTCTGGCCCGGACTCCCCACCACCTCCGCGCCGCCTCTCGACTTCGGGGAGCGCGACACGGCACGCGTCCCCGGCATCGTGGTCACGCCCGGTGCCCTCGGCGCACTGAGTCCCGTCACCGTCGTCCGGGCGGAGGCCGGCGCCCACCCGGACGACATCGACGGCCCCGACGGATTTCCCGAGCAGACCGCCGCCCGGCTCGCCGAGTGCGTGGGGGACGGCCCCTGGAAGCTCTCCGGTCCGGAACCCGGAAAGCCGCCCGGCGACCGGTTGGAGTCCCGACCCCGGTCCGCGAAGCCCACGCTGTGCCCGGTCCTCAGGGCGTACCACCACGATCTGACCGGTGACGGCCGCGACGAGCTGATCGTGGGCGTCGAAATGCCCGACCAGCAGTTGGCCGTCCGCTGCTACACCGCCGAGGACGGCGGCCTGACCCGGATCATGTCCACCTCCGACCAGGTCGTCGGCGTCGAGCTGGCGGACCGGGATCTGATCCTGCGGGTGGTCTCGGCGGGCATGCCCGGGTACGAGTACCGGACGGCCTGGTCCTGGGACGCGCGGCAGGGCGTGATGCTCCCCGCCCGGGACGAGATCGTCCCCGCCGGAACGGCTCCCACCGGAATCGCTCCCCGAAGGATCGCTCCCACCACACCAACAGCGGTCACCCCACGAGTGGGCGCCTCATGAGGTCCCGGCCGCCCACCCGGCCCCGGCTGCCCTCCTGGACCGCCACCCTCACCTGGAAGGCCGCCGTCTTCATCACGGTGATGTGCTGCGCCCTCGCCGCCCTCCTCGGCGTGCTCGTGCATGTCTCGGTGACCCGTCAGACCGTCGACTCCGCGCGCGAGAAGGCCCTGTCCCGGCTGGACAACGTCGCCGGGCTCTACGAGGCGGGCCAGCCGCTCCCCCGGTTCTCCGGTCTGGACACGCGCGGCCTGCCGGAATCGCTGCGCGCGCTCGCCCTGAACGGACGGCGCGGCACGATGGTCGCCGGCTTCCAGGGCCGGCCCACCATGTGGGCGGCCGGGCCCGCCGACGGCAGAGTGCTGGCCGTCCGGGTCGACTACACGCTCAGCCAGGCCACCATCACCAACCTGGACCGGTCGATCCTCGGCTCCTCCGCACTCGCCATCGGCGCCACCCTCCTCGTCGGCGCGTTCGCCGTCACCCGTGTCACGCGCCGGCTGCATCTGACCGCGCAGGTGGCCCGCCGGATCAGCGCGGGCGACCTCGACGCACGCGTCAACGACCCCCGTACGAAGGGCCCTTCACGGCCGCAGGACGAGGTGGCCACGGTCTCCGGCGCCCTGGACACCATGGCCTCCACGCTCCAGGGGAAACTGCTGAGCGAGCAGCGTTTCACCGCCGATGTGGCCCATGAACTGCGCACCCCGCTGACCGGTCTCACCGCGGCGGCGGAGCTGCTGCCCGAGGGCCGGCCGGCCGAGATGGTCCGGGAGCGGGTACGGACGATGCGGACGCTGACCGAGGACCTGCTGGAGATCTCGCGTCTCGACGCCCGTACGGAGACGGTCGATCTGGCGGTCCACGCGCTGGCGCCGCTGGCCGAGGGGGTGGTGCGCGCGTCGAACACCGCGATGGACGTGACGACGGACCTGCGGGTCGTCAGGGACGCCTCCGTGGAGACCGACCGGCGGCGGCTGGAGCGGGTCCTCGGCAACCTCGTCGCCAACGCCCACAAGCACGGCCGGCCCCCGGTGGTGCTGACCGTGGACGGCCCGACCGTGACCGTACGCGATCACGGCGCGGGCTATCCGTCGTACCTGCTGGAGCACGGGCCGCAGCGGTTCCGTACGGAGAGCGGCAGCGGCGGCAAGGGACACGGGCTGGGGCTGACCATCGCCGTCGGGCAGTCCGCGGCCATCGGCGCCGAGCTGGTGTTCGGCGCCGCCCCGGACGGCGGGGCGATCGCCCGGGTGACGCTTCCCGAGTACGTACCTCCCACCCGTCTCGAAGCCGACCACCCGGAGACTGATCACGCGGAGGCCGATCACACCATGGTCCCGCCCGACTGACACAGCCCCAGAAAGCCGCACCGAGCCCTGCATTGCCATGCATTGCGGACATAAGACATGTCACCTTGCTACGTTCAACGCATGACCGCACCGACGGTGGACTCTCCCCCGCCCGAGTCACGCCTCTCCAAGCGCCGGGGTGTGGAACTCTCGCTCCTCGTCTGCGCCGTCCTCATCTCCGTCTTCGGGTACATCGGTGTCGGTTTCGGCAAGAACGGCGCCCCGCCGCCCGACGCCGCCGGATACGGAGCCGGGCTGGGCGTGCTCGCCCTCCTCGCGCACATCGCGGTCCGGTTCCGTGCCCCGTACGCGGATCCGCTGCTCCTGCCCATCGCGGTCCTCCTCAACGGCCTCGGTCTGGTGCTGATCTACCGGCTCGACCTGGAGACCCCTGGCAACCGGGCCGCGTCCACCCAACTGGTGTGGTCCACACTGGGCGTGGCGCTGTTCATCGCCGTCGTCGCGCTCCTGCGCGACCATCGCGTACTCCAGCGGTACGCCTACCTCTCGGTCGCCACCGCGCTGGTCCTGCTGATCGTGCCGATCTTCTTCCCCGCCGTGAACGGGGCCAAGATCTGGATCAGGGTCGGCGGATTCTCCTTCCAGCCGGGCGAGTTCGCCAAGATCCTGCTCGCGGTCTTCTTCGCCGCGTACCTCGCCGCCAACCGGAACGCCCTCGCGTACACCGGCCGTACGGTCTGGCGTCTCCAGCTCCCCACCGGCCGGGTCCTCGGCCCCCTGGTGGCGATCTGGCTGCTCAGCGTCATGGTCCTCGTTCTCGAACGGGACCTGGGCACCTCGCTGCTCTTCTTCGGGCTGTTCGTGATCCTGCTGTACGTGGCGACCGGGCGTACCGGCTGGATCGCCGTCGGGCTGCTGCTCGCCGCGGTCGGCGCGTTCGCCGTCGGGTCGCTCGAACCCCATGTGAACAGCCGCGTGCAGGACTGGCTGCACCCCTTCGCGTCCATCGACGCGGGCCTCGGTCCCGGTCAACTCGCGCAGTCCCTCTTCGCGTTCGCCGCGGGCGGGATGTTCGGCACCGGCCTCGGGCGGGGCCGCTCCATCCTCATCGGTTTCGCCGCCAAGTCGGACTTCATCCTGGCCACGGCGGGCGAGGAGTTGGGCCTGGTCGGCCTGACGGCCATCTTCATGCTGTACGCACTGCTGGTCGCCCGCGGGTTCCGCACCGGCCTCTCGCTGTTCGATCCCTTCGGCCGGCTGCTCGCCGTCGGCCTCGCCTCGATCCTGGCCCTTCAGGTCTTCGTCATCGCGGGCGGCGTGATGGGACTGATCCCGCTCACCGGCATGGCGATGCCCTTCCTCGCCCAGGGCGGCTCTTCCGTGGTCACCAACTGGATCATGGTGGCGCTGCTGATCCGGCTCAGCGACTCGGCCCGCAGCCCGCGCCCGGCGCACGTGGAGACGGGAGTCATCGCGCCGACGGCCGGGGGCCCCTGGAAAGACGGACCCCCCTGGGAGAGCGGAGAGCCCGGGAGGAATGGGCAGTCCTGGAGGAATCGGGAGTCCTGGAGAAGCCGGGAGTCCTGGAGGAGCCGGGAGTCCTGGAGGAGCCGGGAGTCCTGGAGGAGCCGGGAGGACGAGCGGTGACCCGCTACATCCGGCGAACCGCCTTCTTCTGCCTGCTGCTCCTGGCCGCCCTCCTGCTCAACGCCGCCAGGATCCAGGTCATCGAAGCGGACTCCCTCGACAAGAACCCCGCCAACCGCCGTGACACCGTGGCCCGTTACTCCCAGCCGCGCGGCAACATCCTCGTCGGCGGAAAGACCGTCACCGGGTCCAAGGACACTGGCCAGCAACTGCGTTACGAGCGTACGTACACGCAAGGCCCGCTGTACGCGCCCGTGACCGGCTACGCCTCCCAGACGTACGGCACGACACTGCTGGAGAACGCCGAGGACGATGTCCTCTCCGGCACGGCCTCGACGCTCGCCCCGCTGCCCTTCTGGAACGAGATCACCCGCAGCCGGCAGCCGGGCGGCCAGGTCTCCACCACCATCAACGCGTCGATACAGCGGGCCGGGTACGAAGGCCTCGCCGGCCGGCGAGGCGCGGTCGCGGCCGTCGAGCCCTCCAGCGGCAAGATCCTGGCGCTGGTCAGCAGCCCCTCGTACGATCCCGGGCAACTGTCGGGCACGGGCCGGAGCGTCACCGGAGCCTGGTCCCGGCTGAACGGCGAGAGCGACCAGCCGATGCTCGACCGGGCCATCCGGCAGACCTATCCGCCCGGTTCGGCCTTCAAGATCGTGACGGCGGCCGCCGCGCTCGATTCCCGGACGGTCACCGATCCCGGCGCCCCGACCGGCATCCCCGAGCCGTACGTCCTGCCGGGGACGGACACCACGCTCCCCAACGAGGCCGAGGGGTGCGGCAATGCGTCGCTGGAGTACGCCATCACCTGGTCCTGCAACACGGTGATGGCCGGACTCGGCGTGCGGACCGGGCTGTCCGGGATGGTGGACACGGTGGAGAAGTTCGGCTTCAACGACACCGGGATCACCATCCCGTCGGGGGTCGCCGCGTCCCATTTCGACACCCGTATGAGCGACGATCAGCTGGCGCTGTCCTCGATCGGGCAGTACGACACGAGGGCCACACCGCTCCAGATGGCGATGGTCGCGTCGGCGGTCGCGAACGGCGGGGACCTCAAGTACCCCTATCTGGTGGGCCGCATCCTCGCCTCGGACGGCGATGTCGAGTCCCGTACGAACGAGCGGACGTACGCGCGCGCGATGAACCCCGCCACGGCACAGCAGTTACGACGGATGATGGTCGATGTCGTCGAGGAGGGTACGGGTACGAGCGCGGCGATCGACGGCGCGACGGTCGGCGGCAAGACGGGGACGGCGCAGCACGGGGTGGGCAACTCCGGTACGCCGTATGCCTGGTTCATCGCCTGGGCGCAGGCGGACAACGCGGTCCGGCCGGCGGTCGCGGTGGCGGTGGTGGTCGAGGACGCCGAGGCCGACAGGGCGGACATCAGCGGCGGGGGCGACGCGGCGCCGATCGCGCGGGCGGTGATGGAGGAGGCGCTGGGAGACTGAGCCCTGTCCGGTTCAGGGGCAGGCGTGGGAGGGGGTCCCCCTTGAGGGAGACGGTGGGTGGCACCGAGGCGGTGGAGCGGGCGCTCGCGCGGATCGAACGGCTCGACCCGCGACTGTGTGCCTTTGTCGAGGTCTGGGGCGAGGAAGCCCTGGAGCGGGCCCGGACCGTGGACCGTCAACTCTCTTTGTCCGGTGTGCCGTTCGGGGTGAAGGGGCCGTCCGGCATCCGGTCCTACGCGGCGGGGCGGCTGATCGCGGCCGGGGCGATACCGGTCGGCTCGACGGCGGTGCCGGGGCCCGGCACGTACTGGCAGACCTGGGGGCAGGGCAGATACGGCCGTACGGTCAACCCGTACCGCGCCGACCGCACCCCCGGCGGGTCCTCGGCAGGGTCGGCGGTGGCGGTCGCGGCGGGCATGGTTCCGCTGGCGACCGGCAGCGACGGCGCCGGTTCGGTCCGTATCCCGGCCGCCTGGTGCGGGGTGTTCGGCCTGAAGACGACGAACGGCCTGCTGCCGTCACCGGACCGTACGGGCCTGGCCTCGGCGGGCGTACTGGCCAGGTCTGCTGCGGAGGCGGCGGCGTATCTGAGGTGTGTCCTCGCCCCGGACGATCCGTCCGAGGCCGTGCCGGGGCTCGTGCCCGCGCCGGGGCCCGTATTCACTACGCCGTTGCCCGTGCCCGCCGTCTTCTCCCCCGACCTGGGGTTCGCCGAGCCGGACCCGGAGGTGGCGGCGGTGGTACGGGCGGCGGTGGAGCGGCTGGCGGCGGCCGGGATCGTACAACTCGTGCGGCGGGAGCGGCCGTTCACTCTGCTCGATCCCCGCGAGGCGTGGCTGGCGATACGGGGCGGGTCGCGGCCGGGAGGCACCGGCATCCGGGCGCCGGCGGTACGGGCGGAGAACGACCGGCGGCTCGACGCCCTGTTCGCCCGTACGCCGCTGCTGCTCACCCCGGTCACACCGAACCGCCCACACGGTCACGAAGGTCCGGGTGAGCTCTACTCCACCGCGCTGACCTGGGCATTCAACCTGAGCGGGCACCCGGCGGCGAGCATTCCGGCCGGCTTCACGGCGGACGGGTGCCCGGTGGGACTCCAGCTGGTGGCGGATCGTGGAGCGGATCTCTCGCTGGTGGACCTCGCCCTCGCGGCGGAACGCGCGTGAACACGGATGCACGCGGATGCAGGTCACCCGCCTTGAACTCCCTGTGGAATCAAGGCCGTCGTGCGTCGCCCGATCCCCGCGGCGTGTTCGGCGTATATCCATTATGGGCCCGCACACGGCCCGATTCCGTCCTCCCGCAGAACGATCTCGCGGCGCGTCCGGCGCCGTAGCGTAGGCGCATGCCCACTCCCACTCCCACACCTCCTCTGCCCCTGCCTGCTCACGCCCTCCATGTCCGCGACCACGGGGGCGACGGCGACGGCCCGCCCCTTGTCCTCCTCCACGGCTTCGGACGTTCGCTCGCCGACTGGGAGATCGTCGCGCCGCTGCTCGTCCCGCACCATCGCCGGGTGCTCGCCGTCGATCTGCCGGGGCACGGCCGTTCCGAAGGCGGCTCCGGAAACCCCGGACCGTGGTCGTTCGAGACGACTGCCGCCACGATCGAGCGGGCGCTCCAGCCGTACGGCATCCCGTACGCCGTCCCCGTCGGCCACTCGCTGGGCGGCATGATCGCGCTCCGGTACGCCGTCCAGAACACCGGCCGGCAGGGCGGGGCGTGTCCCGGCGCCGTCAATCTCGACGGGTTCTGGTGGGGGCGCCCCGAGCAGTACCCGGACCTCGACCGTACGACCGTCACCCAGGGCCTGGCCCGGATCGGCGAGATGACGCGATCGACCGCCGGGCTGATCGCGCCCGCCGAGTACGTGGAGCAACAGGCGCTCTACGCGGGCCGGTTCGGCATCCCGTACGCCCGCGCCGAGGCGGCGACGCGCGGCGCGGTCCGCGAGCTGCCCGACGGCCGCTTCCAGACGCTGCCCCTACGCGAACAGGCGCTGGAGACGTTCGACGCGCTGGACGCCCTCGACGTCCTCGCGCTGATACGGCGGGTGCCGTGTCCCGTGCTGTGCGTCCGGGGCCGGCGCCCGCAGCCGCCGATGCCGGGGATGGAGTGGTTCGAGGAGCTGATCGCGTCGCACGCGAGGGGACTCGACCGGGACCTGGCGGAACTCGTACGGGATCGGCCGGACTCGGTCACCGTCGAGGACATCGACGCGACGCACGCGATGCTGCTGGAGGAGCCCGAGTCGGTCGCCGAGCGGCTGCTCGCCTTCACCCGCACGCTCTGAACCCTCCGGGAACGGCGCCCGGGGAAGCGTCACGTGAGCGAGTCGGCGAGGTCTCTAGGCGGTGCGCGCGTCGCGAGCCTCTAGCGCCAGGGTGCGCGCGTCGCGCCACGTGGCTCGCAGCTCCAGCGCCGTTTCACAGCCGTCGGCGTCGAAGTCGCCGTAACGGCACGAATCGCACTCGTCGGCGTGCTTCAGGCGCTCGCGGTAGGCGGCCCGAGATCGAGCGATCAGGGCCCTCAATACGGCCGTCACCGATGCTTCGCCCCCCGCCCGTGCGGGTGCCGGCCGATCTCGATCCCCAGGTCGACCGCATGGGAGGGGTCGTACGCGGGACCACATCGATTCATCGACATGAGCCACTGTTTGTACAGGGCTTCGCACACGTCACACCCCCGATGCGGCTTCGGCTCCTTGGGGGACGGGTCGGCATCGAGCGTCATGCGCCCCGACGGCCTGGATGTTGCCGAACGCGTCAGCGGCTCGGCATCCGGTTCCGATGGAGAGTGGGCAATCTCCGCCATGTCGTCGCTCCTTCAAACGTCGGCCAGGTCCCGGGCCGTCTACCGACGGCGCCGAGATACTGACGTCAATGAGTGGCTGAACAAACCGTCGTCCACCTGAAAGGACGTCTGAACCGACATACCGAGGACTTCTCAGCCATCCACGGGATACCGTCCCAAGTAGCCCAAACGTCCCGGGGAGAAGCCTTGAACACAGCGTTACGCGATGCCATTTCGGACGCGAACATGACGCGTTCAAAGCTCGCACGTACAGTCGGAGTGGCCGGCAAGACGGTTGATCGATGGCTCTCCGATCCGACACGGGTGCCTCATCCCGAGACCCGTCAAGTCGTGGCGGAGGCGTTGGGAGTGAACGCGGAAGTGCTGTGGCCGAAAGCGATCCGTAGCGCCGTCAAGGTGGGACCTGAACGCGAGATCGTGTCCGCGTATCCCTACCGGAATGCCTGCCCAACGTCGGTATGGGCGAGGCTGATCGACGGCGCGGCCTCGTCCATCACGTTCGCCGGGTACACCAACTACTTCATTTGGCAGGAGCACCCGCGACTGGCCGAACGGCTGAAGGAAAAGGCGTCGTCAGGGTGCTCGGTACGTTTCCTGATC
Source organism: Streptomyces sp. NPDC088400 (assembly GCF_044753355.1). Lineage (NCBI taxonomy): Bacteria > Bacillati > Actinomycetota > Actinomycetes > Kitasatosporales > Streptomycetaceae > Streptomyces > Streptomyces sp. NPDC088400. The sequence continues at coordinate 875,837 of NZ_JBIVMZ010000001.1, read as the reverse complement.
GGTGACCCGGACTCGGACATCACCCGTCGCCGCGAGGAGATCGAAGGCGTGCCCCTTACCGTCGGGACACGCATCCGCATCACGCTGGACGCCCTCAAGAGGCTTGGAGACGTTCCAGGGATTGAAGCTCGATTCTCCGACGATCACATCGCGCTATCCGTCTTCACCTTTGATGACGAGATGCTCGTGACTCCGCATCTGTCCAGCCTGCTCGGTCACGAATCGCCCATGCTCCACCTGCGGAGGCTTGGGGACGACGGACTGTACGACCGCTTCGCCGGCCACGTGGCCGCATTGTGGGCGGAAGGCCGTCCCGTGGACGCCCCCTGAGAGCATGATCTAGCTTCGTCTCGCCGGACCTCGTCTTGAGTGGAGTCATGAACAGCACGGAGACCCCCTTTGTCGGCGGACCGATGGACGGGCGCGTACTGCCCGTCCTGACCGGGCCGACCGGGCAGCCGCCCAAGTGGTACGAGATCCCGGTACCGGACGCGGACGGCGGACCGGCCACCGTACTGACCTACCGGCGCGCACCGGCCGGCTACACCAAGCGGCTCGGAATCCAGCGCGGCTGGAAGTACGAGTACGTTCCCGAGGGCCGCGAGCGCCGCGCCCTGAAGTGGCCCTGGTCGAAGCCGGGCGGCACCTCCGCACCGTAACGGACCGACCACCGCACCGACCGCCGTCCCTCCGGGGGGTGATGCTGTTGCGCCACTTTGCCCCTTAATGCGGTATTCACTTCTCATATCACTCCATCATCACCTAGGGCTGGCGCCCAGGGCTGTACAGCTGGACAGCCCTTCCCGCAACCGGAGGTGATGGTGTGTCAGGCAGAGTGCTGCGATCCGCCTGTACGGCGGCACTGGCTACGGTGACGGTCCTGGCGGCGGTGCCGTTCGCCTCGCACGCCGCGGCGGAGCCCGGTGACGACACGGTGCCCGGTAGGTCACCGGCCGCCGCGTCACCGGCCGCCGCATCGACGCCCGGTACGTCCGCGTCCGGTACGTCCGCGTCCGGTCCGTCCGCGTCCAGTACGTCGACACACCCCGCTTCTGCGCCCGCCGCCTCGCCTCCCGCCACCATCGCCGGGATGCTGACCGAGCTCCAGCGGCTCTACCGCGAGGCCGAAGAGGCCACCGAGGCGTACAACGCGACCAAGACCGAACTGACCCGGCAGCGCGCCGAGGTCAAGAAGCTCTCCACCGGGCTCACCCAGGCCCGTACCGCACTGGCACGCAGCCACGACGACGTCGGCCGGCTGGCGCGCGAGCAGTACCAGGGGCAGTCCGAACTCTCCGGCTATCTGAGGCTGTTGCTCGCCCGCGATCCTCAGCACGCCCTGGACGAGGGGTATCTGCTGGAGCACGCCGCGCGCGGCCGGGCGGCGACCATGTCCCGGCTCACGGGCGGGGAGAAGCGCGCCGACGCTCTGGCGGCGGAGTCCCGCCAGGCCCTCGACGCCCAGCAGAAGCTCGCCGTCAAGCAGCAGAAACAGCGGGACATGGTCAGGTCGCGGCTCCTGGAGGTCGAGAAACTGCTCGCCTCCCTCAGCAGCGAGCAGATCGCCGCGGTGGCCGCTCTGGAGAAGGCCGGTACGGCCAAGGCCCAGCGGGAACTGGTCTCCTCCGGCGCCCTTGGAAAGCAGGCACAGAGCAGCGGCCAGGCCGGGCCGCAGGCCGATTCCCAGGCGGGCGCTCAGTCCGGAGCGCAGCCCGGGACCCGGAGAACGCCCTCCCAAGACGGCGACGAAGCCCTCGACTTCGCCGTCAAGCAGCTCGGCAAGCCGTACGAGTGGGGCGCCGAGGGGCCCGATTCCTTCGACTGCTCGGGGCTCACCTCACAGGCCTGGGCGCGCGCCGGGCTGACCATCCCCCGTACCAGCCAGGAGCAGTGGAGCGAGCTCCCCCGGGTCTCGCTCCGCGAGCTGCGCCCCGGCGACCTGGTGGTCTACTTCCCCAAAGCCACCCATGTGGCGATCTATCTGGGCGACGGCATGGTGATCCAGGCGCCCCGCCCCGGAACCCGCGTCAAGGTCTCCCCCATCGCGGCGAACCCGCTGCTCGGCGCCGTACGCCCGGACCCGGGCGCCGCGTCCCTGGCTCCGGCGGCGTACGAACCGCCGGAGCTGCCCCCAGGCGCCATGGACGGCTCGGACACCGGCTACGGCCAGACTTCGGGTCCCTCGGAAGGCTGAGAGGTGAAGGCTGAAGGGAGGAGGGCTGGGGGCTGGGGGCTGGGGGCTGAGGGCTGAGGGCTGAGAACGAACGGCCGGAGCGAACTCCAGCCCGGCCGACCGCCCGCACGCCGCGCACCCCCACAGCGGGTCAGGCCGTACCCGTCGCCTCCGCCTCGGCCTGCGCCAGGTACGCGTACGTCTTCTCCGGCTCGTAGAAGAAGTTCTCGAAGTCGGAGGGGTCGTTGAAGCCGTTCGCGAACCGGTGGGCGACCGCCGGGAACCGGCCCGCCGCGCCGATCAGTGCGAGGACATGCTCCGGCGGGACGCCCAGCATGGCGTTCGTCCACTTGGTCGCGTGCCGCACGATGTCCCAGTAGCCGTCGAACGTCGACCGCATCCACGCCTCGTCGAACGGCCGGTCGCCGTGCGCCACGATCGAGTCCAGATACGAAGCGGCGCACTTGGCGGCGGCGTTGGAGCCCTGGCCGGTTATCGGGTCGTTGGCGACGACGACATCCGCGACCCCGAGGACGAGACCGCCGCCGGGCAGCCGCCCTATCGGGTTCCGTACGGTCGGCGCGTAGCGCCCGGCCAGGGTGCCGCCCGCGTCCGTCAGTTCGACCTTCCGGGCGCGCTCGTACTCCCAGGGCGTGAAGCGCTCCATCAGCTCCAGCGTGAGCGAGAGATGCTCGGCCGGGTCCTTGACGCCCTGGAACACATCGAGCGGCCCGCCGGGTATCCCCTCCAGGAAGAGGATGTCCGCGCGGCCGGAGGTGGTGAGGGTCGGCATCACGAACAGTTCGCCGACGCCCGGCACCAGGTTGCAGCGGACCGCGTCGAAGTCCGGGTGCTCCGGGCGCGGGCCGAGTCCGTGGACGTAGGAGACCGCGAGCGCGCGCTGCGGGGCGTCGTACGGGGAGCGGGACACGTCGCGGCCGAACATCGAGACAAGTTCACCCTTGCCCGCCGCGACCATGACAAGGTCGTACGTACGGGCGAAGAAGTCCAGGTCCGAGACCGCCGCGCCGTGGATCACCAACTGGCCGCCGCGCTGTGTGAAGGTCTCCATCCAGCCCGCCATCTTGACGCGCTGGTCTATGGACTGGCCGTACCCGTCGAGCTTGCCGACCCAGTCGACGGGGCGGCTGGAGTCAGGGGCGGCGACCGAGGCGCCGAGGCCGTCGATCGTCGGAGCCTGGGATTCCCAGAAGTTCAACTGGAGATCGCGCTCGTGCTGGAGCGCGGTGTCGAACATGACTTGCGTGGACATGACCCGGCCGGAGCGGATCTCGTCCGCCGTACGGTTGGACATGAGGGTGACCTCGTACCCCCGTGACTGGAGTCCGAGGGCGAGCTGAAGCCCGGACTGGCCTGCTCCGACGATGAGTATCTTCCGCATGGCGGGTTCTCCGTTGCGTACGTGGTGCGGCTTGGCGCGCGCGGCTGACAACTGGCGTTGACCGAAGACCAACGCAGGCAGACGCTACCCGCCTCCCCGGCTACTCGGCGGAAACCGTCAGCGCGTGACGTACCAGAGCGAGCAAGGAGTCGACCGCCGTGTGCCGCCGACGGGCGTCCATGATCTGTACGGGGACGCTCGGCGGTATCGACAGGGCATCCCGCACATCCGCCGGCTCGAACTCCGGTGTGCCGTCGAAGTGGTTGACGGCGACGACGTACGGCAGTCCGCAGCTCTCGAAGTAGTCGAGCGCGGGGAAGCAGTCGGGCAGCCGCCGGGTGTCGGCCAGGACGACGGCGCCGATCGCGCCGCGCACCAGGTCGTCCCACATGAACCAGAAGCGCTGCTGGCCCGGCGTACCGAACAGGTACAGCACCAGGTCGTCGTCAAGGGTGATGCGTCCGTAGTCCATCGCGACGGTCGTGGTGACCTTGTCGGGCGTGGCGCTGAGATCGTCGGTCTCGGCGCTGGCCTGGGTCATCGTGGCCTCGGTCTGGAGCGGGGGTATCTCCGAGACCGCGCCGACGAAGGTCGTCTTGCCGACGCCGAAGCCGCCGGCGATCACTATCTTGGTGGAGATCGGCGCGCGGGTACGGTCCGACTGCCAGGCCTGGAGCACCTCTTCGGGCTCCGGCTCGGGTTCCGGCTCGGAGTCGGCGCCGCGTCCGGGCCCGGCGGCTCGCTCCGGCGCGGGGGCGTGCTCCGGCGCGGGGGCCGCCGTCGAGGTCGAGAAGCCGGACGCGCCGGATACCCGAGAAGTTTCGGAGGTACGCGAGGCTTCGGAAGTACGCGAGGCTTCAGAGGTATCAGAAGCCTCAGAGGTACGAGAGGTCCCTGTGAGGCCGGAAGCCTCGGTTACACCTGTGGCGTCAGAGACGGCGGAGTCCACTCAATACCCTTTCCAGCAGCGCGTGATCGGGCTGGCCGGTGCCGTGCCCGGTTCCATATACACGGATCTTGCCCTGGTCGGCCAGGTCGCTGATCAGCACCCGGACCACCCCCAGCGGCATCTTGAGCAGCGCCGACACCTCGGCGACGGTTCGCATGCGCCGGCACAGCTCGACGATGGCCAGCATCTCCGGCATCAGGCGGGACGCTCCCCCGCCGTTGGACAGCTCTCTTCGTTCGTCGGCCGCTTCGAGCGCGGCGACGAACGTCTCGACCAGCAGGACGTGCCCGAAGCGGGTACGTCCGCCGGTGAGCGAGTACGGACGGACCCGCGCCGGACGGCGATCGCCGCCGCGTACGGGCAGCTTGCGCGGGGCAGACCCCGCGGCGGCCGACATCAGGCACTCTCCATCGATTTGCGCAGCTCGTCGCGGAGTTCAGGGGTCAGCACATGGCCGGCCCGGCCCACGAAGAGCGCCATGTGGTAGGCCACCACGCTCATGTCGCAGTCCGGTGTGGCATGCACCCCGAGCAGCGAACCGTCGCTGATCGCCATGACGAAGACGCTGCCCGACTCCATGGCGACCATGGTCTGTTTGACCCCGCCGCCGTCCATCAGCTTCGCCGCACCGACGGTGAGGCTGCCGATACCCGAGACGATGGTGGCCAGGTCGGCGCTGGAGCCGCGCGGCCCCTTCCGCCGCTCGGTGGTGGCCGCCTCGGCGTTCTGCTCCGCGTCCGAGGAGAGCAGGAGGAGTCCGTCGGACGAGACGACGGCGACCGAACGGGCTCCTGGTACCTCCTCGACGAGGTTCTTCAACAGCCAGTGCAGGTTACGGGCTTCACTGCTCAGTCCGAATGTGCCGGTCGCAGTCAACTGCGTGCCTCCTCGACTGTCTCCCCCGTCGCTTCGGTTGGTACATCAGTCTGCTCTGTCGACGCTGTGTGTTGCGTAAGGCCGGACCGGTCGGTGAGTTCAGGGAGTTCGGTCTGCCCCGTGATCTCGGTCCGATCGGTCTGGTCGACCCGATCAGCCTGGTCGATCCGATCAGCCTGGTCAGTCCGATCGGTCTGGTCGGTCCGATCGGCCTGATCCGTCTGATCTGTCAGTTCGGCCTCGACGTCGCGCCGGCCTTCCTTGGCCCCCTGGTGGAAGCCGCCGAGCCTGCGGCGCAGCGCCTCGGCGTCGACTCCGCCGCTGCGCCCGGCGGGCGCGGTGGCGGGTTCGACGATCTTGGGGGTCCGCTTGGGCAGCCCCTTGTCGGTGACGCGTTCCGCGCCCACAGCAGCCGGTCCCGGACCCGCGTCCGCACCCGCGTCCCCAGCCGTGTCCGCGTCCGGTGCCACCTCGGTGGCTCCGGCCGGAGGCGTGGCATCGCTGGGCTGCGGGGGCAGCCGCATGGCGAAGGTGTCCTGGTCGGCGCCGGTGGTCTCCGGTTCGCCGTCGGGGACGCGCGCGTGGCTGTCGGGGCCGATCGCGTACGGGCCGGGCCGCGCCTCGGGCGCCTCGACCTGCTCGTACGACACCTCGGCAGCGGCCCCCGGAGTTTCGGCCGCTCCGGCCACTGCGGCCGCTTCCGCCGCGGCCTTCGCCTCCGATCTGCGGATCGCCGCCTCGGCAGCGGCCACCAGCGGGTCGTCGGCCGAACGCTTCGGAAGGGCGTCGGAGCCGGCCTCGGGCGCGGCGGAGACCGGCTCGGTGGAGGCAGGTGCGGCGGGCACGGCGGCCGCCGTCCGGGCCTGGGACGGCACGGCGGCCGGCGGCTCCGGGAGCAGGGCCTGCGGCAGTACGACGACAGCGGCCACGCCGCCCTTGTGGTGCTCGCGCAGTTCGACCCGTACACCATGGCGTGCCGCGAGCAGCGCGGCGACGCGCAGTCCGAGCCCCTCGCCCTCGGGCGCGTCGCTCTCGCGAGCGTCCGGGTCGGCGAGCCGCGCGTTGAGGCCGGCGAGCCGGTCGCCGGACATGCCGATGCCCTGGTCCTGCACGGAGAGCATCACTTCGCCGCTCTCCATCAGCCAGCCGGAGAGCTGCACCTCGGCGTCCGGCGGCGAGAAGGCGGTGGCGTTCTCCAGCAGTTCGGCGACGAGATGGCTGAGGTCGTCCGCGGCGAAGCCGACCACCTGCGTGTGCGTCGGCAGCGACTGGATCGTGACGCGCTCGTACCGCTCGATCTCGCTCACGGACGCGCGCAGGACGTCCACGAGCGGGACGGGGCCCGTGGGGCCGTGTCCGTGGTCGTGGCCCGCGAGCACCAGCAGGTTCTCGCTGTGCCGGCGCATGACCGTGGCCATGTGGTCGAGCTTGAAGAGGGTGGCGAGCCGCTCCGGGTCCTGCTCGCGGTCCTCCAGCCCCTCGATGACCCCGAGCTGGCGCTCCACCAGGCCGAGCGTGCGCAGCGAGAGGTTCACGAAGGTGTGGTGAACGGTGTGGCGCAACTGGTCGAGCTGGGTGGTGAGTTCGGCCACCCGCTCCTGGAGTTCGGCACGCTGGTCGGCGACCTTCTGCCGCGCGCCGATCAGGTCGGTGCGGTCGCTGTCCAGCTTCTCGGTACGGGTGGAGAGCTCGGCCAGTTTGCCGTGCAGGCTGTTGACGGACCGTACGACCTGGGCGAACTCGTCGTTGCGCCCGGTGAAACGGATCGGCTCCTCGGTCTCGGGCGCCTCGGCGAGCCGGGCTGCTCCGATCCGTACGACGGCGAGCGGCCTGGTGAGCGTACGGGCGACGGCGGCGGACACCCCGACGGCGATCAGCAGACAGCCGCCGAGCAGCGCGATCCGCAGCTCAAGGCCGGTGACGGCGTCGTCACGCAGCTTCTCCAGCCGCTCCACCTGGCTGGAGCCGAGGCCGGACTCGACGCCGCGCATGTGGTCGATCCGGGCGGAGAGCGCGGATTCGACCTTCTCCTGGTTGGCACCGCGGTCGGACGAGGAGAGTTCGGGGCGGTCGGTGAGCTGCGTCAGATACGCCTCGGCGGTCTTGACGTCGGGCCCGGTGACCGTGGCCGAGAGGGAGTCGCGCGCCTTGGTGTTGGCGGTCTGGTCGAAGTCGGCGAGCGCGGCGAGTTCACGGACGCGCGACTTCTGGGCGTCGGCGCTGAGTTCGTCGCGGAGCTGGTCCTTCTTCTTCGTGTCCGCGCTGTCGGCGGGTGCGACGGGGAGCCCGGTGACCGGGTCGTACGTCGGGGTGCCGGCGCTGCCCGAGGGCACGGCGAGCGCGGCCAGCAGCAGTCCGCGAGTGGCGGACGCCTGCTCGACGGCACGGCCGAGGGCGCCGGCGGCGCGGCTGCCGTCGGCGGCTTCGGCCGGGGTGTTCTCGGCCAGCTCGTCGGCGAGCGTCTGCAGCTTGGCGATGACCTCGGAGTACGCGCGGTACGCCTCCATCGCCGAGCCCTTGCCGGTGAGGGCGGTGCGGCGGATGGAGGGGACGGTGGAGAGGTCGTGCAGCAGGCCGGGCGACACGGAGGCGGCGTCGCGGATCTCGTCGATCTTCCGGTCGACGCGGGCGCTGCGGGTCTCGGAGAGCTGGTACTTGCCCTTGCTCCGCCCGCCCGGCTGCTCGTCGCGGCCGGCCGCGATGTAGACGATGACCTCGTCGCGTTCGTCCGCGAGGGACTGGGTGAGCGTCACGGCCTGCCGGTTGAGCTCGGCGAGGTCGACCAGACTCTGGGCGTCGTTCAGCTCGGTGGAGGCGTTCAGTACGGCGGGGGCGCCCGCCGCGACGACGGTGATGCCCAGGACGGCCACACCGGCGACGAGCCGGTTGCGTACCCGCACCCGCCGTCCTCCCGGGACCGTGCCGGACCCGGCACCGATACCGGCACCGGCCGCGGCCGTGCCCGTTCCAGCCGTGCCCGTCACTGCGGTGTCCGTTCCAACCGTGCCGGTCACCGCTGTGTCCGTTCCAGTCGCGCCCGTCCCGGCGGTCGTGCCCGCCTGGGTCGTGCCTGCCTGGGTCGTGCCTGCCTCGCCGGTCCCGGCCGTGGTGGCCTCCCCGTGCGTGACACCGTTACCCCGAGGCCGCTTCTTCTGCACCGGTGCTCGCATTCTTGACTCGTCCGCCCATGAAGCAGAGGTGACGGCCGGTCACAACGAGAGAACCCCACCTCTGGCCACCCCTGGCACGGCCTCAGACCATTCCAGCGCCATCAGGAGGGAGACGCGCATCGACCGCCCCGCCACCTGAACGAGTGAACATCACGATGGAGTTGACCAACAAGTCTTCCCATCTCCCGCCCCACCCGAACCTGGCGTGCCGGGTGGACCTTCCGCCGAGGCTTTGGCAGGATGCCCGCCCGCAGCTCCCCGGAACGGTGCCTTCAAGCCTGGCGCATCCCTCGCCCCCGCGCCACGTGACGCACACTCTGACCGAATGACATCGGTTGACCTGGCCGTACGGTCTCCGCGACACGGAGTGGAGGCTGCGTGAAGGATTCATGCGAGCGGTCGGCGGGGTCGTGCAGACTGGACGGTATGCGCATCGAACTCGCCACTGCCCCCGGCACGCCCGTACGGCCCAATGAGGACTGGACGACCGTGTCCGTACCGGCGGGCGGCGAAGGTGGTGCGCTGGTCGTGCTGGACGGCGTCACGCCGCCGGCGGGCGACGACGGATGTGTGCACGGGGTGCCGTGGTTCACCGCGAGGCTCGGCGGGGCGCTCGCGGAACTGTCCGGTTCACGCCGGGAACTGACGCTGACGGAGGTCCTGTCCGCGTCGATCGCCCGCACCGCGGAGGCCCACCGCGACACCTGTGACCTTTCTCACGTGCGTACACCGCAGGCGACGGTCGTCCTGGCGCGCTGGGACCGGGACACCGTCGAACACCTGGTCCTGTCCGATTCCACGCTGCTGCTGGAGACGCCGGACGGTGACGTACGGGCGGTCCTGGACGATCGGCTGGACCACATCCCGCGCGAGCGGCTGCGCACGGTCACCTCGGCGGACGCGCTGCGCAACGCGGAGGGCGGGTTCTTCACGGCGGCGGCGGACCCGGCGGTCGCCGCGAAGGCGGTGACGGGCCGCACACCGGCCTCGGAGGTCCGTTCGCTGCTGGCGCTGACGGACGGTGCCACGCGCTGGGTGGAGATCTTCCGCGAGGGCGACTGGGCGGACTGCCTGACCCTGGTGCGCAAGAGCGGCGCGCAGGAGCTGATCGACCGGGTCAGGGCGGCGGAGGCGGCGGACCCGGAGGGGCTGAGGTTCCGCAGGGGGAAGAGGAATGACGACGCGACGGTGACGTACGTGGAGCTGTGAGGGGGAGCGATCACGGCGGGCACCTCCGATTCGAGGCCCCTCCTCCCCCAGCCCGGCCCCCCAACCCTTCCCCCCGTCCGTACCCCCGCCCGTCAGCTCTCCGCGCTGACGTTGAGCTGGTGGAGGAGGCGGGCCAGTTCGGCGATCTCGGCACGGTCCCAGTTGGCCAGCTTCTGTACGTACGCCTCCCGGCGCGCGCCCCGGACCCGCTGGAACCGGGCCCGGCCCTCGTCGGTGATCCGGATGAGCGAGGCCCGTCCGTCGGCCGGGTCGGGCTCACGGTTCACGAGCCCGAGGGCTTCCAGGGCGCGCAGCTGACGGCTCATCGTGGCCTTGCCGATCCCGAAGTACCCCGCGAGTTCCGTGCCGCGCTGGCCGCCGGTCTCCTCCAGCCGTACGAGCAGCCCGTATGCGGCGGGCTCCAGTTCGGGGTGGACCTCGCGCGCCATCTCGCCGGAGTTGGCGCGGGCGCGGCGCAGAAAGACCGCCAGTTCCCGCTCCAGCGCCAGGAATTCGTGGTCCACACCATTCCCCCGACCGGCGGAAGGTTCATTTTCCGTATCGCTCCCGTGCACGTCAGCACCCATCGCGCGCTTTTCCGCTCCTGAAGGTTTCTTTCGGCTGCGGCTGTTGCCGCAGCTCGATAAGTATTTCGCAGGTTTATACCAACGGCAGCAGCGTGGCTGCCTTCCGTCCGACGGGTCTACGTGCGTAGCGTCATTGCTGGTATGTGCGTCCCCACCGCATGCCGACCCGTCAGGAGTCCCCCCACCGAGGTCTTCGGAGGCACGCAATGCCCGTGCGCAGATCCGGAACGACCGGCCGCTCGTACGCCGCCGCGACCGGCGCTCTCCTCGCAACTCTCGCACTTCTCCTCACTCTCCCGGGCACGGCGAGCGCCGCCGCCCCGAACCACCCACCCGCGGACCCACCCGCCGACGGGTCCGCGGGCCCGCTCGCCGGCCCGCTGCCGAACCGAGGCTCGGCCTACATGGGCATGGGCGTCGTCGCACACGACGGCCAGGGCGGCCGCCCCACCTCCGACCGCGCCGTCCAGACGGAAGGCGTGGACGTCTCCGGCCACCAGGGCAGCGTCGACTGGCCGGCCCTGTGGAACACCGGCGTGAAGTGGGCCTACGTGAAGGCCACGGAAGGGAACTACTACAAGAACCCCTCCTTCGCCCAGCAGTACAACGGCTCGTACAACGTAGGCATGATCCGCGGCGCCTACCACTTCGCGACCCCCAACGACTCCAGCGGCGCCAACCAGGCCAACTACTTCGTGGACGGCGGTGGCGGCTGGTCACGCGACGGCAAGACGCTGCCGGGCGTCCTGGACATCGAGTGGAACCCGTACGGCGCGTCCTGCTACGGCAAGTCGCAGAGCGAGATGGTCGCCTGGATCCGCGACTTCCTCACCACGTACAAGGCCCGCACCAGCCGGGACGCCGTCATCTACACGGCGACGAGCTGGTGGAAGACCTGCACGGGCAACTACGCGGGCTTCGGCTCCACCAACCCGCTCTGGATCGCCCGCTACAACACCTCGGTGGGCGAGCTGCCGGCGGGCTGGGGCGTCCAGACGATCTGGCAGTACACCTCGACGGGCCCGATCGTCGGCGACCACGACAGGTTCAACGGCGCCCTGGACCGCGTCCAGGCCCTGGCCAACGGCTGACCCCCACCGGCCGCGCGCGGCCCCGACCGGAACCTGAACGCCCGGTCGGGGCCGCGTCGTCATGTCCGACACCGTCAGGCCGGGGACCGCGGGCTGTGCACTGATCGCCACAAGTGGTGACATCCGGGTACCCACTTACTGTGTAAAGCGGCAAGGTCGAGGCAGCGCGGGAGGACGTCATGAGCACCGGTGAGTGGGTCAGCACTTCGATGCCCTACCTGACACCCCAGACCCCGGGCAGGCCCGACGCGTGGGGTGCGGAACTGGCCGCGCGGGGGCGACGGGGCGGCCAGCGGATCGTCCACGCGGGAGAGGTCCCGGCGCCGTCGGAGGTGGCGGAGCTGCTCGGGGTGGCCGAGAACGAAGTCGTCGTCGTTCGCAGGCGGGTGATGTATCTGGAAGACCGGCCCTGCGAGCTGACCGACACGTACTACCCCGCCTCCATCGCGCGCGGCACACGTCTCGCCGGAACCGCCAGGATTCCGGGCGGAGCCGTCACCCTGCTCGCCGAGTTGGGGTACGTGGGCGTACGGGTCCGGGAGGACGTGACCGCCCGGGCGGCCGACGCGGAGGAGCGGGAGACCTTGTGCACCGGGCCGGACGAGCCGGTGCTGCATCTGACACGCGTCACGCTGGACGCCGACGACCGGCCCGTCCAGGTCGACATGATGACCATGCCCGCGTCGCTCCAGCGGCTGCGTTACGAGATAAGGATCGGATGACCGTGGCCGGCACCGACCTTCATCCCCGAACTGGAACTCTCCCGCAGCTTCCACCTCGAAGCCGTACGGCCCCTGTTGGACGAGGCCGCCCCTTTGTCTGCATACGACTGGGGAGCCACGACCGCACTCCTACACCTACCGACCCGGTGCCGCGGCGGATGATCCGCAGCGGTCGTCCGCACTCGTCGTTATCGATCTCACGCCGCAAAGAGACAGCACCGCGGTGTCACAGAGCCCGGCGCATGCAGGCCCGAGGCCACTGGTCCAGGCCGTGTGCGGCCTCGCGTTCGCGGATCTTCCGTAGACCAGGAGTAAGCCCGCTGTCGTCCAGGAGCTGGAAGCCGCAGCGCGCGTAGTAGGGGGCGTTCCACGGGACCTCGGTGAACGTGGTGAGCGTCAGCGCAGGCGCCCCCTCGCCGGCAGCGTAGTCCGCCAGATGACCCAATAGGGACCGGCCGATACCGCGACGCGCACTGTCCGGGTGCACCGACACCTGCTCGACATGGAGGTTGCCGTCGACGCGGTCGGCGATCAGGTAGGCGACCGGGATGTCGTTGCCGTGGGCCCCGACCCAGGCCAGCCCGGACTGGTGATAGTGGGCGAGTTCGCCGAGCGAGAGCGGCTCGTCATCGGCGATCTCCGGCATGCCGATGCCTCGGAAACACCGCCCGGCGGCTGTCTCGATGCCTTGGAGGAGAGGCAGTTCATCCAGGCGCACTGCTCGAATTCGCATGGCCGCATTGTCCAAGGCGGCCGGACAGCTGGGTCCGTTCTTGGGCTGTCAGCTGAACGTCAGCACTGCCGCCGGGTCCTCGAACCACGGGCGGGCGCTTCCGTCCGGGCCGACCGTGAGGCCGAAGCGGTCAACGCCGGGCCTGCCGCGCTCGGTCCACCAGGTCAGGGCTCGCTCCACCTCGTCCCACAGCCGACGCGTCCCGGACTGGTGGACCGTGGCGTCCGGCTCGCCATCGCGGAACTCGACGGCTGCCCATGACCGGCTCGTCAGGTCGAAGAACCACGCCTTCCCGGTGTCCTTGCCGGTCCGGTTGACGACATGGGCGCAGTCGGGCACGCACAGTCCTGTCACGAACCGTACGGACTCGTAGCGGTCCCCCAGGTCCGCCATGGTGGCCGGTGTGCTGGACACGTCGGCGTCGCCGGGGAACTCGGGGACGTGTTCGCGGAAGCGGTTCCAGTCGAGGCGCTGGTCCCGTAGCTTCATGAACTCGACCATCCGGAGGAACGGTCCGACCGCCTGGCCGTCGTCCCCCACGGTCAGCCGGACCAGCGCGTCCTGGTCGCTGTAGTGGGTGCCCCACGGGGCGAGGATGATCCCGCCCGGCCGCGTCTGCTCCAACCAGGCCGAGGGGACTGCTCGCACTCCCGCCGTGGCGATCACGCGGTCGTACGGTGCCCCCTCCGGCCAACCGTCCCGGCCGTCCCCGTGGATCACCTCGGGGCTGAGTCCGGCCCGCTGCAACGCGCTTCGGGCCTGCTCGACCACCGCCGGGTCGATCTCGACGCTGACCACGTGGGAGCTGCCCAGGCGGCGGGCGATCAGTCCCGCGTTCCAACCGGTACCGGTGCCGATTTCGAGCACCCGCGTACCGTCGCCCACCTCCAGGTCGCGCAGCATGGCGGCCACGACCGACGGCATGCTCGCCGAACTGGTCGGCACATTCCCCGGGTTGGTGCCGGTGTGCGCTCCGTCATCCCACTGCGTGACGAGAGGGACGTTCGCGTACGCGGCGTGCTCCCACCCTTCGAGGTCGCCATTCCGCGAGACGGGCACGCTGCGGCCGGTGGCCATGTCGTGCGACCAGACGAGATCCGGCAGGAACAGCGATCGCGGCACGGCCCTGAACGCGTCCGCCCATTCGGGCGTCAGGGCTCCGGCTTCGAGGAGGGGCCGCGCCGGGTCTTCGCCGACGCGGCCGTCCCGCTCAGAACTGAGCGTCACTTGCGATGGCTTCCGTCGCCGGGCGGCATCTCACCGTCCGAGGGGCGGCGGCGCGGGCGGCGTCCAGGGCCGGCCGGGGTGACCGTCACCGCCGTCCCTGTCCCCGTCACCACCGTTCCAGCACATCGGTCCAACCATCGTCATACCCTCCGATCGAGCGTCAAGCCACCTGCCGCGCACAGCAGTTGACAACACAGAGTATGCGAGGCGACACGCTACGTGGCGCCCATTGTCGAACCAGGGCCGCCGCATCTGAACGCACGGGTCCGGGCCCACCGCCTGAGCGTGTGGACCCGAGCCGCCTCGTACGCGTACGGAATCAGGCCGCCGCCGACATCCTCACCTCCGCCGGGGACAGCGCGATCTCCAGGACCTGGCGGACGTCCGTCACCGGGTGGACCTCCAGCTTCTCCAGGATCTCGGCCGGGACATCGTCCAGGTCCGCCTCGTTCCGCTTCGGGATGACGACCGTCGTGATGCCCGCGCGGTGCGCGGCCAGGAGCTTCTGCTTGAGGCCGCCGATGGGCAGGACGCGGCCGGTCAGGGAGACCTCGCCGGTCATGGCGACGTCCGTCCGGACCAGGCGGCCGCTCAGCAGCGAGGCCAGTGCCGTCGTCATCGTGATGCCCGCGCTCGGGCCGTCCTTGGGCACCGCGCCCGCCGGGAAGTGGATGTGCACGCCCCGGTCCTTCAGGTCGGCCACCGGCAGCTCCACCTCGGCGCCGCGCGAGCGGAGGAAGGAGAGCGCGATCTGCGCCGACTCCTTCATCACGTCGCCGAGTTGACCGGTCAGGGTCAGGCCGGAGCCGCCCGTCTCCGGGTCGGCCAGCGACGCCTCGACGAAGAGGACGTCTCCGCCCGCGCCCGTGACCGCGAGGCCCGTGGCCACGCCCGGGACCGCCGTGCGGCGCTCGGACGGGTCCTGGGCGGACTCGGGCACGTGGTGGGGTCGGCCGATCAGCCCTCGCAGGTGCTCGGCGCCGAGCGTGAACGGCAGGTCCCGCTCGCCCAGTTCGTGCTCGGCCGCGACCTTGCGGAGCAGCCGGGCGATGGACCGTTCCAGGTTCCGTACGCCCGCCTCGCGGGTGTACTCGCCGGCCAGCTTGCGCAGCGCGTCGTCCTCCAGGGTGACCTCGCCGGACTCCAGGCCCGCGCGCTCCAGCTGCCTGGGCAGCAGGTGGTCCCTGGCGATGACGACCTTCTCGTCCTCCGTGTAGCCGTCGAGCGTGACCAGCTCCATACGGTCGAGCAGCGCCTCCGGGATGGCCTCCCGGACGTTCGCCGTGGCGAGGAACACCACGTCGGAGAGGTCCAGTTCGACTTCCAGGTAGTGGTCGCGGAAGGTGTGGTTCTGCGCCGGGTCGAGGACTTCGAGCAGCGCCGCGGCGGGGTCGCCGCGGAAGTCGGAGCCGACCTTGTCTATCTCGTCCAGCAGGACGACCGGGTTCATCGAACCGGCCTCCTTGATCGCCCGGACGATACGGCCCGGCAGGGCGCCGACGTACGTACGCCGGTGTCCGCGGATCTCCGCCTCGTCCCGTACGCCACCGAGCGCGACGCGGACGAACTTCCGTCCCATGGAGTGCGCGACGGATTCGCCGAGCGAGGTCTTGCCGACGCCGGGCGGGCCGACCAGGGCCAGTACGGCGCCGCCGCGACGGCCGCCGACCACGCCGAGGCCGCGGTCCGCGCGGCGCTTGCGCACGGCCAGGTACTCGGTGATGCGCTCCTTCACGTCCTCCAGGCCCGCGTGCTCGGCGTCGAGGACGGAACGGGCGCCCCGGATGTCGTACTCGTCCTCGGTCCGCTCGTTCCACGGCAGTTCGAGGACGGTGTCCAGCCAGGTGCGGATCCAGGAGCCCTCCGGGCTCTGGTCGGACGAGCGCTCCAGCTTGTCGACCTCCTTGAGCGCGGCTTCCCGCACCTTCTCGGGGAGGTCGGCGGCCTCGACGCGCGTCCGGTAGTCGTCGGACTCGTCCTCGCCGTCCTCGCCGTTGATCTCGCGCAGCTCCTTGCGTACGGCGTCGAGCTGGCGCCGGAGCAGGAATTCGCGCTGCTGCTTGTCGACGCCCTCCTGGACGTCCTTGGCGATGGACTCGGCGACATCCTGCTCGGCGAGGTGTTCGCGCAGCTGGTCGGTGGCGAGCTTCAGCCGGGCCACCGGGTCGGCGGTCTCCAGCAGCTCCACCTTCTGGGCGGTGGAGAGGAACGGTGAGTAGCCGGAATTGTCGGCGAGCGCGGACACGTCGTCGATCTGCTGCACCCGGTCGACCACCTGCCAGGCGCCGCGCTTCTTGAGCCAGTCCGTGGCGAGCGCCTTGTACTCCTTGACCAGCTCGGTCACCGAGCCGGGCAGGGGGTCGGGGGTGATTTCCTCGATGGCGAGGCCCTCGATCCAGAGGGCCGCGCCGGGCCCGCTCGTACCGGCACCGACCCGCACCCGGCTCCGGCCTCGGATCAGCGCGCCGGGGTCGCCGTCGGAGAGCCGGCCGACCTGCTCGACGGTGCCCAGCACGCCGGTGCCCGCATAGGTCCCGTCGATGCGCGGCACCAGCAGCACCTGCGGCTTGCCCGCTCCCTTGCCGGTGCCACCGTCGCCGACGCGGGCAGCCGCTTGCGCGGCCTCCACGGCGGCGCGGACCTCGCTGTCGGACAGGTCCAGCGGCACCACCATCCCGGGCAGGACGACCTCGTCGTCGAGCGGCAGCACGGGAAGCGTGAGCGGTGTGGAAGTGGCAGCCATGATCTCCCCTTCGGCAGTCAAGTTGAGCTATACCGGCTCAATGCTTGTGAGTCCGAAGTTGTTCCCCCGGTCGCGTTCGCTCTGAGCGATCGCATCTCGGAGGTCCAGTACCGGTCACCTTCCACACAGGCCGGCGTTACCGGCCGGGGCCCCGCACGGGCCCGCTTCTCAGCGGGCGAACGCCGCCGCTACAACGCGCCCGGCGACCTTGTTCATCCCCCTGCCCCTGGCGTCGGTGGCATTGACCGAGTAGACGAGGGTGCGGGACAGGCCGGGGGAGGCGACGATCATGGTGTTGTAGCCGTAGAGGCCACCGGTCTTGCCCCAGCCCACGCTGAGGTCGGACAGGGTGAATCGGGTCAGGCCCGCGCTGTACGCGATGGTGTCGGGACCGCTGGGCAGGGTGATGTCCGCCGGCATCGCGAACATCTCCTTCAGCTGCGCCCCGGGCACCACCCGGCCACGGAGCAGTGCGCCCAGGAAGCGCTCCAGGTCCGCTGTAGTGGAGATGAGGTCACCCGTGGCCCAGACGTCCGTGACATTCCATTCGGTGACGTCGCGCAGCTCTTCCGTGCCGTCGGAGCGCTCGACCGCCTGGTAGCCGCGGTTGTGCGCACCGCGGATGGACGGGTCGGCCCCGGGGAAGTAGGTGTCGCGCAGGCCGAGCGGCCGCAGGATGCGCTGGGAGACCTGCTGCTCGTACGAGCCACCGGTCGCCTTCTCGATCAGCAGGCCCAGCAGCGTGTAGTTGACGCCGACGTAGTGCTGCTCGGTTCCGGGCGCGAATTCGAGGCCCTTGGCGGCCGAGGCCGCTACCAGTTGCCGCGGGGTGACGGTGTCGAAGCGGCGCTCGTACGCCTCCTCGAAGGACTGGTCGTCGGCGTGAGCCTCCTGAAGTCCGCTGGTGTGGTTGAGGAGTTGGCGGCCGGTGATGTCCGGGATGCCCGGCAACAGGCCCGGCAGGTAGTCCTGTATGTGCGCGTCGAGATCGATCCGGCGTTCGGCGGCGAGCTGGTGCACGACCGCCGCGGTGAACACCTTGGTCGTCGAACCGGCCCGGAAGCGGCCCCGTTCCAGCGCCTTGCGCCCGCTGTCGACCGCGGCGACGCCGCTGGAGCCGTGCCAGCTGCCGCCCGTGCCGCCGACGCGGACGAGGGCCGCGGTGGCGTCCGCGTCCGGCAGTCCGGCGATCGCCGCGCCCAGCGCCTCGGCGTCGGGGCTCCCGTACACATCGGCGCCCGCATCCGCGCCCGTGCCCGAAGTGGAGGCGGTGGAGGCCGAATTGGCGAAGGCAGGGGAGGCGGCGAGCGGTCCGGCCGCGAGGGCGAGCACGAGGGAGGCGGCCAGCGCGGTGCGCGTACGGACGTTCATGGTGGAGCTCCAGGGATAGGAGTCGGACTCGCGATGCGCGAGCGACTCCCATCCTGGCGATCACGCCGTACGGCCGGATCATCGGAAAGGACCATCCACACCCGGGTGATCATGAGGGTCGGCGCCACGCCAGGTAGGGGTCACTCACCAGGGTCTCCTCCTGCCTGGGGAGGATCCCGCTCCGGTCACACTCGCCTCCGTCGAACCGCGCGGACACTGGTACCGAAAAGTCGAAGCGACTCGGCCAGGCACGGCACACCTCCCCGTGACGGCGAACACCTCAAGAAGGGGGCCGGACAGCGGCACGGTCCGCCCCACCCCGGCATGTGGCCACCAGCGAGCATCACCGAGCGTGTGAAGTCAGACACATTGCTCAACCTTTACGGCTCTTCCGGCGTCCCGCCCCTCGGCCGCCACGGCCGAAACGAATTGTCCCCATCCGCCCCGTCCCGGCAGGATGTCCGCGACACCAGCCGCCCACCGAGGAGGTCCCATCCGTGCACGCGCCCGCACCCACACCCGCGCCCGTCCCCGACGCGGACACGGGACCCGTCACGCTGGACCGTCGTGACGGACCGTACGGCGAAATCGTCCTGCGGCAGCACGGCGAACGGCTGGAAATCATCGCCAACGGTTGCTTCCTGATGGACACGTCCGACGGCCGCTCGGAGCGCCTGCTGATCGACGCGGCACTGGCCGCGCTCTCCCCGGAGCGCACCACCGGACACCCCCGACACCCCGAAGGGCGCCCGTCCGTCCTCGTCGGCGGCCTGGGCGTGGGCTTCTCGCTCGCGCATGCCGCCGCCGATCCTCGCTGGGGCCGGATCGTTGTCGTAGAGCGGGAACAAGCCGTCATCGACTGGCATCACGACGGGCCGCTCGCCCGGATCTCGGGCGACGCGCTCGCCGATCCGCGCACCGCGATCCTCCGCGCCGACCTCGTGACGTATGTACGAACGGCCACGGACAGTTACGACGCGCTCTGCCTCGACATCGACAACGGACCCGGCTGGACCGTCACCGACGGCAACGGAAATCTCTACGCGCCGGACGGTCTCGCCGCCTGCCGAGAGCGACTGAAACCAGGCGGTGTCCTGGCCGTTTGGTCGGCCCAGCCATCCGCCGCATTTGGTGACGCATTGCGGCATGCCGGATTCACCGGGGTAAGGGCGGAAGAGATCCAGGTTGCCCGGGGCGTACCCGACGTGGTCCATCTCGCTGTTCGCACTGCGTAGCCGGGAGCCTCTCGCTGCCTCTACGCTGCTCCCGACACACAGATCTGCAAACTTCATGCAGATCACAGATCAAGGATCGCGGAACGCGTACCAGGGGCGGGGCTATGGAGCAGACACATACCAGCCACAACGGCGTCGCGGCCACACCCGGCGCCCAGCGCCGGGTCCTGGTCGTCGAGGATGATGCAACGATCGTCGACGCCATCGCCGCACGGCTGCGGGCCGAAGGCTTTCTCGTACAGACGGCGGTGGACGGCCCGGCGGCCGTCGACGCCGCCGAGGCGTGGCAACCGGACCTGATGGTCCTCGACATCATGCTGCCCGGCTTCGACGGCCTGGAGGTGTGCCGCCGCGTGCAGGCGGCACGTCCGGTGCCGGTGCTGATGCTGACGGCCCGGGACGACGAGACCGACATGCTGGTCGGGCTCGGGGTCGGCGCCGACGACTACATGACCAAGCCGTTCTCCATGCGGGAACTGACGGCCCGCGTGCATGTGCTGCTGCGCCGCGTGGAGCGCGCGGCGCTCGCCGCGGTGACACCGCGCAGCGGCATCCTCCGGATGGGCGAGCTGGAGGTCGACCACGCGCAGCGCCGGGTGCGGGTGCGCGGCGACGACGTCCATCTGACGCCCACGGAGTTCGACCTGCTGGTCTGCCTGGCGAACACCCCGCGCGCGGTGCTCTCCCGGGAGCAGCTGCTCGCCGAGGTGTGGGACTGGGCGGACGCCTCGGGGACCCGCACGGTCGACAGTCACATCAAGGCGCTGCGCCGGAAGATCGGCGCCGAGCGGATCCGTACGGTCCATGGCGTCGGCTACGCGCTGGAGACCCCCGCTCCATGACCGTGCCGGGGGGCGGCGACAGCCAGGAAGGACACCGCGGGTACGAGGACGACCACCGCGGATACGAGGACGACAGGGATCCCTGGTTCTTCGGGACCGGGGGCTCGGACGGGACCGGGATCCGGCCCTTCTCCGTCAAGGCCAAGCTCGGGACCCTGGTCGTCGTCTCCGTCTTCATCACCACCGGCCTGCTGATGGTGGCCGTGCGTACGGAGACCGAGCTGCGTTTCATCACCGTCTTCTCGGTGATCGCCACCCTGCTGATCACCCAGTTCGTCGCCCACGGTCTGACCGCCCCGCTCGACGAGATGAACACCGTCGCCAAGGGCATCTCGCACGGCGACTACACGCGCCGGGTGAGCGGCGCGGACCGCAGGGACGAGCTGGGTGACCTGGCCTCCACGATCAATCGCATGGCCGACGATCTGGAGGCCGTGGACCGGCACCGCAAGGAGCTGGTGGCGAATGTCTCGCACGAGCTGCGGACGCCCATCGCGGCGCTGCGCGCCGTCCTGGAGAACGTCGTGGACGGGGTGTCCGCCGCCGACCCCGAGATGATGCTGACGGCCCTGAGACAGACCGAGCGGCTCGGCCGGCTCACGGAGACGCTGCTCGATCTGTCCCGGCTCGACAACGGCGTCGTACCGCTCAAGGCGCGGCGCTTCGAGGTGTGGCCGTATCTGTCCGGTGTGCTCAAGGAGGCCAATCTGGCGTCCTCGCAGCGCGGCCCGGTCTCCGGCTCCGGCAACCACACCCGTACGGACGTCCATCTGCACCTGGACGTCTCTCCGCCCGAGCTGACCGCGCACGCGGACGCCGAGCGGCTGCATCAGGTCGTGGCGAATCTCATCGACAACGCGGTCAAGCACAGCCCGCCGCACGGCCGGGTCACCGTCCGCGCGCGGTGCGGCAGTCACCCCGAGTCGCTGCTGCTGGAGATCCAGGACGAGGGCCCCGGCATCCCCGAGCAGGAGCGGCACCGCGTCTTCGAGCGGTTCAACCGGGGTACGGCGCCCTCCCCGCACGGTCCGGGCAGCGACGGCGGTACGGGACTGGGCCTGGCGATCGCGCGCTGGGCGGTTGACCTGCACGGCGGGCGGATCGGTGTGGCCGAATCAACACACGGCTGCTTGATCCGGGTCAGCCTTCCGGGAGTCCCGCACGCGCACGGTTGACGTACAGTTCGAACCGTAAGCGCACGATCTCCGGGTACGGAGTCGGGGAGGGCGGGGCAACAGGCCGCGGACCGGGGCGCTGCCGGCGCTTTGTGGGTGCCCGGCACGGCGGAACCCGGCTATTTTCCCGCCATTTCATACGCTGAAACCCGCCGTCAGATGTGACGTGCATGACGAAGGCATGCCCGGCCTGCACCTCTCGGCCTCGTAGGCGTAGCCTTGATTCCCGCTGTCCATCACCTTGTGAAGCGGAAGAGGGCGGTTCACGCCGTGTCGTCTCAGTCCCCCAGTAACGCGAGCATCTCGACCGACGAAGACGGGCAGGGGAAGAACCCTGCCGCTGCCTTCGGTGCCAATGAATGGCTCGTCGACGAGATCTACCAGCAGTACCTCCAGGATCCGAATTCGGTCGACCGTGCCTGGTGGGACTTCTTCGCCGACTACAAGCCGGGCACGCCCGGCACGGCGGACAAGCCCGCAGGGCCCGCAGCCGCGGGGGCTGCGGTGCCCGCGAGTCCGGCCGCACCCGCCGCGCCGGCCCCGGCCGCGCAGGCGAAGCCCGCGGCTCAGGCTCCGGCCACCGGTCAGGCGGCGGCTCCGGCCGCACCCGCCAAGCCCGCGGCCGCCGCTCCGGCGCCCGCGCAGCCGGCCGCTCCGGCCAAGCCCGCCGCGGCTCCCGCCGCTGCCAAGGCCAAGCCCGCCGCGAACGGTGGCGAGGCCCCCGCGGGCCCGGAGTATGTGACGCTGCGCGGCCCGTCGGCCGCCGTCGCGAAGAACATGCACGCCTCGCTGGAGCTGCCCACGGCCACGTCCGTGCGCGCGGTCCCGGTGAAGCTGCTCTTCGACAACCGCATCGTCATCAACAACCACCTGAAGCGGGCGCGGGGCGGCAAGATCTCCTTCACGCACCTCATCGGGTACGCGATGGTGCAGGCGATCAAGGCCATGCCGTCGATGAACTACTCCTTCGCGGAGAAGGACGGCAAGCCGACGCTCGTCAAGCCCGAGCACATCAACTTCGGCCTCGCCATCGACCTGGTGAAGCCCAACGGTGACCGCCAGCTGGTCGTCGCGGGCATCAAGAAGGCCGAGACGCTCAACTTCTTCGAGTTCTGGCAGGCGTACGAGGACATCGTCCGCCGCGCCCGGAACAACAAGCTGACGATGGACGACTTCACCGGCGTCACCGTCTCGCTGACCAACCCCGGCGGCCTGGGCACCGTCCACTCCGTGCCGCGTCTGATGCCCGGTCAGTCGGTCATCATGGGCGTCGGCTCGATGGACTACCCGGCCGAGTTCCAGGGCACCTCGCAGGACACCCTGAACAAGCTCGGTATCTCGAAGGTCATGACGCTGACCTCGACGTACGACCACCGGGTCATCCAGGGCGCCGCCTCCGGCGAGTTCCTGCGGATCGTGGCGAACCTGCTCCTCGGCGAGAACGACTTCTACGACGAGATCTTCAAGTCGCTGCGCATTCCGTACGAGCCGGTCCGCTGGCTCAAGGACATCGACGCCTCGCACGACGAGGACGTCACGAAGCCCGCGCGGGTCTTCGAGCTGATCCACTCCTACCGGGTCCGGGGCCATGTCATGGCCGACACCGACCCGTTGGAGTACCGCCAGCGCAAGCACCCCGACCTGGACATCACCGAGCACGGGCTCACGCTGTGGGACCTGGAGCGGGAGTTCGCGGTCGGCGGCTTCGCCGGCAAGTCGATGATGAAGCTGCGCGACATCCTGGGCGTGCTGCGTGAGTCGTACTGCCGCACCACCGGCGTCGAGTTCATGCACATCCAGGACCCGAAGCAGCGCAAGTGGCTCCAGGACCGCATCGAGCGTCCGCGCCCCAAGCCGGAGCGCGAGGAGCAGCTGCGGATCCTGCGCCGGCTCAACGCGGCCGAGGCGTTCGAGACGTTCCTGCAGACGAAGTACGTCGGCCAGAAGCGCTTCTCGCTGGAGGGCGGCGAGTCCGTCATCCCGCTGCTCGACGCGGTCATCGACGCCGCCGCCGAGTCGCGGCTGGACGAGGTCGTCATCGGCATGGCCCACCGCGGCCGGCTGAACGTCCTCGCGAACATCGTGGGCAAGTCGTACGCGCAGATCTTCCGGGAGTTCGAGGGCAACCTCGACCCGAAGTCGATGCACGGCTCCGGCGACGTGAAGTACCACCTGGGCGCCGAGGGCACCTTCACCGGTCTGGACGGCGAGCAGATCAAGGTCTCGCTGGCCGCGAACCCCTCGCACCTGGAGGCGGTCGACCCGATCCTGGAAGGCGTCGTCCGCGCCAAGCAGGACATCATCAACAAGGGCGGCACGGACTTCACGGTCCTGCCCCTCGCGCTCCACGGTGACGCGGCCTTCGCCGGCCAGGGTGTCGTCGCGGAGACGCTCAACATGTCGCAGCTGCGCGGCTACCGCACCGGCGGCACGGTCCACATCGTGATCAACAACCAGGTCGGCTTCACCGCCGCCCCGGAGTCGTCGCGTTCCTCCATGTACGCGACCGATGTGGCCCGCATGATCGAGGCGCCGATCATCCATGTGAACGGTGACGACCCGGAGGCCGTGGTCCGTGTCGCGCGGCTCGCCTTCGAGTTCCGCCAGACGTTCAACAAGGACGTCGTGATCGACCTCATCTGCTACCGCCGCCGCGGTCACAACGAGGGCGACAACCCGCAGTTCACCAACCCGCAGATGTACACGCTGATCGACAAGAAGCGCTCGGTGCGCAAGCTCTACACCGAGTCGCTCATCGGTCGCGGCGACATCACGCTGGAAGAGGCGGAGCAGGCGCTCCAGGACTTCCAGGGCCAGCTGGAGAAGGTCTTCGCGGAGGTCCGCGAGGCCACCTCGCACCCGGCTCCGGCTCATGTCCCGGACGCCCAGGCCGAGTTCCCGGTGACGGTCACGACGGCGGTCTCCCAGGAGGTCGTCAAGCGGATCGCCGAGTCGCAGGTCAGCATCCCGGACACGGTCACCGTCCACTCGCGTCTGATGCCGCAGCTCCAGCGCCGCGCGTCCTCGGTCGACGACGGCACGATCGACTGGGGCATGGGCGAGACCCTCGCCATCGGCTCGCTGCTGATGGAGGGCACCCCGGTCCGGCTCTCCGGCCAGGACACCCGGCGCGGCACGTTCGGCCAGCGCCACGCGGTCCTGGTCGACCAGGAGACCGGCGAGGACTACACCCCGCTCCAGTACCTGGGCGAGGACCAGGGCCGCTACAACGTCTACGACTCGCTGCTCAGCGAGTACGCGGCGATGGGCTTCGAGTACGGCTACTCCCTCGCCCGGCCGGACGCGCTGGTCATGTGGGAGGCCCAGTTCGGTGACTTCGTCAACGGCGCGCAGACCGTCGTGGACGAGTTCATCTCCTCGGCCGAGCAGAAGTGGGGCCAGACCTCCGGCGTCACGCTGCTGCTGCCGCACGGCTACGAGGGCCAGGGCCCGGACCACTCGTCCGCCCGCCCCGAGCGCTTCCTCCAGATGTGCGCGCAGAACAACATGACGGTCGCCATGCCGACCCTGCCGTCGAACTACTTCCATCTGCTGCGGTGGCAGGTCCACAACCCGCACCACAAGCCGCTGGTCGTCTTCACGCCGAAGCTGCTGCTGCGGCTGAAGGCGGCGGCTTCCAGGGCGGAGGAGTTCACCACCGGCGGCTTCCGCCCGGTGATCGGCGACGCGAGCGTGGACCCGAGCGCGGTCCGCAAGGTCGTCTTCTGCACCGGCAAGGTCTACTACGACCTGGAGGCCGAGCGGGCGAAGCGCGGCGTCACGGACACCGCGATCCTGCGTCTGGAGCGCCTGTACCCCCTCCCGGGTGCCGAACTCCAGGCGGAGATCGCCAAGTTCCCGAACGCCGAGAAGTACCTGTGGGCCCAGGAGGAGCCGGCGAACCAGGGTGCCTGGCCGTTCATCGCGCTCAACCTGATCGACCACCTGGACCTGGCGGTCGGCGCCGACATCCCGCACGGCGAGCGTCTGCGGCGGATCTCGCGGCCGCACTCGTCGTCCCCGGCGGTCGGTTCCAAGAAGCGCCACGAGCAGGAGCAGGCGCAGCTGGTCAGCGAGGTCTTCGACGCCTGACGTCGGACGGCCTGCACAGCCCGGAGGGCCCGGTACCGCGAAGGTTCGCGGTACCGGGCCCTCCGGCGTATCCCTCCTGCGTACGGCTGCCCGGACGGACACCGCCTCAGATGATCGGCGGCTCGAAGTCCCAGTAGGGGCGGTTACGGGACCGGGCCGCGACCGTATGGACGTGCTGCGCGCCCAGCGTCGCCGCCAGGTCGTCCAGCGCCTCCCCCTCCACCTTCTCGGCGCGCTGCCCGTGCCGCAGCGCCCGCAGGTCCGCCGCGTAAGCGATCCGCGCCGAGATCGTCAGCGGGTGCGTACGGCCGAGGACCTCGGTGGCCCGGACGATGGTCTCGTTGGTCAGCTCGGCGGCGCCCTCCGCGTCGCCCACGATGTTGCGCAGGGCGGAGGCGTTGATGGCGCAGCCCAGCGTCCAGGGGTGGGTCTCGCCCACGGCCCGCTCCATGTCGGCGAGGGAGTCCTCGATCAGGAGATGGGCCTGCTCCCGCTCCCCGACGTTGCGCAGGATCAGGGCGTGGTTGGCGCGGGTGCCCGCGACGTAGGGGTGGCTCTCCCCCAGCATGGCCAGATAGCCCTCGACGACCTGCACGCTTATGTCCGTGGCCTGGTCGATGTCGCCGTGTTCGCGGGCGAAGCAGCTCTGGCCGGCCGCGAACATCATGGTGAGCGGGTCCCGTTCGCCCAGGACGCGTTCGCAGCTCTCCAGGACCTGGGTGAACAGCGCGGCGGCCCGGCCGCGTTCGCCCGAGCGGTACAGGCAGAGCGCGAGGTTGTGTTCGGCGCGCAGCGTCTGCGGGTTGTCCCGGCCCAGTACGATCCGGTGCACGCGCACGCTCTGCGACTGGAGCGACTCAGCCTCGCTGTAGCGGCCGAGGAGCCGCAGGTCGGTGGCGTAGTTGATCTCCGAGTAGAGGGTCCAGCTGTGCCGGGGGCGCAGCAGTTGCCGCCGGGCCTCCAGCGTGCGCCGGTTGAGGTCCAGGGAGTCTTCGTACCGGCCGAGCAGCCGGAGCGAAATGGCCAGGTTGTTCTGGGCGTTGAGGGTGCGGGAGTCCTGGTCGCCGAGGAGTTCGCGGTAGCAGCCCAGGATCCAGCCGGAGACCTCGTAGGCCTCCTCGTACCGGCCGAGTCCGCGCAGATCGGCGGCGAGGCCGCCGGAGGCCCGCAGGTGTTCCAGGTCCTTCGGGCCGCGCTCGGCGCGCAGATGCTGGACGGCGGCGCGCTCGATGGCCTCGGTGCCCGCGTAGTCGCCGACGGCCCGCATGAGGTTGGCGTAGTGGTAGCTCACGTCCCAGATCCTGGGATGGGTGGCGCCGAGGAGCAGCTTCCAGGCGTCGAGCGCGCGCCGGCCGAGCTTGATGCCCGCCTGGTACTCGCCGGAAAGGTACATGTAGCGCAGGCAGTTGAGGACGAGGGTGTGCATCGCCGGTTCGGTGCTCTGGAGCGCGTCGGCCCACTTCAGATGCGGGGCGATCTCCGCGTAGCGGGGCCACAGCCGGGTGTCGGTCGGACGCCCGGGGTCCGCCGCCGTGAGCGCCCGGCGCACCACCTCGATGAACTCCTTGTGGTCCTCGTCGGGCATGTCCTGGTGGACGATCTGGTGGACCATCCGGTGTGTGTAGAGGGTGTCGCCGGCCGTGCCGGAGGCGCCGGTGTCGCCCACCGAGTCGTGGACCTCGCGCTCGCCGACCCCGGCCGCGCGTACCACCGCGTACTGCCGCAGCTTGTTGATCGCCCGCGCCCACCGCACCGGGTCGTCGACCAGGCCGCGCAGCTTCTCCGGAAGCGTGTCGGCGGGCAGGTCGCGCACGAGCCGTACGGGGATGGCTCCGGGCGCGAAGAAGGTGCACAGCCGGAGCAGGTCGACGGCTTCGGGCACGGTCTCGCGGAGTTTGTTCAGCAGTATCGACCAGGCGGTCTGGAAGGCGAGCGGGAAGTCGGCGGAGACCTTGACGACGTCCTGGTCGATGCCGTCCTCAAGGAGCTCGATGTACTGCTCGACCGACATGTCCGAGTCGTTGAGCCAGCCGGCGGTCTGGTCCAGCAGCAGCGGCAGGTCTTCGAGCGCCTCGGCGAGCTGGTCCGCCTCCGTGTGGGTCAGGCGCGGCGCGCGGCGGCGTACGAACGCCACCGACTCGTCGCGGTCGTAGACCGGCACCTCCAGCAGGATGCTGTTGTGCTCGCCCCACTCGGGATTGCGCGCGGTGATCAGCACATGGCCGGGCCCGGTCGGCACCAGGTCCCAGATCTGGTCGGGTTCGTCGGCTCCGTCGAGGACCAGCAGCCAGCGGGAGTACGGGTCGCCCCGGCGCAGCGAGTCGCGTGCGGCGCGCAGCCGCTCGCCGTACTCCACGCCGGTGGACAGGCCCAGGGCCGGGGCCAGTTCGGCGAGTTTCTGGCGGCAGGTGACGCGCTTGTCGGCGGAGACCCACCACACCACGTCGTACTCCGCGCCGAAGCGGTACACGTACTCCGCGGCCAGTTGTGTCTTGCCCACGCCCGACATGCCGTGCAGGGTCACGACACCGGCGCCCCGGCCGGCCGCGAGGAGCGCGTGGTACGCGTCGTTGAGGAGGGGCTCCCGGCCCGTGAAGCGGGTGTTGCGGCGGGGAACCCCGCCCCACACGTCGGGGGTGTCGGCCGGATAGCGGGGGCCGCGCCGGGTGTCGCCGGGCTCGGACAGCGGGTCGGCGGGCAGGCCGAGCCGGATCAGCATGCGCCGCTCGGCCTCGGCCTCGCCGACGGTGGTCAGGTCGGCGGCGGCGAGTACGGCGGTGGCGCCGGGCAGCGCCGACGTGGTGACCGTGACACCCGCGAACCGGTCGGCGTGTGTGGCCACCACCCCGCGCAGCGCCCTGTTCCACTCGTCGTGGCTGCGCGGGCCGAGCTGGAAGTACCAGTCGCTCAGCACGATGAGGACGGGTCCGGGAGCGAGCAGCAGATCGTGCAGGGACTCCTCCAGCGAGGTCTCCACGGGAGGGTCCCACCGCTGGTAGACGACCGTATGTCCGCGCCGCTCCAGCCGGTCCCCGATCCAGGCGGCCCAGGCCCGGTTGAAACCGGCGAAGCTGATGGTGACGGTTCGCGGCCCGGTCGCTGCAACTGGCTGAGCAACTGGCTTACGCTCTGCGGGCATTAGACGGTCTCCCTGCGTCGTCATACGCCCTTTTAACATACCCGTGAGCCCTGCGAATCCATCCTGGCGCGCGCCGCTTTACGTTCCGTTCCTTTGGCGCCAGATCATCCGTGCCGTGCGTACGTACGCCCCCGCTCGCGCCAGGTGTCCGGCCGGGGGCGGGCTGTCGGCCAGCCGGTGATACACCGCGATCATCTCGTTGACGAGGACGCGCCCTTCGGTGGTGAGTTCGCCGGAGCCCGCGAGCACCGGCAGGACCGCCCCGACCTGCTCACGGCAGCGGGCGTGTTCGGCCCAGGCGTGGTCGCGGTGGGAGAGCCGCTCGGCGCCGAGGGCGAAACGCTGCCAGTAGTCGGCGAGCGCGAGATGCGAATAGGCGCCCTGGAGCAGCCCGTCGAAGGGCCGGGGATCGGAGCGCCAGGGGGCGAAGTGCCGTGGCGTCGCGTCCTCGTGGTGCATGGGCGTGAGGGCGGCGAGCGCGGCGAGTTTGGTGTGCTGGAGTTCGTGTACGAGCGTGGAGGCGAGGAAGGCGGGGGTGGCGGGCTGGCTGCTGAGGACCGCGCCGAAGGCCTCGCGCCGGGTACCGCTGCAGTGTGCCGCGCCCTCGCCGGTGGGCGCGGAGCCCGGCGGCCGGGAGAGCGGGACGAGGCAGTGCAGCAGGGCCGCCGTCTCGGCGGGGCGGTGCGCGCCACCGACGCGGAGCAGGGGCCCCACGTCCGCCCAGGACTGGGCCCAGGCGGCGCGTTCGCCGTCGTCGAGGCGGCTGACCCCGGACAGCCCGTGCCGTTCCAGGCCACTGCCCGCGGTGCGGTACGGGTGGAGGTCGTCCACCGGTACGGGCACGGCGCCGGGCCGCAGCGGCGGGAGGGTGAGTACGGGCAGCCAGCGCGGGTCGGCGGACCGGGCGCCGTCCGGGCGGGTCTGTACGGTGACGGGCGGGGCGTTCTCCTGACGTACCGTCAAGTGGTCGTCGCGATAGGCGAGTTCGACTCGGGCTCGGGCGAGGGTGTTTCGTTCGGCGCCGGTGCGGAGCGCGCCCAGGGTGGGCAGGACGAGCAGTCCGTCATGTGCCGTGAGGCGCGCGGTGAAGGGCAGCCGGGCGCGGATCGCGGCGGTGGCGGCGAGGGCACTGAAGTGGGCGAGATCGGCGGCGAGTTCGCCGCGGTACGCGCTGCGGGGCCGGGCGGTGAGGCCGCGCAGGCAGCGTTCCGCCCAGGGGCCGGTCAGCGGGTAGAGCAGGACGGCCCGCGCGGCGGCCCGGTCGGCGCGCTCGGCGTCCTCCAGCAATGCCCAGTCGGCGCGCAGCCGTTCGAGCGCGTGGGGCGGGCAGACGGCCGCCGGTGCGGCTTCGGCGGCGTCGAGCAGGGCCCGCAGCAGGATGAGACGGCGGGTGTATTGGTCGCGCACGAGCAGGGCCAGGGCGTCGGGTCCGCCTTCGGTGCGGCCGAGTTCGCGCAGGATCCCCTCGGGGACAGCGGGACGCGGGGAGATCGGCGGGGGCGCCGGGGTCATTGAGGAGGTGAAGGAGGTAGAGGAGGTAGTGGGCAGAGAGGGCACTGACGTCACCGGGCACCTCCCGTGGCCGTCGTGGCTGCGGTTGTTGTAGTCGCGGTCGTGACCGCGATGGGTGAGGTCGCGGTCGTGACTGCGGGTGGTGCGGTCGCGGGTGTCTTTCTCGCGGTTTCGGGTGTCTTTCTCGCGGGCGCCGTCGCCGTCGTGGCCGCCACCGTCGTGGCCGCTTCGGTGAGCGCGGCGGCCACATGGCGGACCAGCCGGTCGAGGTCGGCGCAGTACACGGACGGGTGGGTGAAGCCGTGTCCGGCGCGGTAGCGGTGGGCGTAGTGGCCGCCGCCGCAGACCGTGAGCAGCGGGCAGGCGCGGCAGACGGCGGCGAGCGCCCCGGCTCCGGCCTGCCGGGCGGCGACCCCGGGATGGCGCAGGGCGTCGTCGAAGGTGTGCCGGAAGATGTCGAGACCGGTGGCGGCGGCCGTGTCGTAGGCGGACTTGAGGGAGTCGACCTGTTCGATGGCGCCGTCGGTCTCGACCACGATCGCGTTGACGGGGTCGAGACCGAGGGACTCGGTGGCCCCGGGCAGCCCCAGGAGCAGCGCGACGCACTCCTCGAAGAGCCGGATCCGGGTCTCCCGGCGGCCCGCCCGCCACCAGCGGTCGAAGACGGCGCACAGCCAATCGCCGTACGGGGTGGGGTGGTTGGCGCCCGGAGTCCGGCTGTCGGGGTCGCCGCCGGGCAGGCCGGGGGGCGGTGTGGTCCAGTTGCCGTGCGGCAGCAGCAGATCGAGGGCGGGTGGCCGCAGCGCCAGCAGCGACTCGTACATCTCGACCGGGTCGGTCCTCGGGTCGACGACGGTGAGGATGCCCGCGTACGCCTCGGGGTGGTGCGCGGCGAGCAGTCGGGCGCCGCGCGCGGCGGCGGCCCGGGAGGGGCGTCCGGCGTGGTCGACCCGGAGGGTGTTGTGGGCGGGCAGACCGCCGTCGAGGCTGATGCCGACGCGTATCGAGTGCCGGGCGAGGGTGGCGATCCGGGCCTCGGTGAGCAGGGTGGCGTTGGTCTGCACGGTCGCGTGGACCGTACGGCCGGGCCCCACCCGGTCGCGTACGAGCCCGGCGAAGGCGGCCAGCCGGCCGGCGCCCGCGAGCAGGGGTTCCCCGCCGTGCAGGACCAGGGAGATCTCGCTCAGGGAGTGGGCGGCGGCGTGTTCGGCGATGCGGTCCGCCGTGCGGTCCAGGACGGCGGGCGACGCGGCGGCGGGGCGCTCGCGCCAGGTGCGGTCGGGGCCCGCGTACAGATAGCAGTAGCGGCAGGCGAGATTGCACCGGCCGTGCGCCTTGACGATGAACTGGCCGAAGGGGATGACCTGAGTGACGGGGACGACCTGACTGACGGGGATGAACTGCCCGATGGGCACGGGCCGTTCGCGGGTGGTGGCCAGAGGCGCTTCCGGCACCGTTCGCGGGCCACCGGTCGCCACCGGCATATGCTGCGGTCCCGCGATTCCCGGTGCCCCCGGACCACGCGGTACCGCCCGTCGAGACACTGCGAACCCCCATGCTGTACGGCGTCGCCGACTGGGGCCCTGTCTGACGGAACGCGGACAACTCGCCCTAGCCGAGGGCGTGTTTCCCGGTATCACCGGGGCGACAAACCCGTCTCGGGCCAGGTTGTCCTGTTCGACGGCGCCTTGGACCGAAACCGTGTACTACGAAGGCGTACAGCCATGCGCCGCGAAGCCGCACAGTCGTGCACCGCGAAGCCGTACAGTCATGCACCACCCAGCCGCACAACCGCGTACCACGAAGCCGTACAACGGTGTACCGCGAAGCCGTACCGGGTCCCCGTGTCAGAAGGCGTTGTTGAAACCCCAGAGCATTTCCCGGGGCTGCTCGGAGCGGCCGCGGAGATCCTCCACCACCTCCGTCAGCACCGGGTGGTCCAGGGTCCGCAGCGTCGCCAGATCCAGCTCCAGCAGATCCGGCAGCTGACCGGGGTCGCCGGTCCCGTCGGCCACGCCGCCCCCGACGGGACCGTCCCGCCCGTCGTCTTCCTCGTTGTACGCCACGTCGCTCATCACGTCTCCCCGCTGCCGTCGTGCCCGGTTTCGTGCCCGGTTTCGTGCCCGGTTCCTGTGCCCGGTTCCTGTGCCCGGTCGCTCCGCGTTGCCGCCGCGCCCGCCCCGCGCGCCCGCCCCTCGTCCCCGCTCCGTTCAGCGCTCCAGCTCCGTTCAGCGCTCCAGCTCGGCGAGCCGGTCCGCCGTCGACCGGGCCGCCTCGCCACCGCCGTCCGGCAGCTTGCGCCATTCCGCACGGGCCGCCCGGTACGCCTCACGCGCGGCCCGGGGCCGTCCCGCTCCCTCGTAGGTCGTGCCGCGCCAGTGGTTCGCCTCGGCCCGCAAGGCGACCGCTTCCAGCTGCTGTCCGGAATTCTCCGCCTCCGCCTCCGCCACCCTGGCCGCGTCCGCCGCGTCCCGGAACGCCTCGGCCGCGTCGTCCAGCCGGGCCGGACGGTGGAACGTCCGGGACGCGTCGAGATGCGAGCGGCCCAGCTCCAGCCAGCAGCGGGCCTCGGTCAGCGGTTCGCGCGCCTCCTGGGCCGCCAGCCCGAAGAGATGCTCGGCCTCCCGCAGATCCACCCGGTCACCGCTCAACCGGTGCCGCAGCATGAGCGCCTGACCGAGCATCAGCAGCCGCTCGGCCTGCCGCGCGGTGCCGGTGGCCGTTTCCGTACGGCAGTCGCGCAGGACGCGGACCGCCGCGCCCGTGAACTCGGCTCCGTCCGGCAGCTCCGCGCGCACCAGCAGCGTCCTGCCCCATTCGGCGAGCAGATCCGCGTGGGCCCGGGAGTCGCGCGCGGTGCCGCGTGCCGCGCGGCCGAAGTACTCGGCGGCCTCTTCGAGGTCGGCCGGGTCGCCGGAGCGTTCGTAGCGGGCGAGCCGCACCCGCGCCGCCCGGCTCCTGAGCGAGGCCAGCAGCCGCTCGTCGCGTACGGTCACCAGCGCCTGCTCGACCAGCGTCCCCGCTTCGTCCAGCCCTTCGCCGGACCGCAGCAGGGCGTCCACCAGGTCGAGCAGGATCCGGGCATGGGTGCCCACCGTGTGCTGGCCGCCGCCCGGCGCCATCGCCTTGCGCAGCGACCGCGCGGCCTGTCCCGCGTACACCTGGGCCTGTTCGACGTCGGTGGTCGCGCCGGAGAGCCGGAGCAGGGTGCGGCCATGGGCCAGCGGCAGCCCGGCGGGACGGTTCTCCTGGTCGGGCCAGACGTCGGCGAACGCCTCCAGCATGCCGATCGCGCCCTGGAGCAGCGCGCTGTCGCCGCCGAGGAGCCACTGTGCCTCCAGGGCCCGCACCCGCTCCAGGGTGAGCCGCAGCGCCTCCCCCGGCTCCAGCCCCGGCGCCGCGCAGGCAACGGTGTACTCGCGGTCGGCGCGGCGCAGCAGTTCCAGGGCGCCGCGGCGGTCGCCGTGCCTGCGCCGGTCGTCGGCCGCGGCGTGCAACACCTGGGCCAGCACGGCCCGTTCACGTACCGCCCGGGGATGCGCGGCGGAGCGCTCGGCCGCGCGCTGGGCGTCGTGCAGCAGGTCGCCGCCGCCCTGGACCTCCCACAGCCGCAGCAGGCAGCGGGCGTACTCGGCCCACAGCTCGGGGTCGGAGCCGGAACCGGCGGCCGACTCCTCGCGTTCGGTGGCGCTCCGCAGCAGCTGTACGGCGTCGATCAGGTACTGCACCATGCTGTCCGACTCGAACTGGCGGAGCAGTCCGCGCGCGCTCTCCACCGCGGCGTTCGTGGTCTGGGTGTGGGCGTCGGGTCCGCCGTTGTTGCCGTAGAGCGCGAACTGTTCCGGCAGCGGCATGAAGCGCTCCAGAACTCGCGCGGCGACCTCGGCGAAGGGATGCGGGACCCGCGGACCACCGCCGCCCGGCCCGCCGCTGCGCCCGTTCTCGCCCTCCTCGCCCTCTTCTCTCTCGCCGCCGAACGCGTCGTCCTCGTCGAGACCGCGCGGGTAGAGGGGGCCGTGGCTGCCGTCGCCCAACTGCGCGAGGGCGAGGGCGGGGAAGTTCGGTCCGCCCCTGCCGAATCTCTGCTCTATGTACTCCGAGCAGTGCTTGAGGACCAGCAGCGCCTCGTCCCGCCCCAGGGGCCCCAGCAGCGCCTCCTGCACGCCGGGCGCGAACTCGTACCACGGGCCGTCGTCCGTACCGTCGCCCTTGCTGCGCGTGAGCAGTCCGCTGAGCAGCACTTCCGCGAGTTCGGAGGGTCCCGAGTCGGGCAGCATCGTCCGCTGCACCAGCTGCATCACCGGCAGGTACAGGGGCGCCGCGGCGAGATAGACGGCCAGCTGCCCGGCCACCGGGGAGGCCGCCGAGCGGAACCGGCTGACCATCTGGAGCGAGGACATCCGGGCTCCGGCCCGGGGCACGGGCGCCGCCGGCTGGTCGGAGCGCACCCAGCCGACCGCGCCGGAGATCCGGCCCGCGCCGGTGCCGGAGAGCAGCCGGGCCCAGGCTCCGAGCGCGCCCGCGACCGGTGGCAGGACGGGGATCGCGAGGGCTCCCGGACTCGCGGCGGGCGCCGAGGCGGCCTCGCCGCTCACTTTCAGTACGGTGGCCCCGGTCAGCCCTTCGCCACGGGCCAGCACGCCGTAGGTGACGGGCAGCCGGGTGCGGTTCCACATGCGCTGCGGCAGCGGTTGCAGTACGGCGGTGGGCCCCTGTCGGCCGAGCTGGTGCAGCAGCCGGTGGGCGCGCCCGCTGTGCCAGAGCGGCCCGGCGCAGTCGCTGACGACGACCGTGACGCGGCGCCCGGTCGGATCGCTGAGCCGGTCGGCGGAGTTCAGCGGCGCGGCGGCCGGGTCGGGGCTCCTGCTGACGGCCGGCGCTCCGTCGGGAGCCTGGTGCAGATAGCGCACCTGTACGTCCCTGAAGGCCCCCAACTGGCCGAAAACCTCGTGGAGTTCGGTGAAGAGCCGCTCCCAGACACGCATGGACGACGACGCGTCCATCACCAACTGGAGAACCGCCTCGCCCCGGGACGCCCCGCGGAAGACCGGGATGATCAGCCCGCCGGCCCGCGCGCTCAGCTCAACTGTCGCCACCTCATCGAGGGTACGTCGCAGCGGCGGCGCGGCAGGGCAGTAGCGCTGAATGGGACGCAGAGCACGCTGGAGTTCGAGCGGGGCGGGCAGCGCGGGAGCGGCCGGCACTCCCAGGGTGATCGCGGTGGCGCCCCCGGCCCCGACGCGCCGGGTGTGGTGGCGCGGTACGGGATGGAGGGCGATCCGGCGGTCGTCGGGCCCCGGGTCCGGCTTCTCTGCTGGCTCGTCCACCGGCTCGGTCTCCTGAGTACGGTCGGGACCGGCGGCCGGTGCGACGGCCGGCCAGCCGGAACCCTTCAGCTGCGTATCGGTGCGCGGCTCCGCTTCGGTGTCCTCGCCGGACGGCTGCTGTTCCTGTCCCCGGCCGGTCCATCGGGCCAGCCAGAGAGCGTCGCAGAGCTGTTCGGTGTCGGGGTCGAGGCCGGCTTCGCGCAGCCGGACGACGAGTGCGGTCAGCAGAGCACTGTCGTACGGTAACGGCCCGGCCGCGCTCTCGCCCCCGCCGACGGCGTTGTTCGGCCGAGTCGGACCATCCGCGGGAAGCCGATCCGGTGCCTCGGTTGCCTCGGGGGGACCGCCCGCCCCCGCACGACCGTCTGTCCCGGCAGAACCGCCCGCCCCCGCACGCCCCTCTGTCCCGGCAGAACCGCCCGCCCCCGCACGACCGTCCGTCCCGGCAGGGCCGTGCGCCCGCTCGCGACCGTCCGTCCCGGCAGGACCGTGCGCACCACCGGTGTGACCGCCCACACCGTCCCGGTCATCCGTCCACATCTGATCACCTGTCCGACCGTCCGCCGGGCTGCCCGCCGGGCTGCTGTCCGCCGCGCTGTCCGCCTGCCCCTCCGGCGGGGCAGGCCCGCGTCCCGGTTCCGGCTCGCCGTCCGGACCCCGCCCCGCCGTGACGTCGGACATCAGCGCATCACCTCGGCCGGTCCAGTCGCTGGATGAGCAGGTCGGCGAGCCGGTCACGGCCCGCCGGGGCGGCCGCACCCGTGAGGTAGATGGCGTTCAACAGCTGGTCGGTGGAGATCAGTTCGCTGCGCGAACGCTCCAGGAAGTGGACGATCAGGTCGTCGCCCGCGCGCGCGGCCTCGTCGCCGAGGTGCGCCCGTACGAAGGTCGCGAGCCGCTGGCGGTCGGGGCGGCCCAGCTCCAGATGGATACAGCGGCGCATCAGCGGCGCCGGGAAGTCACGCTCCCCGTTGCTGGTGAGGACGACGAAGGGGAAGGCCTTGCACTGCACCCGGCCGCCCTTCACCGTCACCTTCCTGCCGTCGTGCGTGAGCACCTCGGCCTCGCCGTCCGGCAGCCGGTCGGCGATCCGCTCCAGCTCGGGAATGCTGAACTCGCCCTCCTCCAGCACATTGAGGAGGTCGTTCGGCAGGTCGATGTCGCTCTTGTCCATCTCGTCGATGAGCAGGACGCGTGGCTGGTCCGAGGGCAGCAGGGCGGTGCCCAGCGGACCGAGGCGGATATAGCTGCCGATACCGGCCGACGGGTCCTGGGCCTCCGATCCGGCGGCGGCGCTGTGCGCGGCGATCTGTACGTCCTGGAGCCGGGCGATCGCGTCGTAGTGGTAGAGGCCGTCCTGGAGGGTGGAGCGGCTGACGACGGGCCAGCGCAGCACCCGCCCGAGCCCCAACTCGTGCGCGACGGAGTGCGCGAGGGTGCTTTTGCCCGCGCCGGGGCTGCCGGTGACCAGCAGCGGACGCCTCAAGTACAGCGCCGCGTTGACCATTTCCAGCTCTTCGGCGCCCGGCCGGTGCAGCTCGGCCTCGTGCCGGTAGCCGCCGAGCCGCCGGTCGGCCGAGGCATCGCCGTTGACCGCGCCACCGCCACGCCCGCCTTCGACCGTGTCCTCGCGCGCGCCGTCGCCGTCGCCCAGGCCGCCGAAATCCCGCCAGGGCGGCGGCGGAGGGAGTTGGGTGATGCCGTCGTGCGGTTCGCCGGCCCCTCGGTAGATGAGCCACTCGCTGGATTCACTCATAGCGCGTTCCTCGTCATCACTCGTCCGCTGGGAACCGCCGAACGTGCCTCACCGTAGCGATCCGCCGGGGCCTCGGTAAGAGGCCGACCGGCCCCCGTAGCAGGAGGACGCAGGAGAGGACGCAGGACAGGACCTGAGCGGCTCACGGCGCCTCCAGCAACTGGCCGGAACCGGGCAGCGGATGGTGCGGATCGTCGTAGAACAGCGCGACCCCGTCCGACCAGTACGTCTCCGTACGGCCCGCGCGCACACCCTGTCTCAGCTCCTGGATCTTCCGTGGCAGCTGATCCGCGGTCCTGGCCTCGGCGACGGTGTCGGCGGCGCGGCGGTGGAAGTCCGCGCAGACCACGTCCGGCCGGTCCTTGCCCCGGCGCAGCAGGGCGATGTGGAAGCCGCCGCGCACCACCCTCGCCAGGCCGGCCGTGGTCTCGCCGTCGGGCCGGTCGGCGTACCGGCAGAGCACGGGCACGGTCTCGTACGCCAGCGAGCGGAGGTGTTCCTCGGTCGCGACCGGCACTCGCAGTCCGTCGTCGCAGTCGACGATCTCGGCCCGCATCGCCTCGTTCATCGTGCGGCTCCAGCGCGCCCGGCGCTCCCGGGTCTCGGCCTCCGTCAGCGGCGGCTCGTGGTCCGAGCGGCGGACGATCACCGGGCGGCTGACGCCGAGCGGCGGCTCGTCGGGCGACAGCTGCCAGCAGTCGACCTCCAGTCCGAGCAGCGACTGGACGACGGCGACCTGGAGGACGGCGGGGCTGTCCGGCTCGTCGCACCGCCGGAACGCCTCGGTCAGCGAGGCGGTGAGCCGGGCCGGGAGGGCGTGGCCCGGGGTGCCCCTGCTGTCCTCGCCGACCGGCTGCACCTCGCCGGTGTGCCGGGCGACGCCGACCCGCCAGTCGTAACTGTCGCGCTCCCAGCCGCGCGGCTCCAGCTCCAGCAGGACGAAGGGGCTCTCGCCGTCCTGGGGCCGCTCTCCGTACGCCGGGGCCGCGCGCCGCTGTTCACGGTCCGTACGGTGGCGGGCGGCGGACCAGAGCAGGGTGATCTCGTTGCGGAACTCCCGGGAGAGCCGGTCGTCGGCGACCCATCTCACCCAGCTCCACAGCGCCTCCTCGGCGGCGGCGGTGGACCGGGTGACGTAGGGACGCTCGGCGGAGATGACGCTCATGCAGTAGCGCAGGAGAAGTTCGAGCGCGGCCTCGCCGCCCCGGGTCTCGTACAGCGCGCCGAGCCCGTCCCGCCAGCTGCGCGGCGCGGGATAGCGGTCGACGGAGTGGACACCGGGCAGCCGTACGAGCAGATCGAGCAGGCCCCGGGTCGAGACGGGGGGCGGCAGTTCGGCGAGGCGGCCGAGGAGGTTGACGCGCTGCTGGGGGCTGAGGGCCCGGTCGATGCCCGCGTCGAGGGAGCTCTGCACGTCGGCCCAGGTCCGGCCCGTGCCGACCCGGTTGATGTGCCGGTCGGCGTGGTAGCGGTCGTGGGCGTGGAACACCGCCTGGTAGTCGTCGTCGGACTCGGCCCCGGCCATCGTGGCGGGCACCGGCAGCGACCGCAGCCGCTCGATGCCGATGGACGTCCCGCCCATGCCGCCGACCAGCTGCGACTTGAGCACCCCGACCACTTCGCCCCGGGCCACGTCGACGGTGGGCCCGCCGGACACCCCCGGTGGCAGCACATCCCCGCCGAGCCGCATCTGCTCGTCGGGATCGGCCCAGCCGCCGAGCGTGCCCTGCACCGAGCACTGCCCGTTGAGCCGCTTCAGCCGGCCGCCCACCTCGGTCCAGCCGGAGTAGAACACCTCGCCGCCGCCGAAGAAGGCCGCGGGGCGCTCGGTGACGTACACACAGGCGTGGTCGACGGGCCTGCCGAGGCGGATCAGCGCGAGATCGGGGGCGGGCCAGCTGCCCGCCGTACGGAACGAGCCGGCCTGACCGGCTTGACCTGCCTGACCGGCCTGATAATCCGTGGAGCCGTACGAACCGGCCGAACCGGTGTCCAGGGTGCCGCCGGGCCGCTCGGGAAGCGCCGCGACCACAGTGCCCGTCACCGATGACTCGCCGCTGCCGGGACCGGTTTCGAAGATCACTGTCACGTCCCGCCCCTCCCCCTGCATCGCCACATGGGCGCATGTGAGCACCCAACTCGGGGCGATGAAGAAGCCGCTCCCCAGGAAAGCCCCACCCGGCCCATCAGGGACATACCCGCCCTCCGGGCCATGGATGCGCACGGTCGCCGCCATGACGAGGTCCATGAGCGCACGCCGGGTCTCGCCCGAGCCTCCGGGCGCCCCTCTGCCGAGCCCGTCGATCATGGCGCGCTCCCGGCCGGAGGCGTGAGCCCGTCTGGATGCGCCGATGCGCCGGGGGATGCGCCCCCGGACGACGGCGGGGACGAGGGGGGAGGCGGAGGAGGCGATGGCGGAGCGGGCGGGGCCGGGGGGACGGCGGTGGGGCGGGGCGGAACTCCTGGCGGAACTCCCGGCGAGGTCGCGGCCTGCGGGGGCAGCACCGGTGGCGCCAGCAGGTCGGCGGGCGGCCCGCCACCGTTCCAGGTGAGGGTGACCTTGATCGCCCCCTTGGCCTCGCCGTCCGCGAGCAGTCCGACGACCTTGCCGGACTTGGCGGTGAGTTCGATGCCGAACTCGATGCTGACCTCGTCGGGCCGTACCGCGCGTAAGGGCACGACGAGGGACCGCGCGACGCTGGTCACCACGCCTTGCAGACTCTCGACCCGGGCCTGCA
Organism: Streptomyces sp. NPDC088400; assembly: GCF_044753355.1. Taxonomy (NCBI): domain Bacteria; kingdom Bacillati; phylum Actinomycetota; class Actinomycetes; order Kitasatosporales; family Streptomycetaceae; genus Streptomyces; species Streptomyces sp. NPDC088400. The sequence continues at coordinate 835,768 of NZ_JBIVMZ010000001.1, read as the reverse complement.
CCTGCTCGGCGAATCCGGTGTCCGAATACACCAGACCCCCGGAGGGCCGCGCCAGTTCTTCGGCGCCGGAAATCCGCGCCCATACGGGCGTGCCGTCCGGCATTTCGATGCGCGTGATGCGGACCTCGTCCTCACCCATACCATCCCCCGATCCCCCAATTCCCCGCAGGCTAGCGCCAGTACGGTGCCGATGCGAGGTTCATGGCGGAGGACGGTGATTCGCGCCCGTACGGTTCTGCGCTCCCGGTACCGGCCTCGTTACCGTCGGCCACAAGGTCCTCACCAGGCATTAAGCTGATTCCCATGTACTTCACCGACCGCGGTATCGAGGAACTGGAGAAGCGGCGCGGCGAGGAGGAGGTCACTTTCGAGTGGCTGGCCGAACAGCTGCGTACGTTTGTTGACCTGAACCCTGACTTCGAGGTCCCGGTCGAGCGCCTGGCGACCTGGCTGGCACGGCTGGACGACGACGAGGACGAGGACTGACGGCGGACACGTTCCAGGCGCGCGGGCGGTGAGGCGCGCGGACGGTCAGGCGCGCGGACGGTCAGGCGGTCAGGCGCGCAGGCGGTCGTACGCGAGACCCAGCGCGCCGTGGACGATCAGCAGGGCACCCGCGAAGGCCCAGCCCCCGCTGCGCCGGCGTGCCGCCCAGACCGTCAGCGGGACCCCGGCCCCGACCTGGCAGGCACCGAGCAGGCGCGCCCGGGGGCCGCGGAGCCAGGGGCCGAGCGGGCCGTCCTCCACCACGTCCAGTTCGGCCCGTACGGAATCGCGCCAGCCCGTCCACTCGATCTGTCCGACCCCCGGCTGGACGCGCGCCACCTCGCGCAGCCGGTCGGCGGGCTCCCCCGGGGTGAGACCGGCCGGAAGGGCGAGGCCGGTACGGACGAGGAACGCGGCCAGTGCGAGGAGCCGGGCCCGGGCGTCGGACTCAGGATCCTGGCGGGTCAGCGGGTCCAGCGCCTGGAGGTCAAGTACGGGATCGAGGTTCAGGCGGGCCGCGAACGTACGCATCGCCTCGTCCTCGCCGACCGGCGTGCCGTCCGACAGCCACACGTAACCGACCGTACGGCGGAAGCCGGCCGCCAGGGTGTAGCCGGACCGGTCCGCGTCCCACCACAGGGCGAGAACCGGCCAGTTGACGCCGACGGCGAGTGCGGAGGCCCAGCCCGTGACCACTCGTTCGACCGGTTCGCTCCCGTACAGCCAGGGCTTGCCCTCGGGAACGAGCACGCTCCAGCCCTGGCCCGCCGGGGCGAGCAGCAGCCGTTCGCGGAGCAGATGGGCGGCGGGCCGTACCACCGCGGGCTCGGCCCGGCAGAGCAGCAGAGCCCCCACGGATGTCGCGTTCATGTCTCTCACAGTAGGCCGCTTCACCCGGATACGGGTGCTATGTCCGCCAGGTGACCCATCAGTTGAGCCTCCGGCCTTGACTTCGGGAAACCGCGATATATCGTGTTCTGGAGAAGACGCGATATGTTGCGTCATGGCCGACCAAGGAGGTCAGCACCATGGCAAAGTCGACGTGGGAAGTCGCTGAGCCGGAGAAGCTCACCTTCGACGATCCGCTGAAGGCGCTCAATGTGCGCATCGTCAACGGGACGGTCAACGTCGTCGGCACGGACGAAGCCGCCTTGACCGAACAGGGCGGCGCGCGCCTGGAGATCTCCCACATCGAGGGCCCGCCGCTGGTCGTGACCCTGGACGACGGCACGCTCACGGTCGCCTACGAGGACCTGCCCTGGAAGGGCTTCCTCAAGTGGCTCGACCGCCAACTCGACCGCAAGGGCCGGCACCGCAGCGCGGTCGTCTCCCTCGCCGTCCCGGCCGGGACGGCGGTCGAGGTCGGAGTGGTCGGCGCCGGCGCCGTGGTCTCCGGGCTGCGGGGGCGTACGGACGTCTGCGGGGTCACCGGCGACACGACGCTCGTGGGCGTGTCCGGCACGGTCCACGCCGACACCGTCTCCGGCAGCCTGGAAGCCCAGGCGGTCACCGGCGATCTCCACTTCAAGTCGGTCTCGGGCGATCTGACGGTCGTCGAGGGCGCGGGCCCGTCCGTACGGGCCGATTCGGTCACCGGCGACATGGTCGTCGATCTCGATCCGACGGACAGGCCCACGGACATCCAACTGGCCACGGTTTCCGGCCAGATCGCGATCCGGCTGCCGCATCCGACGGACGCGCGGGTCGAGGCGAACACGGCGAGCGGCTCCGTCTCCAACGCGTTCGACGATCTGCGGGTCAGCGGGCAGTGGGGCGCGAAGAGGATCACCGGCACGCTGGGTGCGGGCACGGGCACGCTCAAGGCGTCGACGGTGTCCGGAGCGATCGCGCTGCTGAGGAGGCCGCCGTCGGAGGACGCCCCGCACGAGCGGGTTCCGGCCGGCACGGCACAGACCGGCACCGCGGGGACCGGCACGGCACAGGCCGGCGCGACCGCGACCGACACGAAGGAGCTCTGACATGCCTCCAGTCTTCGCCCACGGCCGACTTCGCCTCTACCTGCTCAAGCTCCTGGACGAGGCTCCGCGGCATGGTTACGAAGTGATCCGGCTTCTGGAGGAACGCTTCCAGGGCCTGTACGCGCCGTCCGCCGGCACCGTCTACCCGCGGCTGTCCAAACTGGAGGCCGAGGGCCTGGTCACGCACGCCACCGAGGGCGGCCGCAAGGTCTACTCGATCACCGAAGCGGGCCGCGCCGAGCTGGCCGGGCGCAGCGGCGAACTGGCCGATCTGGAGCTGGAGATCCGCGAGTCGGTCTCCGAACTGGCGGCGGAGATCCGCGACGACGTACGGGGCGCGGCGGGACAGCTGCGCAGCGACATGCGCGCGGCGGCTTCCCAGACCCGTAAGTCCTCCGCGTCCTCGGCTTCCTCCGCGTCGAAGGACGGCTCGGGGACCGACTGGGACAGCGCCTTCGCGGACAACGAGTCCTGGCGCACGGCGAAGGAGGAGCTCCGGCGCGCGAGGCAGGAGTGGAAGGAGCAGGCCCGCCGCGCGAAGGACGAGTCGCGCCGGGCCCGCGAGGACGCGCAGCAGGCCCGCCGGCAGGCGAAGGAGGCGCAGGAGACGGCGCGTCAGGAGATGCAGCGCATCGCGAAGCAGGTCCAGGACCAGGTGCAGGACCACTTCGTCCGGGGCGACTGGCCGACGGGGGTACGGGAAGGCCTCTCGGAACTGGCCGGCCAGCTGGGCGGCCTGGCGGGTACGGCCTGGCCGCCGTACACCAAGCCGGACCCCGCGAGCGCGGAAGCGGAAGGTGACGCGGAAGCGAATCGGGACGCGGAAGCGGAAGCGGACGGCACGGCGGGCTGGGCGAAGGACACCCCGGAGACGGGCGACCCGGCGCGGGACCTGGACCGGCTGCTGGACCGGTTCCGCGACGACATCCGCGACGCGGCGAGGGACCACGGGGTCACGGAGTCCCAACTGGGCGAGGCCCGGCGTCACTTGTCGACGGCGGCGGCCCACATAGGAGCACTGCTGCGGATGCCGCCGACGGGGTGACCCGGATCATCGCGGGGGGGGCCGGCGGTCCGATGACGCACCGGCCCCCGGGTGAGCGGTAATCACGCGGCATACGAGAAGTCGTACACGGCGAAGTCGGTGACCGGGACGTACCCGATGCGCTGGTAGAGGGCGTTGCTGGTGGGGTTGGCCGGGTCCGTGTACAGCACGACCTCCTTCGCACCCGCGGCCAGCGCGGCCCGGCTCACCTCGGCCGTCAGGGCGCCCGCGTAGCCACGGCCCCGGAGGTGAGCCCGGGTGTAGACGGGGTCCACCCGGACCTGGCCGCCGATCACCGACGTCACGGCCGCCATGGAGGCCGGAGTGCCGTCCGGGGTCTCCCAGAACGAGAAGTGCCTGTCGGCGAAACGCGTGTCGGCCCAGGCCTCGGGGACGACCTCTCCGACGGTGGCAGCGAACTCACGGCACCAGAGCATGACGTGCTCAAGGTCCTCCTCGCCCGCGACGCGAACTCGGCCCTCCGGGAACGGCTCGGGTGGGGTGAGCGTGCCGAGACGGTAGAGATGGAGCGGCACGCTGAGTACCGGCTCCGCGCCTGTGCGCCGCTGCCATGCCTCGGCGAAAGTGGTGGCGGCGTCGTGGTCCCCGACGACGCCGGGGAGCAGGCGATCGAGCTCGGCCAGGCGAGCGGCGAGCAGGTCGGCCTGGTCGCGGGTGACGACGGGGGTGAGGTGCAGGCGGCCCAGCGGCTTGCGATAGACGATGGCGCGGACCTCTCCCCCTTGCTCCAGCCGGCCGAATACGGGGGCTTCGGCGCCGCGCGCGCCGGCCCCGCTCATTCGCATTCCCTCGATCACCGTCAGCGGCGTGGTGTGAAGAGCGGGACGCGAGCGCAGGAAGTCTCCGGCTCGTGCGAGAAATTCGTCAACGTCTTCGGTGAGGTGCCAGCCATCCGGTCGCATGCCTCATGATCCCGCATGCGGTGGACGTGCACGGGTGATTTTCCGCCGGAGCGAGGCAGCAGGACCTCGTGTGGCGCGGCACCTTCCCGCGCGGTCACCTCGCGGTGAGGCAGCAGCGCCACCCGCCGCAGAACTCTCATGAGGACTACGCCGAGTTGGCCCGAATTGGCAGCAGGGGGCTACCCCGCCTGCGCCAAGCCCCCGCCACCGCTCCCGCCCGCCGCGCCGAACATCGCCCGCTCCACCGCCGCGTACGTCGCCCCGTGGTCCGCCAGCACCTCGGCCACCACGCCCGGACGCGCCGTCAGGGCCAGCAGGATGTGTTCGCCACCGATGTGGTGGTCACCGCGGCCACGCGAGATCCGCAGCGACTTCACCAGCATGGCCTTCGCGGCCGGTGTGAACGGCCGGCGTCCGGACCACCACCACTTCGGCCTCCAGCTCGCCCCGCCCGGACCACCCGCGCCGCCGGCCTTCATCGCACCCGCCCCGTGCGCCTCCTCCATCCTCGAAACGATCTCCCCGACGTCGATGCCGATCTCCGCCAGCGCCGCGGCGTCCGCCTGCGACAGGCCGCCCCGCCGTCGCGCCTGGGCGAGCGCGCCTTCGAGGGACTCCCGCCGGTCGCCGACGCCCAGCGCGGCGAGCGCGAAGGACGCACGCGTGCCCGTCTGGTCGAGCAGAGCCAGCAGCATGTGCTCCTCGGTCACCTCGTCCGCGCCGGTTCGCCCGGAGCGTTCAACGGCCCCGGTGACCACGCCACGGGCGTCTTGCGTGAAGCGCTCGAACATCACTGCCTCCCGTACTTCTTGTGCGCGGCCTGCCGGCTGACGCCCAGTTCGTCCGCGATCTCCTGCCACGACCAGCCCTGCTGGCGGGCGCCGCGCACCTGTACGGATTCGAGCTGCTCCAGCAGCCGCCGCAGCGCGGCGACCGCCCTCAGCCCGACCCGGGGGTCACGGTCGCCCGCCCGCTGTGCGAGATCCGTTGCTTCGGTCATGGCGTCAACGTACATTGACAGAACCCGACCGTCAACCAAAGTTGACACGCAGGGAACTCGGGAACTCGGGAACTCGGGGCTTCAGGGCTTCAGGGCTTCAGGGCTTCAGCACAACCTTCCCGAACACATCGCCCGCCGCCATCTTCTCGAAGCCCTCCCGCGCCCGGTCCAGCGGCAACACCTCGTCGATCACCGGCCGTACGCCCTTCGCCGCGCAGAACGAGAGCAGATCCTCCAGCTCGTCCTTGGTCCCCATCGTCGAGCCGACGACCTTGAGTTCCAGGAAGAAGATCCGGGTCAGCTCGGCGTGCTCGGGCCTGTCGCCGCTCGTCGCTCCCGAGATCACCAACGTGCCGCCGCGCCGCAGGCACTTGAGGGAGTGCGACCAGGTCGCGGCGCCGACCGTCTCGATGACCGCGTCCACGCGATGCGGCAGCCTGGCGCCCGGCTCGAACGCTTCCAGCGCGCCCAGTTCGACGGCCCGCTGCCGCTTGGCCGCGTCGCGGCTCGTGGCGTACACGCGCAGCCCCGCCGCGCTGCCGAGGACGATCGCCGCGGTGGCGACCCCGCCGCCTGCTCCCTGGACGAGGACCGAATCCCCGGGCCGCACACCGGCGTTGGTGAAGAGCATGCGGTACGCGGTCAGCCAGGCGGTCGGCAGGCACGCGGCCTCTTCGAAGCTCAGCTCGGCGGGCTTGGGCAGTACGTTCCAGGCGGGCACGGTGACCTGCTCGGCGAAGGTGCCCTGGTAGCGCTCGGTGAGGATCGACGCGGTCTCGCGCGGCCCGACCCCGTGGCCGGTCTGGCCGATGACGGAGTGGACGACGACCTCGTTGCCGTCCTCGTCGAGCCCGGCGGCGTCACAGCCGAGGATCATCGGCAGCTTGTCCTCGCCGAATCCCACCCCCCGCAGCGTCCACAGGTCGTGGTGGTTGAGGGAGGCGGCCTTCACGGTGACGGTGGTCCAGCCGGGGCGCGCCTCGGGAGCGGGACGTTCACCCAGCTCAAGACCCTTGAGGGGGTTGGCGAAATCAAGACTGGTGGCATAGGCGGCAAACATGACCCGACGATAGGGCCGGAGCCGTACGCGGCGGAACCGTACGCGCGTGTGACACGCGTCCGGGCCCGCGCCCCCCTGCACGGAAAAGGCCGTGCCGTACCCCCTCACGAAGGAGAAGGAGTACGACACGGCCCACGCCAACACCGCACCGCACCGCAGGCAGGCCAGGCAGTCAGCTCAACTGCCGTGCCCGCGCCCGCGGCACAGACCGCTCAGCGGCGCGCGACGCCCTCGGCCCGTGCCGCCGCGGCCACGGCCGCCGTCACGGCCGGCGCGACCCGCTCGTCGAACGGCGACGGAATGACGTAATCCGCGGCCAGCTCGTCACCGACCACGTCCGCCAGCGCGTTCGCCGCGGCGATCTTCATGCCCTCGGTGATCCGGGATGCCCGCACCTGGAGCGCGCCGGCGAAGATGCCGGGGAAGGCGAGCACGTTGTTGATCTGGTTCGGGTAGTCCGAACGCCCGGTGGCCACGACCGACGCGTACTTGTGCGCGATCTCCGGGTCCACCTCGGGGTTCGGGTTGGCCATCGCGAAGACGAACGCCTGCGGCGCCATCGCCGCGACCGCCGCCTCCGGGACCGTACCGCCGGACACCCCGATGAAGACGTCCGCACCGGACAGCGCGGTCTCCAGCGAGCCGGAGAGCCCGGCGCGGTTGGTGATCCCGGCCAGCTCGCGCTTGACCTCGGTCAGGTCGTCGCGGTCGCTGCTGACGATGCCCTTGCGGTCCGCCACGGTGACATCGCCGACGCCCGCCTCCAGCAGGAACTTGGCGATGGCGACCCCGGCCGCGCCCGCGCCCGAGATGACGGCGCGCAGCTCGCCGAGCGTGCGCCCGGTCAGCTTCGCCGCGTTCCGCAGGGCGGCGAGCGTCACGACGGCCGTGCCGTGCTGGTCGTCATGGAAGACGGGGATGTCCAGACGCTCCTGGAGTTTGCGCTCGATCTCGAAGCAGCGCGGCGCCGAGATGTCTTCCAGGTTGATCCCGCCGAAGGAGGGCGCGAGCCGCACGACGGTGTCGATGATCTCGTCCGTGTCGGTGGTGGCGAGCGCCAGCGGCACCGCGTCGACGCCGCCGAACTGCTTGAACAGGATCGCCTTGCCCTCCATCACGGGGAGCGAGGCTTCCGGTCCGATGTCGCCGAGTCCGAGCACCGCCGTACCGTCCGTCACGACGGCGACGACCTGCGATTTCCAGGTGTAGTCGTGCACCAGCTCGGGCTGCTCGGCGATCGCGCTGCACACCTTGGCGACACCGGGTGTGTACGCGAGGGACAGGTCGTCCTTGTCGCGCACCGGCACGGTGGCCTGGATGGCCATCTTGCCGCCGCGGTGCAGCGCGAAGGCCGGGTCGAAGGGCTCCTCGGGGGCGCCCTCCGCTCCGCTGGAAGCGCTGTCGCTGAGAGGATTGACGATCTCCGCTGCCATTGTCTGTAACCCCTTAAGGCGTCATCAGTTGAGGGTGGCCACTCCTGGTTCAGGAGGGGTGGGTGGGCACCACGTGCGTTTCCCGCCCCGGCGGTCGGCCCGCCCGGCTTCCGCCTCGGCGAGTGACCCGCCCGGCGAAATGGGATACGTACGCGCGGGCGCGCCGCACACGCGCCCTGACCCCCGGGTAAGGGGCGTAATCGTCCTTCCTACCTGACGGACGGCGTCGGCCACGACACCGTGTCCGCACGGTGAGATGACTCATATCCGATTGTCCGGACACATCCGGCACTCGGCATGAATCACGTTCGGGACGGATATCGGCCGAAGATCCTCCGGCCGGAAGGAAGCATTCCAACGGATGGTCCGGTTCTGATGTACCGCCATGTTGGAAGTGGGGGGTGTCCCGTTACCCGATTTTGACATGCCCGGTCCCCTGAATGGGCCAGTCCAAATGGCAGGATGCCACTCGTCACACAAGGTCGCGACACTCGAAGATGTGTGCTCAGCCACTTAGCAGCCCGCTTACCTGCCGGAGGACCCCGATCATGACCGTACGCTTCACCTGTCGCACGGCCGCCGCGAAGTCCAGAGGCATCGCGATCGGCGCGATCGCGGTCGCGGGTGCCATGTTGCTGACCGCCTGCGGCGATCAGACGAACGGCGGGTCGACGGGCGGTGACACCAAGAAGTCCAACGCGCCCCTCTTCGACAAGCTGCCGGCGTCGTACCAGAAGTCCGGTGTGATCAAGGTCGGCACGAACGCCGAGTACGCCCCGATGGAGTCCGTCGAGGGCGGCAAGATCATCGGCGTCGACCCGGACATCGCCGAGGCGCTCGGCAAGCAGCTGGGCGTCAAGTTCACGTTCACCTCCGGCTCGTTCGACGGCCTCATCACGGCCCTCAACACCGGCCGGCATGACATGGCCATGTCCTCCATTACGGACACCAAGCAGCGCCAGCAGGGACTCGACGACAAGGGCAAGAAGCTCGGCAAGGGCGTCGACTTCGTCGACTACTTCCTCGCCGGTACCGCGGTCTACACGAAGAAGGGCAACCCGAAGGGCCTCAAGTCCATCGAGGACCTGTGCGGCCAGGCCGCCGCCGTCCAGCGCGGCACCACGTACGAGAAGGCGCTCCAGGACCAGTCGAAGGCGTGCAAGGACGGTGGCAAGAAGGCCATCACCATCCAGTCCTTCGAGAACGACACCGAGGCCCAGACCCGGGTGAAGTCCGGCGGCGCCGTCGCCGGCGTGAACGACTACCCGGTCGCGGTCGACCTCGCCCGCAAGGCGGATGGCGGCAAGGCGTTCGAGGTCATCGGCGAGCAGGTCGACGCCGGCCCGTTCGGTATCGCGGTGAACAAGGACAACACCGGGCTCCGGGACGCGCTGAAGGAAGCCGTGGACGCGATCATCAAGGACGGTTCGTACCAGAAGGTCCTGGAGAAGTGGGGCGCGACCAGCGGAGCGATCGACAAGGCCGTCGTCAACGGCGGCAAGTGACCGCACGGGCGGCACACGACCGCACGCTCCGCTGAAGCCGACGTGTTTGAAGGGCAGTCACCGTGACTGACAAGTTTGACAAGACGCCCCAGGCAAAGGTGCCGCAGGCGAAGGCTCCTCAGGCAGAGGCGTCTCAGGCAGAGGTGCCCCGGACGAAGACATCGGTGGCACCCGCCGACGGATCGCCGTCGACCGCCACCGCCTCCACCTCCACCTCCCTCTCGAAGGACCCGGCCGCGGGCCCGCCCCCGGATCTCATCAGGGCCGTCCCGGTCCGGCACTACGGCCGCTGGGTCAGCGGCGTGGTCGTGATCCTCCTGCTCGCCTCGCTGGTCTTCGCCTTCTCGCAGGGCAACATCCAGTGGAACTCGGTCTCGGGCACCCTGTTCGACCGCACCGTGCTGACGGGCGCCGGCCGCACCCTGCTGATCAGCGTGCTCGCGATGGTGCTGGGCGTGGTCCTGGGCGTGGTCCTGGCCGTCATGCGGCTCTCCAAGAACCCGGTGACCAGCTGGGTGTCCTGGCTCTACATCTGGTTCTTCCGCGGCACGCCCGTCTACGTACAGCTGCTGCTCTGGTTCAACCTGGCCCTGATCTTCCCGATCCTCAACATCCCGTTCATCTACAAGGACGAGATGACGGACGTCATGACGCCGTTCATGTGCGCCCTGCTGGGTCTCGGGCTGAACGAGGCCGCGTACATGGCGGAGATCTGCCGGGCGGGCATCCAGTCGGTGGACGAGGGTCAGACGGAGGCGTCGCACGCGCTCGGGATGACCCAGGCGAAGACCATGCGACGGATCGTCCTGCCGCAGGCGCTGCGCGTGATCATTCCGCCGACCGGCAACGAGTTCATCAACATGCTGAAGACGTCGTCGCTGGTGTACGCGGTCACCTACAACGAACTGCTGCGCTCGACGTCGCAGATCGGCTCGACCTCGTACGCCGTGATGGAGATGCTCTTCGTCGCGTCGATCTGGTACATCGTGATGACCAGCGTCTTCAGCGTGGGCCAGTACTACCTGGAGCGCCGGTACGCGCGCGGTTCGCAGCGGAGTCTGCCGCTCACCCCGCTCCAGCGCGTCAAGGTCAACCTCGCCTCCTTCAGCAACCGCCCCTCGGGAGGTGTCCAGTGACAGCCATGGTCAAGGCCGAGGGCGTCCACAAGTCCTTCGGCGCCGCGCACATCCTCAAGGGCATAGACCTGGAGGTCGCCCCGCAGGAGGTCTTCTGCCTGATCGGTCCTTCCGGATCCGGCAAGTCGACCTTCCTGCGGTGCATCAACCACCTGGAGAAGATCAACGCCGGCCGGCTCTCGGTCGACGGCGAGCTGGTCGGCTACCGGCAGCGGGGCGAGCGGCTGTACGAGCTCAAGGACAGCGAGGTCGCCAGGAAGCGCCGGGACATCGGCATGGTCTTCCAGCGCTTCAACCTCTTCCCGCACCTGACGGCGATCGAGAACGTCATGGAGGCGCCGGTACAGGTACGGGGCGAGGCGAAGGCGGTGGCCCGCGCCCGCGCCGAGCGGCTGCTGGACCGGGTCGGCCTGTCCGACAAGGCCGCCAACTTTCCGTCGCAGCTCTCCGGCGGCCAGCAGCAGCGGGTGGCGATCGCCCGTGCGCTGGCGATGGAGCCGAAGCTGATGCTCTTCGACGAGCCGACGTCGGCGCTCGACCCCGAGCTGGTGGGCGATGTCCTCGATGTCATGCGGGACTTGGCGCAGGACGGCATGACGATGATCGTGGTCACGCACGAGATGGGGTTCGCGCGCGAGGTCGGCGACGCGCTGGTCTTCATGGACGACGGCGTGGTGGTCGAGTCGGGCCACCCGCGTGACGTGCTGACGAACCCGCGGCACGAGCGTACGAAGTCGTTCCTGTCGAAGGTGCTGTAGGCGCGGTGCGGGGCGGTACGGAGAGGTCCGTACCGCCCCTCCGGCTGTCCCTACCGTTCGTCCGGCTGTCCGTACGGCTCTTCCGGATATCCGCGTCGCCCGTCCGGCTGCTACTTGAGCGCGAGGACGAGGGAGTCGGAGGGCGAGGACCAGACGGCCCGGACCTCTCCGAAACCGGCTCCGCGCAGCGTCCGCGCGTGCCAGTCGGCGGAGGGCGTGTCGCCGTCGGCGTGTTCACCGAAGATCCGGTAGCGCTCGGCCGTCGGCTCGGCGAGGACCGGGTCCTTGGCCGCGAGGTCCCACCAGTCCGCCCAGTCGAGGGCTCCGGCCGCCTTGGCACGGTCCATGACGGTGTGCCGGTGGGCACGCTCGATCGCATTGATCCGAGGGGTGGACTCGTCCTTCATATGATCGGCGTTCATGAACACGCCGCCGTCCCTGACGAGCCCAGCGACCTGCCCGTACAGCGTGGTCAGCGGTCCGTCGTGGAGCCAGTGCAGGGCGGTGGCGGTGAGCACGGCGTCGAACGAGGTGTACGGCAACAGCCCCGGCCAGTCCGGGTCCTTCAGGTCGGCGGTCACGAAGCTCACACGGTCGTCCCCGGCGAAGTGTCCGCGGGCGATGGCGAGCAGGGCGGGGTCCAGGTCGACGCCGGTGCTGGTGGCATCCGGGAACCGGCGCAGCAGCCGGTCCGTGATACTCCCCGTACCGCACGCGAGGTCGAGCACCCGCGGTGCGGGTCCCACCGCCGCCTCGACCATGTCCAGCATGACCCGGAAGCGCTCCTCGCGGTCGGGCATGTACCACTCCTGCTGACGGTCCCAGCTCTCCTGCCAGCCGGCCCAGTCGGCACCGCCCCCGGTCCCCGTGCCTTCGGCCCCCGCTTCCGTCCCCGTCCCCGTCTCCGTCATGAAACCTTCCTCCGTAATACCCTAGAAGCATCAGCAGCCATTACTTCGACGCGACAACGACCCTAGCGCTCCCCCGTAAGGACTACAAGTGGAACTGGCCTCTTACTCGGACTCCGCCGTACGCCTGGTCAACACCGAGGAACCGGCCCGCGGCACGGACACCCTGACCTCGGTCGAGGCGGTCCGCTCGCTCTTCGGAGCCGGCTCCCAGGCGGCCCGCCGCGCCACCGACGCGGATGTCACCCGCTTCCGGTCGGTACGGGCCCGGCTGCGCGGGGTCTTCGCCGCCGCCGACGCGGGCGAGGCCACCCAGGCGGTGGACCTGCTCAACTCACTGCTGCTGGAATTCCCGGTCAGCCCGCAGATCTCCGGGCACGACGTCCTGGACGACGAGGGCCACCCGCGCTGGCACATGCACCTGGCGGACCACCCCTCCAACGCGACCGCCGGATACGCGGCGACCGCCGCGATGGGCCTCGCGTTCCATCTCACGGAGTACGGCGTCGACCGGCTCGGCCTGTGCCAGGCGGCGCCGTGCCGTAACGCCTATCTCGACACCTCCACCAACCGCTCGCGCCGCTACTGCTCGGACCGCTGCGCGACCCGCGCCAACGTCGCCGCCTACCGCGCCCGCAAACGCCTGGAGACCGAACGCTCCGCCAGCACCGGACGCACCGCCGACACCAGCCAGGAGACCACCGCCCACGCCGACCGCTGATCACCCAGCGGCCGGTAACGCGCCCTGACCCGCCCCAACAGCAGTTCCTCGGGCACCGCGCCGAACACCCGGCTGTCCCCTTCGGCGCCCGGATTGTCCCCGAGCACCCACCATCCCTCGTCCCGCCGCTCCACCAGCCGCTTCACGATGAGCAGATCCTGCTGGAGCGGATGTTTCAGCACGGCCACATCGCCCGGCTTCACGGGGGCGCGGTAGTGCACCAGAAGCTGATCCCCGTGCTTGAGCGTCGGGTACATGGACGGACCCATCACTTCAGCGATCCCCAACGGCACTCTCGGCTCCCGCTCGTGCTCCGTCATCCGGCACCCTCCCGATCCCACGGTACGTTCCGCCCGCAGTCCCACCCGACCCCGGACTTTTGCCCTAAGCCCTAGGGGGCACTCGCGGAATCAGGCTTCTCACGGAGTAATGTCCCACCTGAGAAGACGATCACGAGGAAGGACCGCTCCATGCTTTCCCGCCTGTTTGCCCCCAAGGTGAAGGTCAGCGCTCACTGCGACCTCCCCTGCGGCGTGTACGACCCCGCCCAGGCCCGCATCGAGGCCGAGTCGGTCAAGGCCGTCCAGGAGAAGATGCAGGGCAACGACGACGCCCACTTCCAGGCGCGCGCGACAGTCATCAAGGAGCAGCGCGCCGAGCTCGCCAAGCACCACGTCTCGGTGCTGTGGAGCGACTACTTCAAGCCGCCGCACTTCGAGAAGTACCCGGAGCTGCACCAGCTGGTCAACGACGCCCTGAAGGCGCTGTCGGCGGCGAAGGGCTCAACGGACCCGGCGACGGGCCAGAAGGCTCTGGACCTCATCGGCCAGATCTCCGACATCTTCTGGGAGACCAAGAAGGCTTGAGCCCCGGCCCAGGCGGCCTGCCCCGCACTCTCGCGGGGCGAACGCCTATCTGTCCGCACCCGGTCCACGGGCCGCCGATCACGGCGACCATGGGGACCGGGTGCGGTCGTTTCGGACGGGCCGGGTGCGGTCTTTCGCTCAGCGCCGGCAGACCAGGATGCCGCTCTCGCAGTTGATCTCGAATGCCCCGTTCCGGGCAATGTGGTCGGCGAGGAGGGTGCGGGCCCGCTCGATGGTCGCGTCGAACGGCACGTCATGCTGGTCCGCCCACGCCCGGTAGGAAGCCATGTACGCGATGACCGGTTCGGGATCGTGGACCGTGATGCTGCCGATCAGTGGGATCGTCTCCACGCGGCCGAACTCCTCGCCGAGGAAGGCCGGGGCCTTCTCCAGGGAGAAGCGGGCGCTGAGCGAGAGGCGTGCCGGGCCGTGTCCGGTTCCGAGGACATCGTCGGCGGCCCGCTGCCACAGGTCGTCGAGTTCGGCCTTGTCCCGGTCGCTGTTGGTGGAGGCGATCACCAGCCCGTCGCGGGCAACCACTCGGGACAGTTCCCTGACCGCCTGGGCGATGTCGGGGACGTGGTAGAGCATGTGCAGCGCCAAAGCGGCGGCGACGCTCTCCGTGCCCAGGGGCAGGCGAGTGGCGTCCGCCACGGCGACCGGGCCTGGGACACCGGCGAGGATGCCTGGAGCGATGTCCAGGCCCAACAGGGCCAGATCGGGCCGTTCCTCGCGAAGCCGCTGGATGAACCTGCCGTTGCCGCAGCCGGTGTCGACCACGCGCCCGCGTACACCGCTCAGTTGCCCGGCGACGATGCCCGGCAGGTCGTGGCGGGGCGTCTGCCACTGATAGAGCGACTGACGCGCGGCCAGGTCCCGGTCACTGCTGTAAGCGCTCCCGGCGAGGCGGCCCCGGTCGGTGACGGCGGCATCGTGCGCGGCGGACAGGTCGGTCACGTCGGCGGCTCCGGAGGGCGGGCGGCGGGTAACGCCGCGAGGACGGCGGTGTGCTGAAGTCGCTCGCGCAGGCGTGCCGTCTGCGCCGCTCCACCGTACTGCGGCCCGCCCAACTCCGGGCCGAGAGCGGTGAGCCGCCGCACGATACCGGCCGACACGCACTCCGGCGGGGAGCCGAGGACGAAGCCGGGCATCACCTCACGGGACCGCGCGGTCGGACGAGCAGCGCGCCGATCCCCATTTCGCCCATCCGCTTCTCCCCTGCTCCCCTGCTCCCCGCAGCACGCGAACTCTGGCCCCCGACATGGACCCCGTGCTGGCTCCCGCCCCAAACGAGTGACGACAGTTGGCTGTTGGGCATGCTCAGCAGACTGCCCGGCATGCCGGGCGCCATCGCAACTGATCACAACCCGGGCGGCACCGTAGAGCACCGCACCATGCTCTCCGACCTGGAGAAGACATGCATGACGGGGTGAAGCAGGCGCGGGATGATGCTGAGGTGAGCCGAGGCGCGGAAGGACACGCTGGCGCCCGTGTGCGCCGTGAGGCGATCAAGTCCGGTGCCAGTGACGGCGGCGCCCCGATCGGCGGCGCATACGCGGAGGGTGGAAGACGTGCCGGATCACGAAGTCCTGTGCCTCGGGGAGGCCATGGTCCTGGTGGCGCCCTGGCCGGGGCAGCTGCTCGCCACGGCCCGCGACGTGGCCCTCTCGGTCGCGGGTGCCGAGTCGAACGTCGCGCGGTACCTCGCCGATCTGGGCCACCGGGTGGCATGGGCGAGCCGTGTGGGCAGCGATCCGCTCGGTGACAGGGTGCTCACGGCGGTCGCCCGGCCCGGGGTGGACGTGCGCCATGTCGAGCGGGATCCGTCCGCTCCTACGGGCGTCTACTTCAAGGACCCCTCCGGCGAGGACGGGACCCGCGTGCACTACTACCGGACAGGGTCCGCGGCGTCCTGGCTGACCCCCGCGTACCTGGACACGCTCCCGATCGCCGCGGCGCGGCTGGTGCACCTGTCCGGCATCACCGCCGCGCTGTCGGCCGGCTGCGCCCGTACCGCTACGGCCCTGTTCGACCGTGCGCGCGAGGCCGGGGTCCTCCGCTCGTTCGACGTCAACTACCGTCCGGCGCTCTGGAGTACCGAAGATGCCGCCGCGCCGCTGCTCGCCCTGGCCCGGCAGGCCGACGTCGTGTTCGTCGGGCTCGACGAGGCGGCACAGGTCTGGGGCACCACGACCGCTGAGGACGTACGCGACCTGATCGGTCCTTCGGTGAGCGTGGTGGTGAAGAACGCGGAGATCGGCGCGGTGCTGTTCGAAGCGGGTACGGACACGGGCGCGGACCCGGGCACGTTCGTCCCCGCCGAGCCGGTCGACGTGGTCGAGCCGGTCGGGGCGGGAGACGCGTTCGCGGCGGGCTACCTGTCGGCGTGGCTACGGGACGAAACCCCGGCCGAGAGGCTGCGTCTGGGACACCGCGTCGCCGCGTTCGCGCTCAGCTCCGTCGAGGACCATGTCGATGCCACATCCCTGCGCCGCCAGGCCCTCGACCCGGAAGAAACGGACGGAACGGCCCGGTGAGCCCGTACGCACATCCGCCGGCCGTCGGGCACCCCGCACAGACCTTCTCTCGCACACTCGGGTGGACCCGATGAACCGAATGAACACCGCGTCCGGACAGCTGTTCAAGGACGCGTTCGACGCGCTCCCGCTCATGGCGATCCTGCGCGGCTTCGACGTCGTACGCACGGTGGAGGTGAGCCGACGGGCGTGGGACGTCGGCATCCGGCTCGTCGAGGTGCCCGTACAGAGCGAGACCGCGGTGGCCGCGCTGCGCGCCGCGGTCGAGGCCGGCGAGGAGCGCGGAGCCGTGGTGGGCGCCGGCACGGTGACCACCGTGGAGCGGGTCGAGCGAGCGGTGGAGGCGGGCGCGGGGTTCACCGTGGCTCCCGGCTTCTCGCGCGAAGTCGCCGAGGCGTCACTCGCGGCGGGCCTGCCGCACCTGCCGGGCGTCGCGACCGCGTCGGAGATCCAGCAGGCCGAGGCCCTCGGGTTCAGCTGGCTCAAAGCGTTCCCCGCGGCCGACCTCGGGCCGGGCTGGATCGCCTCGATGCACGGTCCGTTCCCACAGGCGCACTTCGTCGCGACCGGCGGCATGAATCTCGCCAACACCATGGAATTCCTCGGCGCCGGGGCCGCGGCGGTGTCCCTCGGGTCGGCACTGGCGGACCCCGCCCAGTTCGCACAGCTGCCCGAGCTCATCGAGGCCATCGCGGGGAGGGCGGATCGATGAAGATCGTGGCGCTGGAGACCCGCCGCGAACGGACCGTCCTATACGAATTCTCGCTCATGTCAATAGCGTCGGCGGTCTGGTCTTCGTGAGGAACCGGAGTAACTTCCTTGAGAAGTAACGGGTGTCCCACTGAGCCCCTGTATTCCCGTGCGTTTCAGGGGCCCCTGAGATTTCCCGCCCGTACGCCGTTTTCCGCCTCCCTTCCGGCCACCGCACCTCCGCATCCGGCCACCACCTAGGGCCACCGCACAAGGCCACCGCACAAGGCCATCGCGTGGGGCCCCGCCGGAGGGGAGCGTTCCCTCACCAGGAGTCCGTGATGACCACGACGAACCCCGTTTTCGAGGAAGCCACGCTCGATCTGCTGCGTAAGCGGATCCAGGAAGTACCCGAATATCCCATCCCCGGTGTGCTGTTCAGGGACATCACCCCGCTCCTGGGCGACCCCGTCGCCTTCGGTGCGCTGACCGACATCTTCGCGTCGCTGTGCGACCGGTACGAGGCGACCACGGTGGTCGGCATCGAGGCCCGGGGGTTCATCCTCGGCGCCGCCGCCGCGGCGAGGGCCGGCGTCGGCTTCGTACCGGCTCGCAAAGCGGGCAAGCTGCCCGGCGCCGTCCGCTCCCGTACCTATCAACTGGCCTACGGAACCGACACGGTGGAGCTCAAGGAGGACGCGCTCTGCACGAGTGACCGTGTGCTCGTCATCGACGACGTGCTGGCCAGTGGCGGCTCCGCGGAGGCGGTGCTCGACCTTATACGGCCCTCGGGTGCCACCGTGGTCGGCCTGGCCGTGCTCATCGAATTACGGTTCCTGAAGGGCCGCGAGAGGCTCGCCCCGGCGCTGGGCGGCGCCCCGCTGACCACGCTGCTCCCCATGTGACGGGCCCTATGTGACGGCCGGATGTGACGGCCCTATGTGACGGCCGGATGTGATGGTGGATGTGACGGGCCGGACGCTCACGGGACCTCCGCCACCGCGGTGATCTCGACGAGCTGGCCCGTGTACCCGAGGCACGAGACACCCAACAGCGTGGAGGTGTGCGGGCCGAGGGTGAGGCCACCCGCGCGGACCACCTCCCAGACGCGGCTGAGATCCGCCGGATCCGGCGTGGTCACGTACACCGCTGTGCTGACGACGTGCGTCAACCCGCAGCCGATGGCGGCCAGCGCGGTCTCCAGATTCACCAGGACCTGTTCGGTCTGGGCGACGAAGTCGCCGGGTCCCACGAGCTTGCCGTCCTCGTCGAGAGGTACGGCCCCGGCCAGGAAGGCCAGGCGCCGGTCCGTCTCGACTATGGCCGTATGCGCGTAGTCGGGTGGCGGAAACAGACCGGGCACGGTCATACGGTGAGCCATCTCATCGCTCCTTCAGCTGTCTGTCCTTGAGTACGGCCGCGGAGCCCCGCGCGCTCAGCCGTACAACGTACACATCCGTACGTCTCGGTCCGCGACGCCGATGGCCGCGGGGCGGCCGGCGGCCCTACCATGTCGGGCTGTTGGGTGTGTGATCACGTGGGCCGACCGCGGGGGCCACCTGGGCTGCGTGATCGGCGGGAGAAGCCGTGGTTGTGGATTTCGGTGAGCGGGCCCACGCGGCGCAACGCTGGTCGGCGCGGGTGTCGTTGGCTTCCGCCGCTCTGGCCGTGCTGCTGCCGCTGGTGTTCGCGGGGACCGGCAGTCTGATCCTGGTCGCCGCGGGACTGGCCGGGATGGCCGTCGCGGCAGCCGCCGTCTGGTGGGTGCTGACGCGGCGGGGGGCCGCCCGGGTGGCGGCGGCGGTACTGGCCGTGGCGGCACCGGTCTGCGTGATCGGATTCTTCGACGCAGCGAATCTGCTGTGGCTGGTGCTGGTCTGCTGCGGGCTGTGGGCGGTGGCCGTCTGGAGCGGCCGGGCCGCGCTCAGCAGCACCGGCGCGCGTCCGGCCGGGATGACGGAGCATCACGTACCGCCGCCCCAACGCCCCTTCCTCATCATGAATCCCCGGTCCGGGGGCGGAAAGGTGGCGAGGTTCGGTCTCCGGGAGAAGGCGGAACGGCTCGGCGCGAAGGTCGTGCTGCTCGACCCGGACCACCGGCAGGACGTCGCCGAACTGGCCCGTACGGCCGTGGCCGAGGGTGCCGACCTGCTGGGCGTCGCCGGCGGAGACGGGACACAGGCCCTTGTCGCGGCCGTCGCCGCGGAGTCCGGAACTCCCTTCCTGGTGATCTCCTCGGGCACCCGCAATCACTTCGCGATGGACCTCGGCCTCGACCGGGAGGACCCTTCGACCTGCCTGGACGCGCTCACCGACGGTGTCGAACTCCATGTCGACCTCGGTTTCGCCGGTGAACACCCCTTCGTGAACAACGCCTCTTTCGGCGCGTACGCCGCCGTAGTGCAGAGCCCCTCCTACCGCGACGACAAGGTGCGCACCACCCTGGATCTGCTGCCCGATCTGCTGACGCGCCAGCAGGGGCCCCATCTCGTCGCGGACACCGGGGAGACCACGATCACCGGGCCCCAGGCCCTGCTGGTGAGCAACAACCCGTACCGCACGGAGGATCCGGCCGGGCTCGGCCGACGCGAACGACTGGACTTCGGCGTACTCGGCGTCCTGGGCGTCAAGGTCGACAGCGCGGCCGAGGCCGCCGGGCTGCTGCGGGGCCCGCAGGCAGCCGGGCTCACGGTCCTGACTACCCGTCAGGTAATCGTGGACGCCGACCAGGGAGAGATCGAGGTCGGTGTCGATGGAGAGGCAATGGTTCTTCCCACCCCCGTACGCTGTCGCATCGAGCCCGGGGCCCTTCGGGTACGGGTCCCCCGCGACCGGCCCGGCATCCCGGCGGTGAAGCCGCCCCTGGAGTGGCGGCGGCTGCGCAAACTGGCCGCGACGGTGGGCCGCACCGCGGTGAGCCGCCACGGGCACTGAGTGGATTCGGGGGCCGACCTGTTCACCTGGGCCGCTTACGCCGCTTACGCCGCTTACGCCGCCGGAGCGTGCAGCAGCGGGCTCTTGTTGCGGGTCAGCCACTGCCGGTAGCCGACCGCCCGCAGCGCCGCCTCCCGGTACGCCTCCGTCAGGTCCGCGAACACACCGGCCTCGATGAGCCCCCCGCTCGTCGGCTCGTCCCCGGTGCCCCCGCCCATCCGCGAGAACAACAGCAGCCGCACGGCCAGCGGGTCGTCCCGCAGCGGCCTGATCGCTATGTCGTCGCGCGGCCCCGAGGTGGGCTGGCACGGGGCCACCGCCTCTCCGACCGCGATCAGGGAGGCCGCCGTCTGGTAATCGCCGTGCAGCACCGACGGGTTGAGCCCCGCCGCACCCAGTACGCGGCGCAGCGCGTCCCATTCACCGTCCACCGTGGGGTCGACCATCCAGCGGTCCTCGGCGAGGTCCGCGAGTTCCACGACCGGGTGCGCGGCGGCCGGGTGGTCCGGCGACATGCAGATGAACTGCGGTTCCCTGTCGACCAGTACGCGTCTCTCCAGCCCGTCCGGGACGGTCAGCGGGCAGCCCTCCACCTCGTGCACGAAGGCCACATCGAGCCGGCCCGAGGCGACCGCCCGCAGCAACGCGTTGGCGGAGGCGTCCATATGGAGCGAGATGTCCGTACCGGGCAGCCGGCGTCTCAGCCGCCGCAGCCAGCCCACCAGGGCCCGGCTCGCGGTGGAGCCGATCCGTAGCCTCGGACCGTCGGCCCCGTCGGCCGCCGACCGCGCCTCGGCGACCAGCGCGGCCAGTTCGGAGACGAGCGGACGGGCCCGGCTCACCACCGAGAGGCCCAGCGGGGTGGGCCGACAGCCGGTGCGTTCACGGGAGAAGAGCTCCGCGCCCAGGGAGTTCTCGATGCGCCGCAGCTGGGTCGTCAGGGACGGCTGGCTCATCCCCAGCTGCCTGGCCGCTTTGTGCAGACTGCCCGTATCGGCGATGGCGCACAGGGCACGCAGGTGCCTCACCTCCAGCTCCATGCCCAGAGAGTAGAGCCGCCTCTTGAGCCGCACCAGATCCCCAAAACGCAGTAATTGGCCCCTCATTCGTAGAAAATCGGCCAAGTGATGCGTTGGTGCTATCGGCTTTTGGCATCATCCGCGCAGAGGTGAACTCCCCGAGACTCTCCGGTATCCCCATCCGTTCAACCGGACGAGCAGGAGCCCCCCACATGAGACACCCCAAGACCGCCGTCTCCGCCATCTTCGGATTCGGCCTGGCGTTCGCGACCGCGTTCAGTGTCGCCCCGGCTTCCGCCACCACGACCGCTGCCCCCACCAGCGCCGACGCCACCTCCTCGTACGCCGCCTACAACGGCTCGAAGGCGGAGGCCGCCGCGAACAAGGCGTTCTTCGACGCCGTCCTGAAGTCGGTCGCCGAGAAGCGCGCCGCGAACCCGGGCGTGCAGGCCGTCACCGTGGTCTACAACGCCTCGGCCGCTCCCACGTTCGCCGGCCAGATAGCCAGCAGCACCTCCATCTGGAACAGCGCCGTCTCCAATGTGAAGCTCCAGTCGGGCAGCAACGCCGACTTCACCTACCGCGAGGGCAATGACTCCCGCGGCTCGTACGCGAGCACCGACGGCCACGGTTCGGGCTACATCTTCCTGGACTACGCGCAGAACCAGCGGTACAACTCGACCCGCGTCACCGCGCACGAGACCGGGCACGTGCTCGGCCTCCCGGACCACTACACCGGTCCGTGCAGCGAGCTGATGTCCGGCGGCGGCCCCGGCACCTCCTGCCAGAACGCCCAGCCGAACTCGGCGGAGCGCGCCCGCGTGAACACCCTGTGGGCGAACGGCCTCGCGGCCGCCCTGGCCAAGCTTTCCTGACCTCCCGGGACCTGACCTCCGAGGATCCGGCTCCGGGGATCCGAGTCCGGGGTCAGGTCACGTCAGACGCTCGACAGGGGCGCCCCGAAAACGCACCACGGGGGCGCCCCTTCCCTTGTCCCCCTTGGTAACGTCTCTCGGTGGACTTCAGTACGGACCCCGGCGCATCGCCCCGCCGCGCTCTCTGTCGCACCATCGAGGGCGACTTCGAAACACATATGACGGTACGGGCCGACCACCGCCCGGACACGGTCGTGTCGCTCCGCGACTGGGCCGTCGTCCACGGCCTCGCATTCACCGCTACCGTCCTGGACCGCGGCCGGACGCCCTCCCGCCCGACGCTCACGCTGTACGGCACAGGCAGCCTCGAAGAACAGTTACGCGCCGCCGAGCAGTGCGCCGCGCGCCTCGCGGAGGCCGGGTTCACCGTCGTACGGACCAAGATCGAGGCGGCGCCGTGGAACGAGGGCGTACCGCAGACCGACGCGGAGGCCGCGACGTTCCCCGCGCACTGCCACTTCGAGCACCGCCTCAAGCTGCGGCTGCCGATCCCGTACGACACGAAACGGCTGGCCGCCGTCGCCGAACGGCACTCCGCGCATGTCTCACGTACCGCGCGCCACATCCTGCCCGGCGGCGTCCAGGAGCGTTACGTGACCCAACTCGCCCGGGGCGTCGGCCGCCCGGTGGCGCGCGCCCGGGTGGACGCGCTGCTGGACGGCCTGATCGCGGCGGGCTACCGGCCGGTCGACCTCAGGGAGGAGTTCGTCCTCCACGACGACAATCCGACCGTGGACAACGGCTGGACGGAGGAGTCCGTGCAGCGGCCGGAGGACCGACAGGACGAGGCAAAGCCGGACGGATCACGGTCGGACGGGGCACGGTCGGACGGATCGCAGCCGGACAAGTGACCCTCGGTGTCCGGGCGCCCGGCAGGGCACAACCGGACCGGAGGGATCGCCAGCATGGTCCGGTCTCCCGGCAGAGCTCCTCAGGAAGCCTCCACCAGCTGCTTCCCGCCCAGTTCCGTACCGGCCGGCAGCTGGCGCCGGATACGCCCCAGCGCCTCCTCGAAACCGCCCCCGGCGATGCCCGACGCGTAGGCCGCCCCGCCGAAGTGCAGCGTCAGGCTCAGCTCGGCCCGCCCGACCGGCCCTTCGGACTCCCGCTCACCGAGCGCCAGCAGGCAGCTGAGCGTGGCCTGTTCGGCCGTACCGTCCGCGTTGACGGGCAGCGGGATGTCCCACTCCATGACGCAGGCCGCCAGAGCCTCGCCCGCCTCCACCGCCGCCAGGGTGGCGAAATCCGCCCCTCGGTACTCAACTCCCCTTATTTGGGTACGCACTTGCTGCCCACCCGCGGTGAGGGTGATCGCTTCGGCCCCCCGGCCGTCCCGGTACCAACCCGCCCATGTATCCGTCGACTCCGCCGACTCCGCTGTCATGGCGCGGACTGTAGCGGTACGAGATCTTCCGCCGCAGCAGGGGTCACTACTTGCGGCCGTACGTGGTGACGATCACGCCATTCCCGAAGGCCTGCACGGAGCCCAGCACGAACTCGTCGATATGGAAGTCCGCCGCGAACATGGGCATTCCCGAGCGGAGGACCGACGGGTAGGTCTTGATGATCAGCTCATCGACCTCACCGGCCAACTGCCCGGCCAGATCGGCGCCGCCGCAGAGATAGATCCCCAACTCACCCTCCTCCGCCTTGAGTTCCCGGACCTTCCGCACCACATCGCCGGAGACGATCTCGACCGCGGGATCCGGACTCTCCTTGATGCTCCGCGACACGACGTACTGCCGCAGGTGCGCGTACGGGCTGGGGACACCGGCCTCCAGGGCGATGTCGTAGCTGACCCTGCCCTGGATGATCGTGTCGAAGTGACGGTTCTCCAGATGGTCGATACCGAAGGACCGACGACCGTGGGTCGGCATGGTCTCCGGGTACTCCGCCTTCAGGAACGCGAAGAACTCATCGTCCACGTACCGCAGGAAGGACGTCCCGTCCCCGGTGGGATCTCCGATGAATCCGTCGATCGACGCGGCCATGTAGTAAGTGAGCTTGCGCAAGCGGACCTCCGGGGCACTGAACGACAGGAAACGGACGGAACGGCCGGGTGCACCCATGGGGGGGGCTTGACCACTCCAACCACAGTGCTCCAGCCGTAGTGGTTATGCAAGTGACTTCCACGCTGTCTGCCCGACGACTCCACGCTGCCTGCCCTCATCCTTCGGTCGCACCTCTCCGTAAATCGAACTGCGGAGCCGAGTCCACCCTGGATTCCGTTCCCACGCGGCCGCCGGGTCCCGGTGAAGGCGGCGGTCGTCCCGGCCACCATCGGGGCCACGATCCGGGGCGACGCCCTGTCGGCCGACGCCCCGAGCCGGGCCGGCGGCCGGGAGGTTGCCTGGTTCTCTTTCTGCTAGGTGCCGCCGGCCCTGTGGGGGTCGTTGCCGGCCGTACTGACCGTCGCGTACTGGAATCGCCGTCGTGCGGCCGGGAACGTGCCTGCGGTTGCCTGAGTGCCGGAAGACGATCGTGCCCCGCCGCTCAGCGGTTTCGGCGCGTGACGAACTCCGCGAGCGCCAGCAGATCGTCGCCGGCGGAGAGATCGGGGACCGCCCGGGACAGCTGGTGGACCGCCCTGGACATCCGGTCGGCCGCCTCGAACTGTGCCCAGTCGCGCCCGCCCGCCCGTTCGACCGCGTCGGCCGCCCGCCGGACCGCCGCGTCGTCCATCGGGCTCCGGTACAGCTCGGCCAGCTCCTCGGCGGCCGGGGTGCCGGACGCCAGGGCCGCCACCACCGGCAGGGACTTCTTGTGGGCGGCCAGATCGGCGCCGGCCGGTTTGCCCGTGCGGTCGGGGTCTCCCCAGATCCCGATCAGATCGTCGATGAGCTGGAACGCCAGCCCCGCCTCCCGGCCGAAGGCGTCCAGTGCGGCGACCTGTTCCTCCTCCGCGCCCGCGTACAGCGCCCCGAGCGCGCACGACGCACCGAGCAGGGCACCTGTCTTGGACATGGCCATGGCGACACACTCGTCCAACGAGACCTCGTGCGGACCACGTTGCTCGAAGGCGCAGTCCGCCTGCTGTCCCGCGCACAGTTCTATGACACAGGTCGCCAGCCGGGCCGAGGCGGCGGCCGACGCCGGATGCGGGTCCTCCGCGAAGAGCCTCAGCGCGAGGGCCATCATCGCGTCGCCCGCGATGATGGCGTCCGGGGTGCCGAAGACCGTCCAGGCGGTGGCGCGGTGCCGTCGGGTCGGGTCCTCGTCGATCACATCGTCGTGGAGCAGCGTGAAGTTGTGGGCGAGCTCGACCGCGACAGCGGCCCGTACGGCCGACTGGCGCGGGCCTGCCCCGGCGGACTGCCGTCCTGCTGCCGCGTGTTGCTGATCCCGGGTCGGCTCCCCGGCCGGATCCCAGGCCAGAGCCCGCTCCGCCGCGAGGACCAGCGCGGGCCTGATCGCCTTGCCCGCCGGCCCGGCAGCCTGGGTACCGTCCGCGTGCTCCCAGCCGAAGTGGTACATCGCGACCCGCCGCACGGAACCGGGCAACGACTCGACGGCGGAGCGTAATTCGGGATGGACGGCGGTGCGGGTGCGCTCCAGGAGAGCCACGGCCTCATGCCCCTCGGCGGCGGCATCCGTGCTGCTGGTCACGGTCATGGTCACTTCCTCCGGCGTCTTCTCACATCCTGTCGCGGCCTCCGGCCGAGTGAGTCCGAGACCGGCCCGGAGCCCGGGGATCGCCCGGACACCGGGCCCGGAGCCCGGCCCCCGTCCCCGGGCGGGCCGACCGACCCGGCCATCACGCCCGTACGGTCGCGCGGTCGGTCGGCCGGCCCGCCCGGGTCGGTCACCTCAGCTCCAACGCCCCACTTCGACGTTCTCCAGGACACCGAGGGCGTCCGGCACGAGGACGGCCGCCGAGTAGTAGGCCGTGACCAGGTACGAGATGATCGCCTGGTCGTCGATGCCCATGAAGCGGACCGACAGGCTCGGCTCGATCTCGTCCGGGATGCCGCTCTGCTGAAGCCCGACGACTCCCTGCTCGGTCTCGCCCGTACGCATACAGATGATCGAGGTCGTCCGCGCGTCGGAGATCGGGATCTTGTTGCACGGGAAGATCGGAACCCCGCGCCAGGCGGGCACATGGTGGCCCGAGACCTCCACGCTGTCCGGGTACAGCCCCCGCTTGTTGCACTCGCGCCCGAAGGCGGCGATCGCACGCGGATGCGCCAGGAAGAGCTTCGAGCCTCGGCGGCGCGAGAGCAGCTCGTCCATGTCGTCCGGGGTGGGGCCGCCCTCGTGGGGCTGGAGCCGCTGTCCGTAGTCGCAGTTGCTCAGCAGACCGAACTCGCGGTTGTTGATCAGCTCGTGCTCCTGGCGCTCACGCAGCGCCTCGACCGTGAGCCGCAACTGCTGCTCGGTCTGGTTCATGGGCTGGTTGTAGAGGTCCGCGACCCTGCTGTGCACCTTCAGCACGGTCTGCGCGACGCTCAGTTCGTACTCGCGCGGCGCCCCCTCGTAGTCCACGAACGTGTGGGGCACGACCGCCTCGCCGACATGGCCGGCGGACAGATCGATCGCGGCCTCGCCGTACTTGTTGGTCCGCTGATGCGGTACGGACGCCAGCGCGTCCAGATGGCCGCGCAGCGACTCCGCACGTTCCGCGAGGTTCTGTACGTCGTTCCGTGTCAGCACCAGCACGGTGCACGCCGTCGCCGCGCGCGCCGTGAAGTCCCAGGTGGCCTCCCCGTCCACCAGGGCCTGTTCTCCGAAGTACGCGCCGTCCGCGAGGACTCCGAGGATCGCGTCGTCCCCGTAGGGGCCCGTACCCACCTTCTCGACCCTGCCGTGCGCCAGCAGGAAGACCTGGTCCGCCGAGTCGCCGGAAGCGGCGAGGACCTGGCCCGCCGTGAACTCCCGCTGCTCACAACGGCGTGCCAGCTCGGCCAGCACCTCTTCGTCACCGTACTCACGCAGCGCGGGCAACTCGCCCAGCTCCGCGGGGATGACCGACACCCGGTCCCCGGTCTGCACGAACGTCACGCGGCCGTCGCCGACCGCGTAAGTGAGCCGGCGGTTCACCCGGTACGTACCGCCCTGTACCTGAACCCACGGAAGCATCCGCAGCAGCCAGCGGGAGGTTATCTCCTGCATCTGCGGTACGGACTTGGTGGTGGTCGCCAGGTTCCGCGCGGCGGCCGTTCCCAGACTCTGCTGGGGTGGCGGCTGACCTTCGCGGACCTCGTTACCGACCGACATGAATTCTCCCCTTCGATCATGTGCTGACCTGCGAGGGGAAACACTTCCAGCACGTCACGAGAGTCCGCCATTACACAAACGAGTGGGACTGGATCGCGTTCTACTGGGTACGACACGCGAAATTCCCCCCGATGGCCCCTCGTGACGGCACACTGTCCAGGTCGGCCCGCGTCGCGTCGCCGAGCCCCGCAGCCGATCCCCACCGCCGATACCCACCGCCAATTCCCCACGCACAGGTCACGAGCAGTTAGGAGCCGGTCATGGCCCCGCCCATGTCCGCCAGCAGTTTCCTCGACGCACTGAAGGACGAAGGTCTGACGGTCGTTCAGGTCGGTGACTGGCGCACCCACAACCGGAACGACAAAGGCGCCTGGGGCCCGGTCAACGGCGTGATGATCCATCACACCGTCACCAAGGGCACCGATGCCACCGTCCGCCTCTGCCGGGACGGCCACGAGTCCCTGCCCGGCCCGCTGTGCCACGGCGTCATCGCCAAGGACGGAAAGGTCCATCTCGTCGGCTACGGACGGGCCAATCACGCCGGGCTCGGCGACGACGAGGTCCTGCGGGCCGTGATCGCCGAGAAGGGCCTTCCGCGGGACAACGAGGCCAACACCGACGGGAACCGGCACTTCTACGGCTTCGAGTGCGAGAACCTCGGCGACGGCAAAGACCCGTGGCCCGAGGTCCAGTTGGAGGCCATCGAGAAGGCCGCGGCGGCGATCTGCCGCTACCACGGCTGGGGCGCCCGGTCGGTGATCGGCCACCTGGAGTGGCAGCCGGGCAAGGTCGACCCCCGGGGTTTCTCGATGACGGAGATGCGCGAACGCGTCCACGACCGTCTGAAGTGACAATGAGGGGGTGACCTCCCCCGCCCCCGACGCCGACGCCGCCCCGGGGCCCGGCTCCGGCTCCGGCTCCGGCTCCGGCTCCGAAGCGTTCGACCTCGCCGGTCTGCGGCCGCGGCTTCCGTCGCCGCTGCGGCCGGCCGAGGACGAACGCTTCGCCCGTCATGGCGTACGGCTGCTGCTCAAGCGCGACGACCTGATCCACCCCGAACTGCCCGGCAACAAGTGGCGCAAACTGGCGCCGAATCTGCGCTCCGCGGCGGCCGGAGGCCTACGCACGCTGGTGACGTTCGGCGGCGCGTACTCCAACCATCTGCGCGCGACCGCCGCCGCCGGCCGGCTGCTCGGCTTCGCCACCGTCGGGATCGTACGGGGGCAGGAACTGGCCGATCGCCCGCTCAACCCCTCCCTCGCCCGGTGCGCGGCGGACGGGATGCGGCTGTGCTTCGTGGACCGCTCGACATACCGCCGCAAGACCGAACCCGCGGTCGTGTCCGCCGTCCTCGCGCGCGCCGGGCTGGAGCGCGAGTCCGAGCCCGAGTCCGTGTACGTGATCCCCGAGGGCGGCAGCAACGCGCTCGCCGCACGAGGGTGCGCGGAGCTGGGCCGGGAGCTGCGCGGCACGGCCGAGGCCGTGGCCGTCGCCTGTGGCACCGGCGGGACGCTCGCGGGGCTCGCCGCCGGACTCGGCGCGGGGCAGCGGGCCCTGGGATTCCCCGTACTCAAGGGGGACTTCCTCGACCGGGAGGTACGGGACCTCCAACTCGCCGCGTTCGGCGGCCCGGCCGGTGACTGGCGCCTGGACGGCCGCTTCCACTTCGGCGGCTTCGCCCGTACCTCCCCCGTCCTCGACGCCTTCGCCGACGACTTCGAGGACCGGCACGGGCTCCCGGTGGAACGTCTCTATGTCGCCAAAATGCTTTACGGCCTCACGGCTCTGGTGGAGGAGGGCGCTTTCCGGCCGGGCACGAGTGTCGCCGCCGTCATCACGGGACAGCCCGAGCCGTCGTCCCCGTAACGCCCCCCTGAGCGGCGCGAGCCGCCAACCTCGTGGGCCGGCTCAGTCCGTACCCTCCTCCCGGTACGCCGCCGCCTCCTCCAGATCCAGCCTGCGCAGCAGCGTCCGCAGCATCTCGTCGTCGATGCTCCGCCGGTCCCGCAGGTCCACGAACACCGCGCGCTCCGCCGCGATCATCTCCCCCGACAGCCGCCGGTAGGTGTCGTCGGCCGACTCCCCCGTCACTTCGTTGACCGTCCCGAGCCGCTCCCAGACCGCGTTGCGGCGGCGCTCCATGACCGTACGGAGCCGCTGTGCGAGCGGCGGCGGCAGTGCGTTGCGCTCATCGGCCAGCAGCTCGTCCAGCAGCTGTTCCGCCGCCGCGGACGCCTCGCTCTGGGCCTGCGCCTCGGCCAGGGTCTCGGCCTGCCGGTCCCGGCCCGGCACCTTCAGGAGCCGGATCAGGGGCGGCAGCGTGAGCCCCTGTACGACCAGCGTGCCGATGACCGTCGTGAAGGTCAGGAACAGGATGAGATTGCGGCCCGGGAACGGCCGGTCGTCGTGCAGTGTGAGCGGAATCGAGAACGCGATCGCCAGCGAGACCACTCCACGCATCCCGGCCCAGCCGACGATCAGCGGCGCGGTCCAGTCGGTGTCCGGTTCTCGCTCCCTGATCTTCGGGAACAGCGCGCGCGGCAGGAAGGTCGCCGGAAAGACCCAGATGAACCGGGCCGCCACGACCGCCGCGAAGACCCCCACGGCGTACGCCAGCGACTCCCCGACCCCGTACTCCCCGAGCCCCTTGAGGACGAACGGCAGCTGGAGTCCGATCAGCGCGAAGACCGCCGACTCCAGGACGAACGCGACCATCTTCCACACCGCGGCCTCCTGGAGCCGGGTCGCGAAGTCCACCTGCCAGGCGTGGTGTCCGACGTAGAGCGCGACCACCACGACCGCCAGCACCCCCGACGCCCCCGCCTGTTCGGCCAGCGCGTACGCAACGAACGGGATGAGCAGCGACAGGGTGTTCTGGAGCAGGGGCTCGGTCAGATGCGTACGCAGCCAGTGCAGCGGCACCATCAGCACGAGCCCGATGCCGACACCGCCGAGGGACGCCAGCGCGAACTCCGCGATCCCACCGGCCCAGGTCGCGCCCTCACCGACAGCCGCGGCCAGCGCCACCTTGAACGCGGTGATCGCGGTCGCGTCGTTCACCAGCGACTCGCCCTGGAGGATGGTGGTGATCCGGCTCGGCAGTCCCAGTTTGCGGGCGATGGCCGTGGCCGCCACCGCGTCCGGCGGCGCGACGACCGCGCCCAGCACCAGAGCCGCGGTCAACGGAAGATCGGGCACCAGCAGATGCGCCAACCCTCCGACCGCGAGGGTCGCGAACAGGACATACCCCACCGACAGCAGGGCCACGGGCCGGATGTTGGCCCGCAGATCGAGGTACGAACTGTCCACCGCCGCCGTGTAGAGCAGCGGCGGCAGGATCAGCGGCAGCACGATGTGCGGATCGAGTGTGTAGTCCGGTACGCCCGGCACATACGCGGCACCCAGCCCCACGGTCACCAGCAGCAACGGCGCCGCCACCGGTGTCCTGCGGGCCGCCCCGGCGATCGCCGCGCTGCCCGCCACCAGTGCCACCAGCGGCAATACGTCCATCCCACCGTCCTCACACGCGTCGTAACCTGGTCATCATGAGCGAGTGTTCACACATCGCGGAACTGCCGCGCCCCGAGCCCGCACCGCGCGGTGCCACCTGTCCCGCCTGTCTGGCGGCCGGCAGCCACCCCGTCCAGTTGCGGCTCTGCCTGGTCTGCGGCGAGGTCGGCTGCTGCGACTCCTCGCCGTATCAACACGCCACCCAGCACT
Source organism: Streptomyces sp. NPDC088400 (assembly GCF_044753355.1). NCBI lineage: Bacteria > Bacillati > Actinomycetota > Actinomycetes > Kitasatosporales > Streptomycetaceae > Streptomyces > Streptomyces sp. NPDC088400. The sequence goes on along the minus strand of NZ_JBIVMZ010000001.1, from coordinate 804,899 downwards.
TCAAGGAGACGGGGCACGCGGTGATGCGGAGCTTCGAGCCCGGTGAGAGCTGGCGCTGGTGCTTCGTGGACGGTTCGATCGTCTGACGGTGGGCGGTTCGAGCGCCTGGCGGTGGGCGGTTCGGTCGCCTGGCGGTGGGCGGTTCGGTCGCCTGGCGGTGGGCGGTTCGAGCGTCCGAGGTGGGCGGTTCGGTCATGTGGCGCCGGGCGGTTCGAGCGTCCGACGTCCGCAGGACGGGTCCGGCCGTCCGAAGTCGGTCACCGAGGACCGGGGCGACGGTTCGACCCCCTGGCGACTGGGTACGTCAACCCTCCGCCGGTTCTTCGCAATTGGGCCCCGCAGACCCCTAGCCACTTTCTGTGCCCATATGCTTACCATGAGTGACAGTCGTCTGACGGGGGTCCCGGCGACACAACACCGTCGATCGCGATAGCGTCGCCAGTCCAGACCGGCTACGTACCAACACGTACCGCGAGGCCCCGGGACATTCCCCGTCCCGGAGCCCTGAAGAGCTTGTGCCACCTTGGAGGTGAGGGTGTCCCAGATCGCAGGCGAGCCCGGGACCCAGGACTTCGTGGAAGTCCGGCTGCCCGCTGCGGGTGCCTACCTGTCCGTGCTGCGTACGGCCACGGCCGGCCTCGCGGCGCGCTTGGACTTCACCCTCGACGAGATCGAGGACCTCCGCATCGCGGTGGACGAGGCCTGCGCGATCCTGCTTCAGCAGGCCGTCCCCGGCTCCGTACTCAGCTGTGTGTTCCGACTGATCGAGGACTCACTCGAGGTGACCGTCTCGGCCCCCACCACCGACGGGCGCGCGCCGGAGCGCGACACCTTCGCCTGGACGGTGCTCTCCGCACTGGCGGGCAAGGTCGACTCGACGGTCGCGGATGACCGTACGGTCTCCATCAGCCTCTACAAACAGCGCGGCGCGGGACCCGGGCCGGCGTGAGGAACGGGGACGGTCCGGTGCGTGACGAGGGGCGCATCCCACGGGAATCGCGGGGAGGGCACCAGGCTCCGGCTGAGCCGGTGCTCGCCCCCGCGGGCATCCCCGAGCAGCAGGCCCGTCCCCACCCGGAGGACGGACCTGACGGCCAGACGGCCGCGGCGGAACAGGCGCAGGCAGAGCGGGCGGCCTTTATGAGCGAGCAACACCACGATCCACATGACCGCAGCGGGGCGCGGGCGATGTTCATCGAGCTGCGCAAGCTGCCGGACGGCTCGCCCGAGCGTGCCGAACTCCGCAACAAGCTGGTGCGGATGCATCTGCCGCTGGTCGAGCATCTGGCAAGACGCTTCCGTAACCGGGGCGAGCCGCTGGACGATCTGACGCAGGTCGCGACCATCGGTCTGATCAAGTCGGTGGACCGGTTCGACCCGGAGCGCGGAGTCGAGTTCTCGACGTACGCGACGCCGACGGTCGTCGGCGAGATCAAGCGGCACTTCCGCGACAAGGGCTGGGCGGTGCGGGTGCCGCGCCGGCTCCAGGAGCTGCGGCTCGCCCTGACGACGGCCACGGCCGAACTGTCGCAGCAGCACGGCCGTTCGCCCACGGTCCACGAGTTGGCGGAGCGGCTGGCCATCTCGGAGGAAGAGGTCCTGGAGGGCCTGGAGTCCGCCAACGCGTACTCCACGCTGTCGCTGGACGTCCCGGACACGGACGACGAGTCCCCGGCGGTCGCGGACACGCTCGGCTCGGAGGACGAGGCGCTGGAGGGGGTCGAGTACCGCGAGTCGCTCAAGCCGCTTCTTGAGGACCTGCCCCCGCGCGAGAAGCGGATTCTGCTGCTTCGCTTCTTCGGCAACATGACCCAGTCGCAGATCGCGCAGGAGGTCGGCATCTCCCAGATGCATGTCTCGCGGCTGCTGGCCCGGACGCTGGCGCAGTTGCGCGAGCGGCTGCTGGTGGAGGAGTAGACGGCGGTACGGACCCGGCCCACGCGGCCGGGTCACCCCGCCCCGAGGTCCGGGAACCCGGGGCGGGGCGGGACACCGCGGTTATGCCAGTTGCTGCCGTTACGGCTGTTATCCAGTTACTGCCGTGACAGCCGTGACAGCCGTTACGACTGCGAGTCGCGGGCCGGGTCGGTAATACCCAGGGCTTCGTTGGCCGACGCGCTGACGATCAGGACCAGGCCCGTCACCGCGGCCACCGCGAGCGCGATCCCGGCCGGGATCATCCCGCCGATGGAGGTCAGCAACGTATAGGCGACCGGCAGCGCCATGACCTGGGTGATCACCGCGGGCCCCCGGCTCCAGGCGCGGCACAGCAGCAGCCCTCGTGCGGCGAGCAGCGGGATGACGCCGAGCACGATCAGGGTGACCCCGCCCATCTCCGCCTGCTCCGGACTGTCGGGCTGTCCGAGTACCCCCATCACCAGCAGATACACACCGCCGGCGATCAGGGTCAGGGCTTCGAGCCCGCAGATGGCGGCCGCCACGGTCAGGCGCGGGGGACGCGGAGGGTTCGGGGTCGGCGCGGGGCTGATCCGCTCGCTGCTGCTCACCCCTGCAGGGTAACCACAGCGCACGCACGGGCCCAGAACTCCGGACGGCCGAATCCGCGGCCCCCTGACCCCCGCTGCCCGGAGGCGAGCCTCCGGCGCCCGGCCGGTAACCTGCTGAGCATGCGCGCACTCCTCGTGGTCAACCCGGCAGCAACGACGACCAGTGCCCGCACCCGCGACGTACTCATCCACGCGCTCGCCAGCGAGATGAAGCTGGAGGCGGTGACGACGGAGTACCGGGGGCACGCCCGCGACCTGGCCAGACGGGCCGCGGAGTCCGACGACATAGACCTGGTCGTCGCCCTCGGCGGTGACGGCACCGTCAACGAGGTCGTCAACGGTCTGCTGCACAACGGCCCCGATCCCGACCTGTTGCCACGCCTCGCGGTCGTCCCCGGCGGCTCGACCAATGTGTTCGCCCGCGCGCTCGGACTGCCCAACGACGCGGTGGAGGCGACCGGCGCGATCCTGGACGCGCTGGCTCAGAAGAGCGAACGTACGGTCGGTCTGGGACTGGCGGCCGGAACTCCGGGTACGGACGACGAGGCGGTGCCCGCCCGCTGGTTCACCTTCTGCGCCGGCTTCGGTTTCGACGCCGGAGTGATCGGGCGGGTCGAACAACAGAGGGAACGCGGGAAACGCTCGACCCACGCGCTCTATGTGCGCCAGGTGGTGCGCCAGTTCTTCCAGGAGCCGCACCGGCGGCAGGGAATGATCAGTCTGGAGCGCGCGGGGAAGGACCCGGTCAAGGACCTTGTCGTCTCGATAGTGTGCAACACCGCTCCCTGGACCTACCTGGGCAATCGTCCGGTGTACGCGTCCCCCGGGGCCTCCTTCGACTCGGCCCTGGACGTTCTCGGACTGACCAGATTGTCCCCGCCGGCCGTGGCCCGTTACGCGACCCAATTGCTCACTTCGACCCCCGATCGGGGCCCTCACGGACGCCACGCGGTGTCTCTTCATGACCTGGCGGACTTCACCTTGCATTCCAAGGCACCCCTCCCCTTCCAGATGGACGGCGACCATCTGGGACTGCGTACGAGCGTGACGTTCACAGGCGTACGCCGGGCACTGCGTGTGATTGTGTGAGTGGAAGGGGTAAAAGTCCTTTCACTCGAACGTTTAGGCTGGGATCCACCCCATGGAAGTACGGCTGTGACCTAGTCGACACCGAGGAATCAAAAAAAACTTTCCAGAAGGGGTTGTATCCGCCGCCGAGGTTTGCGAATCTCTACATGGCGATCGGGACGGCCCGCAACATCGGCCTCCCTGAGAACCAGAACCCCTCTGCGAACACAAGGCTTCGTCGGTTCCGGCTGACGGACGACCCTTCCCTTGTCGGGGGATTCGTGAAAGCGTTCACATTCACAAGCAATCTGCACGACATATGCACGTCATACCAAGAGAGGTAGCAGCCATGGACTGGCGTCACAACGCCGTTTGCCGCGAGGAAGACCCCGAGCTGTTCTTCCCCATCGGCAACACCGGTCCTGCGCTGCTGCAGATCGAGGAAGCCAAGGCCGTCTGCCGTCGCTGCCCCGTTATGGAGCAGTGCCTGCAGTGGGCGCTCGAGTCCGGCCAGGACTCGGGTGTCTGGGGTGGCCTCAGTGAGGACGAGCGCCGCGCCATGAAGCGCCGGGCCGCTCGCAACCGGGCGCGTAACGCGACCGCCTGAAGCCCCCTGCCACGAGCCTCAGCCGGCGGAGCGTACAGCGTGTACGCACAGCCCCGCCCTTGAACCGCAGCGCGCAGTACCCCCCGATGCGCATCGCAAAGTGAGCTTCGAGCCGAGCCCCGGACCGTCATCACGGTCCGGGGCTCGCTGCTGTGCGGGGCCGGGTCGCGTTGCCGCACGGGGCCCGCTTCCCTGGCTACTTCTGCGGTTTCACCGGAATGTCCAGGATCACGCGCGTACCGCGCACCGGGGCGGGCACCATGTCGAAGCTGCCGCCCAACTCCCCCTCCACCAGGGTCCGTACGATCTGGAGCCCCAGGTTGCCGCCCCGCTGCGGATCGAACCCCTCGGGCAGACCGCGCCCGTCGTCCTGGACGGTGATCAGCAGCCGCGTCTCCGTACGGACGCCCTTCCCGCGCTTCGTCCGCGCTTCCCCGCTGTGGACCGCGGAGACATCAACCCGGCCCTGCGCCCCCGGTTCGAAGGCGTGTTCCAGGGCGTTCTGGACGATTTCGGTGAGCACCATCGAGAGCGGGGTGGCCACTTCGGCGTCGAGGATGCCGAACTTTCCGGTGCGGCGGCAGAGAATCTGGCCCGGCGCGATCTCCGCGACCATCGCCAGCACGCGGTCGGCGATCTCGTCGAAATCGACTCGCTCATCCAGATTCTGAGACAGCGTCTCATGCACGATCGCGATGGAACCGACGCGCCGTACCGCCTCGTTGAGGGCTTCCCTGGCCCGCTCGGAGTCCATCCGCCGGGCCTGGAGGCGGAGCAGCGCCGCGACCGTCTGGAGGTTGTTCTTCACCCGGTGGTGGATCTCCCGGATGGTGGCGTCCTTGGTGATCAACTCACGCTCGCGGCGGCGGAGTTCCGTGACGTCGCGGAGCAGCACCAGTGAGCCGATCCGGGTGCCCTTGGGCTTGAGCGGGATGGCGCGCAGCTGGATGACTCCGCCGCTGCCCTCGACCTCGGCCTCCCTGGGGGCGTAGCCGCTGGCCAGTTTGACCATGGCCTCGTCGACCGGGCCGCGGGCGGGGGCCAACTCGTCGGTGGTCCGGCCGAGGTGGTGTCCCACCAGGTCGGACGCGAGTCCCAACCGGTGATACGCGGACAGCGCGTTGGGGCTCGCGTACTGGACGATCCCGTCGGCGTCGAGCCGGATCAGCCCGTCGCCGACGCGCGGCGAGGCGTCCATGTCGACCTGCTGGCCGGGGAACGGGAAGGACCCGGCGGCGATCATCTGGGCCAGGTCGGAGGCGGACTGGAGGTAGGTCAGCTCCAGCCGGCTGGGGGTGCGCACGGTGAGGAGGTTGGTGTTGCGGGCGATCACGCCGAGGACCCGGCCCTCGCGCCGTACGGGGATGGACTCGACCCGTACCGGCACCTCCTCGCGCCACTCGGGGTCGCCCTCCCGGACGATCCGGCCCTCGTCCAGCGCCGCGTCCAGCAGCGGCCGGCGTCCGCGCGGGACGAGATGGCCGACCATGTCGTCCTGGTAGGAGGTCGGGCCGGTGTTGGGCCGCATCTGGGCGACGGACACATAGCGGGTGCCGTCCCGGGTGGGGACCCAGAGCACAAGGTCGGCGAAGGAGAGGTCGGAGAGCAACTGCCACTCCGAGACCAGCAGATGCAGCCACTCGAGGTCGGACTCACTCAGGGCTGTGTGCTGGGCGACGAGGTCGTTCATGGAGGGCACACCTGCGAGCGTACCCGCGGCGGAAAGACGGTCCGTCCGCGGTCTGTACTGGACGGTAGGTGAGACATAGGCTTTACCGAACCGTGGACAAGCCGAAATGGTCTAGTCCACAATGTTTCACAGAGACCTCCACCTTCCCCGCACAGGAGGGTGGACCGAGGTACCGGCGCTCTCTGCCCTGACTGCGGCGGAACCTCTCCCACGGCCGTGCGGGACCGCACACCCGTCGGCCGTAGCAGCTCCGGGCTGCGGTGCCGGGCGGGCTGAGGGTCCCGTCGCGGCGCCGCGGCCCGCGGGTGGGCCGGACTCCTTCCCTGAAATCAGCGGGACTCGGGAGTCTTGGCCATGGTGCGCGGCACATCCGGATCCTGGCCCCGGGCGACGCCGATCTCACGGGCCAGCAGATGCAGCGGCAGAATCTCCAGGATCGGCTGCAACTCCTCCGGGACCTCGTCCGTGGGGAGGACGAAACCCGCCGACGCCTTCTCCACCTCGGACCTGGCTCCGACCACGAACAGATCCGCGCCCCTGCCGCGCAGCCGCCCCAGGACCGGCTGGAGGGCCTCACCGCCCTTGCCGTCGGGGACGATCACGATCACCGGCGAGAGCGAGTCGATCATCGCCAGCGGGCCGTGCAGCAGATCCGCGCCGGAGTACGAGAGAGCGGGGATGTAGCTCGTCTCCTGCAGCTTCAGCGCCATCTCTCTGGCCGTGGGGTAGCCGTACCCCCGGGAGATGACGACCATCCGGTCGGCGAACCGGTAGCGGTCGGCCAGCGTCCGCACCTCGTCCCGGCGGGCCAGGATCTGGTCGGCGAGGTCCGGCAGGACACCGGCCGCCGCGCCGTCGCCGCCGCCGAGCCCCTCCACGAAGAGGTAGAGGGAGAGCAGCGAGGCGGTGTACGACTTGGTGGCGGGGAGCGCCCTCTCCCGGCCCGCCAGGACGTCGATGTGGAACTCGGCGACCGCGGCCAGCGCCGAGTCCGGGTCGTTCGTCACCGCGAGAGTGGTCGCCCCGGCGTCCCGGGCGGCCCAGGTCGAGGTCACCAGGTCCGGCGAGCCGCCCCACTGGCTGACCCCGACGACCAGCACATCGGTGAGATCGGGCTTCGCCCCGTACGCCGTCGTCGTGGACATGGAGGTCAGACCGCAGGGCAGGCCGCGCTTGATCTCCAGCAGGTACTTGGCGTAGAGCGCCGCGTTGTCGGACGTACCGCGTGCGGTGAGCAGGACGAAGCGCGGCTTCTTGGCGGCGATCGCCGCCGCAGTCTCACGGATGCGCGGCGCACCGTCCCGCAGCACGCGTCGCAGCACGGCGGGCTGCTCCGCCACCTCGGCGGAGAGGATGCCGCCGGGCTGCTCACTCAGCCCGGCCGGGAACGCGGCAGACATGCTGGGTGCCTCCAAGTCGCCGGCAACGCCGCGGGTGCGCGTGCCGGGCGTCGCGTCGCGCATCGGGCGTCATCGGGCGTCACGGGTCGGGTGTCGCGGGCAGGGCGTCGGGCGGACTCTCGCGACACGACTCAGTCGACCACGGTCCGCCGGGCACCCGCCACCGGGACGTTCCCGGCTGCCCGGGGAACCGTCGCGACTCCCCTGACAGAGCACCCCCTCTGATAGAATTGGTCTATACCACAAGAGCGTCATTACCGTCTCACCACAGATCGGCAGGCCAGCGTGGAAGTTGTCATCGTCCAGGACGCCGCGGCAGGTGGCGAGCTCATCGCCGACAGCATCGCCGGTCTGCTGCGCCGTAAGCGCGACGCCCTGCTCGGCGTGGCCACGGGATCCACTCCGCTGCCCATCTACCAGGCGCTGGCGGCGAAGGTCCGCTCCGGCGCCCTGGACGTCTCGGGCGCGCGCATCGCCCAGCTGGACGAGTACGTGGGGCTGCCGTCCGGCCATCCTGAGTCGTACCGCTCGGTGGTGCTGCGTGAGGTGGTCGAGCCGCTGGGTCTGAGTGAACGTTCCTTCCTCGGCCCCGACGGCAACGCCGAGGACGTCCAGGCGGCCTGCGAGGCGTACGACCGTGCGCTCGCCGAGGCCGGCGGGGTGGACCTCCAGCTGCTCGGGATAGGCACGGACGGCCATATCGGGTTCAACGAGCCCTGCTCCTCGCTGGCTTCCCGTACCCGGATCAAGACGCTGACACGGCAGACCCGCGAGGACAACGCGCGCTTCTTCGACCGGCCCGAAGAGGTGCCGCATCACGTCATCACGCAAGGCATCGGGACCATCCTGGAGGCCCGCCACCTGGTGCTGCTGGCCACGGGCGAGGGCAAGGCCGAGGCGGTCGCGCAGGCCGTCGAGGGGCCGGTCGCCGCGCTGGTGCCCGCGTCCGCGCTCCAGCTCCACCCGCACGCCACGGTCGTGGTGGACGAGGCTGCGGCGGCGCGACTGAAGCTCGCCGACTACTTCCGGGCCACCTTCGCCTCGAAGCCGGACTGGCAGGGCATCTGACGGGCAGGACAGCTGAGGGGCAGGGCATCTGCGGGGCAGGGCATCTGACGGACCGCGCCGCGATTCCCGGCTCCGCGGCATGACGGTGCCGGGGATCGCGGCGCGGTCCCGGCTACTCCTCGCGGCCCGCGATGACCTCCGCCGCGGCCCGTCCGCAGACGCGCGCCGCGCCGTGCGTGGCGATGTGCAGGGCTCCCCTGGGCTCCGCCCCGTTCAGGCCCATCTCCACCACCAGCGTCTGCGGACGGGCGGCGAGCAGGGCGTCCAGGACGTCGGACATCCAGGGATGCCGGTGGGCGTCCCGTACGACGGCGACGACCGTGCGCCCGCCCGCCGCCGCGAGCACCCGCGCGGCCAGGGTTGCCGTGTCCGTGTCCGCGACGGCCGCGTCGCTGTACGAGCCCGTCTCCGTACCCGGCAGGAGGCGCTCCAGCTCGGTGGCGATACCCCAGGGGGTCTCGTCCCCCACCGCGATGTTCGCGACGGGGGTGAAGGCGGCGACGTACGGCGCGGTGGTGAGCGGCTCGGCCGTGCCCGTCACCCGTACCGCGCGGCGGGCCGCGACCAGACCGACCGGCGGGCCGGGCTCGGTCCCCTGCGGCGAGGCCGTGTCCTCCGGTGAGGCCGTCCCCGGCGCCGCTGACGCCCTCGCCCGTAGCGTCCAGTCGGCGAGTGCGCGCACCCGCGTGGCCGCGTCGGCCAGCCGCTCCTCGGGCAGTTCACCGTCCCGTACCGCCTGGACCAGCGCGTCGCGCAGCCGCAGTACGGTGCCCTCGTCCGCCAGTCCGCCGCCGACGCAGATGGCGTCGGCGCCCGCGGCGATCGCGAGGACGGAGCCGCGTTCGATCCCGTACTTCGCCCCGATGGCCCGCATCTCCATGCCGTCGGTGACGATCAGGCCGTCGAAGCCCATCTCCTCGCGCAGCAGTCCGGTGAGGATCCGCCGGCTCAGGGTCGCCGGGCGGTCCGGGTCGAGCGCGGGCAGCAGGATGTGCGCGCTCATCACGGACTTGGTGCCCGCCGCGATCGCCGCCCGGAACGGCAGCAGGTCGCGGGCGTGCACGGTGTCCAGGTCCACGTCGATACGGGGCACCGCGTGGTGGGAGTCCACGGCGGTGTCGCCGTGCCCGGGGAAGTGCTTGACGCAGGCGGCGACCCCGGCGCTCTGGAGGCCTGTGACGAACGCGGCGGTGTGCCGGGCCACCAGCTCCGGCTCGGCGCCGAAGGACCGTACGCCGATGACGGGGTTGTGCCGGTTGGAGTTGACGTCGGCGGACGGGGCCCAGTCGAGGGTGACGCCGCACGCGGCGAGCCGTCTGCCGAGCTCTTCGGAGACGGCCCGGGTGAGGTCCAGGTCGTCCACCGCGCCCAGGGCGTGGTTGCCCGGGAAGGAGGAGCCGTGCCGTACCTCCAGACGGGTGACGTCGCCGCCCTCCTCGTCGATGGCGACGAGGATGTCGTCCCGCTCGGCGCGCAGCCGTTCGGTGAGCGCGGCGAGCTGTTCGGGCGAGGCCACGTTGCGGCCGAACAGGCCGACGGAGGCGAGTCCCTCGCCGATGCGCCGCAGCAGCCAGTCCGGGGCGGTCGTGCCGAGGAAGCCGGGCTGGAGGACGGCGAGAGCGTCGCGGGTCAGGGTGTCCGCACTGCGTACGAGTGTCGACATGTCGCCTATCCCTTCACTGCGCCGTCGGTCAGGCCGCCGACGGCCTTGCGCTGGAGGAAGACGAAGAGGATCAGGATCGGGATCGCGAAGAGCGAGGACGCGGCCATCGTGGCGCCCCAGTCGTCGCCGAACGCGGTCTGGAACTGGGACAGCCAGAGCGGCAGCGTCTGGGCCTCCGCGTCCTTGTTGAGGACCAGGACCAGGGGGAACTCGTTCCAGGCGGTGATGAAGCCGAACAGCGAGGTCGACATCAGGCCGGGCGCGAGCAGCGGCAGGATCACCTTGACGAACGCCTGGGGGCGGGTGCAGCCGTCGACCATGGCGGACTCCTCCAGCTCCCGGGGCACCGCGGCGACGAATCCGCGCAGCGTGAGCAGGGTGAAAGGAAGCACCATGACCATGTAGAAGAGGGTCAGCGGTACGAGGCTGTTCAGCATGTCCGTGTCGCGGACGATCATGTAGATCGCGATCACCATGACCTCCCAGGGAGCCATCTGGGCGATCATGAAGCCGATGACGAAGCCCCGGCGCCCCTTGAAGCGCATCCGGGCGAGCGCGAACGAACCGGCGAGCGCCAGCATCAGGGAGAAGACCACCGCGAGGACGGTGACGGTGAGCGAGTTGCCGACCAGCGTCCAGAAGTTGTCGGCGTTCACCGCCGTCGTGAAGTGCTCGAAGGTGATGTCCGTCGGGAACCAGACCGGGTCCTCGGACACGATGTCCGGAGTCGGCTTGAAGGCCGTCGCGAACATCCAGTAGACCGGGAAGACGAATCCGACGACGAGTACGAGGGCCGTCGCGTTGGGCCAGATACGGCCGAGGCGTGAGCGGTTCACAGCTCGTCCTCCCCTTGCTTGAGAACGATACGGAGGTGGAACGAGGTGATCGCGAGCAGGATCACGATGGTGAGCAGCGCGATCGCCGAGCCCATGCCGAAGTGCTGGTTGCCGATGCCCTCGATGTAGGCGTACACGGGAAGGATCTCCGTGAGCCGGTCGGGGCCGCCCTGGTTGATGGCGAAGACCTGGGCGAACGCCTTGAAGACCCAGATGACTTCAAGGAACGTGGTCGCGTAGAGGAAGGGCCGCAGGAACGGCAGGGTGACCGAGGTGAAGCTCTGCCAGGCGCCGGCCCCGTCGAGGGAGGCCGCCTCGTACAGCTCCTTGGGGATGGTCGTGGTGGCGGCGTACAGGTTGATCGCGACGAACGGTATCGACTGCCAGACGATCAGGACCGTGATCACGAAGAAGGTGGAGAACTGTCCGCCGGTCCAGTTGTAGTCCGCCATGGAGTGGAAGCCGACCTTGTCCAGCACCCAGTTGACGACGCCGTACCGCTGGGCGAAGAGCCACTGGTAGACGGTGGTGGCCGCGATGACCGGCATGGCCCAGGCGAGTACGAGGGCGATCAGCAGGGTGACCCGCATCCGCCGGCCGAGCCGGGCGAGCAGCAGTCCGACGAGGGTGCCGAGCACCATGATCAGGACGACATTGGTGGCGGCGAAGAGCAGCGACCGTCCGGTGACCCGCCAGAAGTCGGGATTGCCGAGGACTTCGGTGTAGTTGGCTGTGCCGTTCCACTCGGTGAGGTGCTGGATCAGCTGCCTCATGTTGAGGTTCTGGAACGACAGCATCCCGTTCTTGATCAGCGGCCAGCCGAGGAGCAACAGGGTGGCCACCACGGCGGGGAGCAGCAGCAGGTACGGCGCGAGGGCCGCGGATCTCCCCCGCGCCGCGGGCCTGTCCGGCCCGTCGTCGGTCCGCTTCGATAGCTCCGTCGGCCGGTGGGGCGGCCGTTCGGTCTGCACGGTCATGCTCGCCATCTCTTCACTAGGGCCTCTCGTTTGGATCTTGCCGGGCTCGCGTGCCCTGGCACCGCGCCTCGCCGCGTTGTCGTCACTCCACGACGCTCCGCGTCGCCTCACTCCTCCGCCTTGCGATCCACGGCACCAGACCCCGCTCCCTGATCCGGCCTGATCCAAACGAAAGACCCTAGGCCTGCCAGGTGACGAAAACGGCCGCCTGGGGCCGGGCTCCTGTCGGAGTCGGGCATCCGGCCCCAGGCGGCGCGTCCTCACTTCTTCTGCCGTACTTCGTTGCCGTACCGCACCGGTGGTGCCGTACCGCGCTTCTGGTGTCCCGCTGCCGTGCCTCGTGCGCCTGCCGCTACGGCTACCGCACTGCTACCGCTACTGCTTCTGCGCGAGGCGCTTGTTGAACTCGGCCTCGACCTGCTTGGCCGCGTCCGCGTGGGACTTGCCGTTCATCACGGCCGTCATATAGGTCTTGATCGGGTTGGGGGCGTTCTCGACCGCGGCCCACTCCGGGATGAGCGGGGTGGTGTCACCGCCCTTGACGGCCGGAGCGGCGGCCTCGGCGGCGGCATTGCCCTTCAGATTCGACTGGAGGGCTTCCTTGTTCGGGATGACGCCGCCTTCCTTGGCGAGCTGTCCCTCGAACTTGTCGGAGAGCGCCATCTTCAGGAATTCCTTGGCGAGTTCCTTCTTCTCACTGCCCTCGGCGACGGCGAGGTTGGAGCCGCCGAGGAAGACGCCCTCGGGCTTGTCGGCGGTCTCACCGGGGATGGTGAAGTAGCCGATCTCCTTCTCGATGGCCGGGTTCGCCTTGATGGCGGTGGCGGCCTCCCAGCCCATCCCGACGAAGGCGCCGACCTTGCCCTTGGCGAAGACGTCGGCCTGCTGCGGGGTGGCCTCGTCCTTGTCCTTGGGCGCCTTGGAGTAGCCGGCGTACTTCTTGTAGAGCGCCATCGCCTCGCCGACCTTGGGGTCGGCCAGGTTGGACACCCACGTGTCGCCGTCCTTCTTCACCAGGTCGGCGTCCTTGCCGATCAGCAGACCGTCGAAGAAGTACCAGTTCTGGCCGGGGAGATAGATCGGCTCGGCCTTGCCCTTGGCCTTGATCGCGTCGAGCGCCTTGAAGAACTCGTCACGGGTCTTCGGCGGGGTGGTGACGCCCGCCTCCTTGAAGACCGACTTGTTGTAGATGACGACGCGGTTGGCGAAGTACCAGGGCGCGGCGTACTGCCGGCCGTCGACGACCGCGGACTTGTTGAGGGACTCCGTCCAGTCGGCGCCCATCCCCTCCTTGAGATCGGAGAGGTCGGCGAGGCCTCCGGTCTCGGCGTAGGCGGGGGTCTGGGTGTTGCCGATCTCGAAGACGTCAGGCGGGTCCGTCTCGGAGAGCGCCGTGGTCAGCTTCTGCTGGATGCCGTTCCACTGCTGGACCTCGATCTTCAGTTTGGCACCGGTCTTCTTCTCGAACTCGGCGGTGAGGTCCTTCGTCCAACCGTCCGGTGTGGAGCCGTCCATGGCCCAGACCGTCAGCGTCTGGCCCTTGAACCCGTCGGCTCCCGCCCCCTTGCCGTCACTGTCGTCGGAACCACACGCGGCAACACCGACCAGCATGCCCGCGACGCCGACCGCCGCTATGAGCTTGCGCTTCACGCCATCCTCCTCAGGGATTCCCGCAACCCCCTGCTCACCGTGAAGACTTACGACGAGTACTGCCGGGGCTGAGACCTGGCCAATAATGGTTTAGACCAGTACGGGGAGCTTGGCCTAGACTTTTATGGGGTGTCAAGGCTTGACAAGGAGCCCCACGTGTCCGTTATCGGACCGACATCTGGACGGCCTCGAAATCACCACAACTCCCGGATGGAGCACGGTAGAACGCGCCCATGACCGCCCCTGACGCCACCCCTCCGCTTTAATGGTTTAGACCAGCCTACGGTGGGGTCACCGCGATGCCATGCCGGCACGGCGGCCACGACGGCGCGGGAATCGGTCGGGGCCACCGACCAGGAACGGTGTATAAGAAGGACAGTCGTGTCCGTTATCGGACGTCCGTTGTCGGTCCAGCACCGAAGGAGGACGACGACCCGTGGCCGGACCGTGCCACCATGTGAGCCGCGACAGACGGAGGAGCCGGTGACGGCAGCAGCGCAGGAGTCGGGAAGGCAGGCCATGGCCACGGACGGGGGCGGTACTCGCGGCACGGAGACCGACGGCGGACCCCTCACCCGCACCGCACGCGTGCCCAAGTACTACCGCCTGAAGCGGCACTTGCTCGATATGACGGAGACGCTGCCGCCCGGTACGCCGGTGCCTCCCGAGCGTACCCTCGCCTCCGAGTTCGACACCTCGCGCACCACCGTGCGCCAGGCCCTCCAGGAGCTGGTCGTCGAGGGCCGCCTCGAACGCATCCAGGGCAAGGGCACCTTCGTCGCCAAACCCAAGGTCTCCCAGGCCCTCCAGCTGACCTCGTACACCGAGGACATGCGGGCCCAGGGCCTGGAGCCGACCTCGCAGCTGCTGGACATCGGCTATGTCACCGCCGACGACTCGCTCGCCGGTCTGCTCGACATCAGCACGGGCGGGCGCGTGCTGCGGATCGAGCGGCTGCGGCTGGCCAGCGGCGAACCGATGGCCATCGAGACCACGCACCTGTCGGCGAAACGCTTCCCCGCGCTGCGCCGTTCGCTGGTCAAGTACACGTCCCTCTATACGGCGTTGGCCGAGGTGTACGACGTGCGTCTGGCCGAGGCCGAGGAGACGATCGAGACCTCGCTGGCCACTCCGCGTGAGGCCGGGCTGCTCGGTACGGACGTGGGCCTGCCGATGCTGATGCTCTCGCGGCACTCGCTGGACGGCGCCGGTGAGCCGGTGGAGTGGGTACGGTCGGTGTACCGCGGCGACCGCTACAAGTTCGTGGCGCGGCTGAAGCGCCCGGCTCGCTGACGCATATCGGTACGGCGGCGTAATCGGCACAGCGGCATAACGGGTGAGCGACCAGGAACCGGGCCTCGGGGGCCCGGTTCCGGCCGTTCCGCCGGCCCCGCGTACATACCGTTGTCGTACCGATATGCGGACCGGGGGTGACGGTGGCCGAATCTCTCGCCTAGATTTCCAGCGCGTCACAACGTGACGATCAATGGCGATCAATAGGGCGATCACGAGGGGACGGAGCCGCCGTGTCAGAAGTCCGTGAAGAGAAACGGCCACCCACGGTCACACCGATGCGAGTGGTGATCGGTCTCTGCCTCCTCGCGCCATTCGTGGCGATGCTCTGGGTGGGTTCGTACGCGAAGATCGATCCGACCTTTATCGGCATCCCGTTCTTCTACTGGTACCAGATGCTCTGGGTCCTGATCTCGACCGCGCTGACCATGACGGCGTTCCAGCTGTGGAAGCGTGACCAGCGCTCCCGCAAGGGAGGTGCGTCGCGATGAACGACGGCGTGAACGGCGTGGCACTCGCCGTCTTCATCTTCTTCTTCGTGGCCGTCACGGCCATGGGCTTCCTGGCCGCGCGGTGGCGCAAGGCCGAGAACGAGAACAGCCTCGACGAATGGGGCCTGGGCGGCCGGTCGTTCGGCACCTGGGTCACCTGGTTCCTGCTCGGCGGCGACCTCTACACGGCGTACACCTTCGTGGCCGTCCCGGCGGCGATCTACGCGGCGGGCGCGGCCGGCTTCTTCGCCGTGCCGTACACCATCCTCGTCTACCCGCTGATCTTCACCTTCCTGCCCCGGCTCTGGTCGGTGTCGCACAAGCACGGGTACGTGACCACCTCGGACTTCGTCCGCGGCCGGTTCGGCTCGAAGGGGCTGTCGCTGGCGGTCGCCGTCACCGGCATCCTCGCCACGATGCCGTACATCGCGCTCCAGCTCGTCGGCATCCAGGCCGTACTGGACGTGATGGGCGTCGGCGGCGGCGAGACCACGCACTGGTTCATCAAGGACCTGCCGCTGCTGATCGCCTTCGGCGTGCTCGCCGCGTACACCTACTCGTCGGGGCTGCGGGCGCCCGCGCTGATCGCGTTCGTCAAGGACGGTCTGATCTACCTCGTGATCGTCGTCGCGATCATCTACATCCCGATCAAGCTGGGCGGCTTCGACGACATCTTCGCCAAGGCGGGCGAGGCGTTCTCGCAGGAGAACCCGGCGACCGGCCAGCCCAGGGGCGCCCTCACACCGGGCGAGGCCGGGCAGTGGGGCTACGCCACGCTGGCGCTCGGCTCCGCGCTGGCGCTCTTCATGTATCCGCACTCCATCACGGCGACGCTCTCCAGCCGCAGCCGCGAGGTGATCCGGCGCAACACCACGATCCTGCCGCTGTACTCCCTGATGCTGGGTCTGCTGGCGCTGCTCGGGTTCATGGCGATCGCCGCCGGGATCAAGGTGGACAACGGCCAGCTGGCGATCCCGCAGCTCTTCGAGAACATGTTCCCCGACTGGTTCGCGGGCGTGGCCTTCGCGGCCATCGGCATCGGCGCGCTGGTGCCCGCCGCGATCATGTCGATCGCCGCCGCGAACCTCTTCACCCGCAACATCTACAAGGACTTCATCAAACCGGACGCGACTCCGGCGCAGGAGACCAAGGTCTCGAAGCTGGTCTCGCTGCTGGTGAAGGTGGGCGCGCTGGCCTTCGTCCTGACCATGGACAAGACGGTGGCGATCAACTTCCAGCTGCTGGGCGGCATCTGGATCCTCCAGACGATGCCGGCGCTGGTCGGCGGCCTGTTCACCCGCTGGTTCCACCGCTGGGCGCTGCTCGGCGGCTGGGCGGTCGGCATGGTGTACGGCACGGCGGCGGCGTACGGCGTGGCCAGCCCCACGCAGAAGCACTTCGGCGGCTCGTCCGCCGAGATCCCCGGGCTCGGTGAGATCGGCTACATCGGCCTCACCGCGTTCGTCCTCAATGTGGTCGTCACGGTCGTGCTGACCTTCGTCCTGCGGGCGGCCAAGGCACCGGAGGGCATCGACGAGACGAGCCCGTCCGACTACACGGCGGACGCCGGTGACGCGGGCGTGCGGGTCGAGCTGCCGACCCCGACGGAGAGCGCCCCGACCCGCTGACCGTTCCGTACCGTACGACTCGGTGGGCCGCCGGACTGTTCCGGCGGCCCACTCGGCTGTCAGGACTCGGCTGTCAGCGCACCCAGTTCTTGAGCTGCTCGGTCTCCAGCGTGATGCCGACGGGATCGGGGAGAGTGATCTCCTTGCCGAACGGCACCGTGAGGACGATGCCGTACCGAGCCCCGGACGGCGCGCTGTGGACCGTCACCTGACGGTGCTCCCGGTCGATCAGCAGATACACCGGGATGCCGGTCCGGGCGTACGCGCGCGGCTTCTCCGCCCGGTGCCCGTGGTCGGTGCCGGAGTCGTACGTCGTCACCTCGACGGCCATCAAGACCGGCGCGGGATCTGCCCATTCGCCCTGGCCGACGAAGGCTTCACTCGGCGCGAGCGAGCCGTCGGGGCGGGCGCGGCCCTTCCGGCACTCCTGCACCTTGAGTCCTTGTTCGGGGTGGAGCCAGAGCTCGGGACGGGACTGCGTACAGATTCGCGTCAGCCACTGGATGATCCGTCCGTGGTCCCCGTCCGGCATCACCCTGCTCCTGACCCTCCCGTCGATGAGTTCGAGCCGGATGCCGCGCGTCGCGCGGGCGAGTATCCGGGTGGCCTCGTCGAACTCCTCGGAGAGGACCTGACTCTCGTAATCGATGGCCGTCATGGGGAGACCTCCTTGTCCTGACGACGATAGCGGGGCGGTGTGACAGTCAGTGACCGTGAGCTCACGACACAACATCTGGGGGGTGACACAGCAGCCACACCCCAGATGTATGCTCGACCTCGCTGTCACCGCAGGGGAATCCGGTGCGAATCCGGAACTGTCCCGCAACGGTGTGCTGTGGTGTGCTTTGTCATACCCGCGAGTCCGAACACCTGCTGACGGCGCATCCGGTTCGACCGATCCGGATGCCCAGACGTCCGGGCCTCGCGGTTGGGCCGGTGGACGCCGCGCGCCGCGCTGCCCGTTTCCGGGCCGTACGGTCGTGCCGCGACCCCCGTTTCCCTCCCGACGGCCCAGAGCCGAGCGAGGGAGAGCACCACGTGACCATCGCGCCAGCCGATCCGGCTTCAGGCCTTTCCGACATCTCCGAGGTCGCCGCGCAGGTGACCGACGGCCCCGGGACCGCGTTGCTGCGGACCCTGACGGACCTGACCGCCGATCTGCCGGACACCGACCCGGGCAGGGTCGCGGCCGCCGCGCTGCGCGGCCGTAACGCCCGGTCGGACGAGGCCGAGTTGCGGGGGCTCGCCACCGAGGCGGCCGCGGGGCTGATCTCCGAGGACCCGGCCTACTCCCGGCTCGCCGCCCGGCTGCTGACCCGCACCATCGCCGACGAGGCGGCGGGGCAGGGCGTGGTGTCGTTCTCCGGGTCCGTCGCGACGGGCCACCGCGAGGGCCTGATCGCGGACCGTACGGCCGCGTTCGTCACGCGCCACGCGGACCGTCTGGACCGGCTGATCGACCCGGCCGGGGACGACCGCTTCGGCTACTTCGGGCTGCGGACGCTCTACAGCCGCTATCTGCTCCGGCACCCGATCACCCGCCAGGTGATCGAGACCCCGCAGCACTTCATGCTGCGCGTCGCCGCCGGGCTGGCCGAGGAGCCGACGGACTCCGGCGCGGCGGACGCGGCACACAGCGCGAGCGTCCGCGCGCTGGACGAAGTCGCCGCGCTGTACCGGCTGATGAGCCGCCTGGACTACCTGCCGTCCTCGCCGACGCTCTTCAACTCCGGTACGCGCCACCCGCAGATGTCGTCCTGCTATCTGCTGGACTCCCCGCTGGACGAGCTGGACTCCATCTACGACCGCTACCACCAGGTGGCGCGGCTCTCGAAGCACGCGGGCGGCATCGGCCTCCCGTACTCCCGTATCCGCTCGCGCGGTTCACTGATCCGGGGCACGAACGGGCACTCCAACGGCATCGTGCCGTTCCTGCGCACCCTCGACTCCTCGGTCGCGGCCGTCAACCAGGGCGGCCGGCGCAAGGGCGCGGCCTGTGTCTACCTGGAGACCTGGCACGCGGACCTGGAGGAGTTCCTGGAGCTGCGGGACAACACCGGTGAGGAAGCCCGCCGTACACACAATCTGAACCTCGCGCACTGGATCCCCGACGAGTTCATGCGCCGGGTCGAGGCGGACGGCGTCTGGTCGCTGTTCTCGCCCGCCGATGTGCCGGAGCTGGTCGACCTGTGGGGCGACGAGTTCGACGCGAGGTACCGCGAGGCGGAGGCGGCCGGTCTGGCCCGGAAGGCCATCCCCGCCCGGGAGTTGTACGGCCGGATGATGCGTACGCTCGCCCAGACCGGCAACGGCTGGATGACCTTCAAGGACGCCTCGAACCGTACGGCCAACCAGACCGCCGAGCCCGGCCACACCGTCCACTCCTCCAATCTCTGCACGGAGATCCTGGAGGTCACGGACGACGGCGAGACGGCCGTCTGCAACCTCGGGTCGGTCAACCTCGGCGCGTTCGTGGACGCGGCCACCGGCGAGATCGACTGGGAGCGGCTCGACGAGACCGTGGTCACCGCCGTGACCTTCCTCGACCGGGTCGTCGACATCAATTTCTACCCGACCGAGCAGGCCGGCAACTCCAACGCGAAATGGCGTCCGGTGGGCCTGGGCGCGATGGGCCTCCAGGACGTCTTCTTCAAGAAGCGGCTGGCCTTCGACTCCCCCGAGGCCGCCGCGCTCTCCACCCGGATCGCCGAGCGGATCATGCTCGCCGCGTACGAGGCGTCCTGCGGCCTCGCCGAGCGGTCGGGACCGCTGCCCGCCTGGTCGAAGACGCGCGCCGCGCGCGGGGTGCTGCACCCCGACCACTACGACGTGGAGCTGAACTGGCCGGAGCGCTGGGCCGCGCTGCGCGCCCGGATCGCGACGACGGGCATGCGCAACTCCCTGCTCCTGGCGATCGCCCCGACGGCGACGATCGCCTCGATCGCGGGCGTGTACGAGTGCATCGAGCCGCAGGTCTCCAACCTCTTCAAGCGCGAGACGCTCTCCGGGGAGTTCCTCCAGGTCAACTCGTACCTGGTGCAGGACCTGAAGAGGCTCGGCATCTGGGACGGACCGACGCGTGAGGCGCTGCGCGAGTCCAACGGCTCGGTGGCGGACCTGCCCCGGGTCCCGGCGGAGATCCGGGACCTGTACCGCACGGCGTGGGAGATCCCGCAGCGCGCCCTGATCGACATGGCCGCGGCCCGTACGCCGTTCCTCGACCAGAGCCAGTCGCTGAACCTGTTCCTGGAGACGCCGACCATCGGGAAGCTCAGCTCGATGTACGCGTACGCCTGGAAGAAGGGGCTGAAGACGACGTACTACCTGCGCTCGCGCCCGGCGACGCGGATCGCGAGGGCAGCCGGGTCGCAGGCGGCTGGGTCGCAGGCGTCGAAGGCGGCGCCCTCACCCGCGTCCGCCCCCGTACCCGTACCCGCGCAGGTGACGCCTGATGACGAGGCGATCGCCTGCTCCCTGGAAAACCCCGAGTCCTGCGAGGCCTGCCAGTAATGACCACCGACCCGACAGACGCGACCGTGACAACCGAGAAGAACCTGCTCGACCCGGGCTTCGAACTGACCCTGCGCCCCATGCGCTACCCGGACTTCTACGAGCGCTACCGCGACGCGATCAAGAACACCTGGACGGTGGAGGAGGTCGACCTGCACTCCGACGTCACCGACCTCGCCAAGCTCTCCCCCGGTGAGCAGCACATGATCGGCCGGCTGGTCGCGTTCTTCGCGACGGGCGACTCGATCGTGTCGAACAACCTGGTGCTGACGCTCTACAAGCACATCAACTCCCCCGAGGCGCGGCTGTATCTCTCCCGCCAGCTCTTCGAGGAAGCGGTGCACGTCCAGTTCTATCTGACGCTGCTGGACACGTATCTGCCCGATCCCGGGGACCGCGCGGCGGCCTTCGACGCGGTGGAGGAGATCCCGTCGATCCGCGAGAAGGCGCAGTTCTGCTTCCGGTGGATGGACTCGGTCGAGACGATCGACCGGCTGGAGTCGAAGGCGGACCGCCGGCGCTTCCTGCTGAACCTGATCTGCTTCGCGGCCTGCATCGAGGGCCTGTTCTTCTACGGCGCCTTCGCTTACGTCTACTGGTTCCGCTCGCGCGGCCTGCTGCACGGTCTGGCCACCGGTACGAACTGGGTCTTCCGCGACGAGACCATGCACATGAACTTCGCCTTCGAGGTCGTGGACACGGTCCGCAAGGAGGAGCCGGAGCTGTTCGACGACGCCCTCCAGCAGCAGGTCACGGACATGCTGAAGGAGGCGGTGGAGGCGGAGCTCCAGTTCGGCCGCGACCTGTGCGGCGAGGGCCTGCCGGGCATGAACACGGAGTCGATGCGCCAGTACCTGGAGTGCGTCGCCGACCAGCGCCTCGATCGGCTGGGCTTCCCCACGGTGTACGGCTCGGAGAACCCGTTCTCCTTCATGGAGCTCCAGGGCGTCCAGGAGCTGACGAACTTCTTCGAGCGCCGCCCGTCGGCGTACCAGGTAGCGGTGGAGGGCACGGTCGGCTTCGACGACGAGTTCTGAGTCCCGCCGATCCCGCCGGATCCCGCCGGATCCCGCCACCCGAACTCGCCGGAAAAGCAGGCAACCTCCTTGCCACACCAGGCTGTTCAAGCTCATGAGATCCACTCGATCTTGTGAACTCGATCAACTCGATCAATGGGAGCAAGCATGCGGAGATTCGGAACCACGCTGGCGGTGCTCGTGCTGGCGGGAGCCGGAACGGCGGGAGCGATGGGCACGGCGCAGGCCGACTCGGCCACGTCGGCGTCGGCGTCGACTTCGGCGGCGTGTGAGACCGGTTGGGGAAGCGCGGAGAAGCTCGTGCGCCCGTCGGAGAACTACAAGCCGCCGCTGACGAACGTCAAGACCAGCCGGCACGAGTGCTTCGACCGCATGGTCTTCGACTTCAGGGGCGGCTCGGCGGAGGGGGCGCTCGGTTACCGCGTCAAGTATGTCGACAAGCTGACAGTGCCCGGTTCGCCGGACCTGCCCCCGCTGTCCGGCGGGGCGACACTTCAGGTCGCCGTGGGCCCGAACTTCGACCCGTCGACGGGCTCGGATTCGTACCCGGCGCAGCACGGGAGGCCGCTGCCCGGAGTGGACGTCACGGGCTACGACACGTTCAAGGACACCCGCTACATCGATGCCCTTGAGGACGACGTGCTGGTAGGGGTCGGCGTGCGCGCGCGGCTGCCGTTCCGGGTGACGCAGTCGGGCGGCCAGCTGATCGTCGACGTCGCGCACTCCTGGAACGCGACCTCCTGATACGCGCGTTCCTGTTTCCCCTCTCCTGTACCGGAATTCCCACGTCACGGGAATTCCGGTACGGGAGACGGGTACGGGAGACGGGGCCGCCGCCTGCTTCTCTCATACGGTCCCTGCTTCCGCGTCCACTTCGGCCCAGACGGTCTTGGTCCGCGCGTCGCGAAGGGCCCAGCCCCAACGGTCCGCGTAGGCGGCGACAAGAAGCAGGCCGCGCCCGTGGGTCGAGTCCGGCGGAGGCGGCGCCGACACACCGGGTGCGCGCGGAAAACGGTCGGGTCGGGTGTCGATGACCTCCACCCGTACGGCGGCGCAGGTGAGAGTCAAACGCAGCTCGAAGTCCCGCCCAGGCGTACGGCCATGAGTCACGGCGTTCGCGGCCAGCTCCGCGACGATGGCGACGACCACGGCGGAAACTGAGCCGGTACGCGGAATCCCCCACTCTTCGAGCTGCTGCCCGGCGAGCAACCGAGCCAGGCGGGCACCCCGGTGGCTGGAGCTGAGCTTGACCCGGGAGGGCGGATACAGCGGCGAACGCGGCGGCGGGGCGACAAGTTCGGCGGGGGCAGCCGGGCCGGTGGAGACGGCGGCGGGGGGAATTTCCGACTTCATACGGTTACGGTCCCGTTGCGCGTATAGCGTGACCAGGGCGAACGACCGTACCGGCAGCCCGTGTACGGGCCGGGTCCCTGTTTGTACGGGTCACGTCCCGTGACGGCGCCGAAGCGTCGGGCGTTGCCCTGAGAAGAGCATTTCGCGCATCGGCACACACGTTGGGGTGTGAGGCGTATGGGAACCAGCCGTCAGAAGAAGCAGCGGCCCAAGGACGACGACCGACCTGGCATCTGGGTCGGCTACGGCAAACTGGTCAAGCTCCACCGCGAGCGGGCCGGACTGACGCAACAGCAACTGGCCGAGGCAGTGGGCTACTCGTACGAGCAGGTCGCCTCGATCGAGCAGGGCCGGAGGCCGGCGAAGTCCGCGTTCACGGACTCGGCGGAGACCACGTTGAACGCGGGCGGGACGCTGGCGGTGTTGCAGGACGACGTGGACCTGGCCAAACTCCCCGCGTTCTTCCAGGACTTCGCCTTGATCGAGACGGAGGCGGTGAGCAGATACGACTTCGACCCCCTACTCATCCCCGGGCTGCTCCAGACAGAGGAGTACGCACGGGCACTGTTCTCGGCGCACTGCCCGCCCCTCAGCGAGGAGATCATTGAGCAGCATCTCGAAGCGAGGCTCAGTCGGCAGAAGTTGCTGACGCGCACACCCATGGTGGAGACATGCTTCATCATCGGCGAATCGGCCCTGACCAGCATGGTGGGCAGCGACGAAGTGATGAGGGGGCAGCGTCAACACCTTCTGACGCAGGGGGCGAAGCGCAACGTCGAGATCCAGGTCATGCCTTCGGATCGTGGCTTCCACCCCGGTCTCAACGGACCTATGGTGATTCTGGAGACCCTGGAGCATCGCCGGGTGGGCTATATCGAGTCCCAGGACGTGGGATTGGTGATCACCGACGCCGCAAATGTCAGTGCCTTCGGGCTGCGCTATGGCAAGCTGCGGACACAGGCCCTGAACGCGGAGGAGTCCGCGCGTCTGATCGAGCGGGTGGCAGGAGAAGCATGAGCACTGAGCAGGTTGCAGCCGGGCCCGCCCAACTGCGCTGGTTCAAGAGCAGCTACAGCGGTTCAGGCGGCGGTAACTGCGTAGAGGTGGCCTGGTTCAAGAGCAGCTACAGCGGTTCGGACGGCGGAGACTGCGTAGAAGTCGCAGTCTCCCCCAGCACAGTCCACCTCCGCGACTCGAAGAACGCACAAGGCCCCGTACTCCAGGTCCCGGCCGACGGCTGGCGCGCATTCGTCTCGTACGCGAGCGGCCACGCAGACGTACCGGCCTGACCCCCTTCAGCGATGGCTTCGCCCGGTTCGGCCGGGCGCGACAAGACCGGGCACCCACCAGGCGCGTACCGCCGCATAGAGTTCACCCCCATGGGGACTCTCGCGCGTACGCGCCTGGTGGCGTGTGGTGCGGCCGTGCTGACCGTCGCCGCGGGCCTGGGGATCAGGGCGGTCGGGGTCGGCGACGTCGCCAAGTACGGCGGCGACGCGCTCTACACCGTGCTGGTCCATACGCTGGTCGTGCTGGCCGCTCCGCGGGTACGGCCCTTGACGGCCGCGGCGGGCGCACTGGCGTTCAGCTGCGCGGTCGAGTTGCTCCAGCTGACCGCCGTCCCGGCCGAGCTGGCCGCGCGGAGCGTGCTCGCGCGGCTGGTGCTCGGCTCGACCTTCAATGCGCCTGACCTGCTGTGGTACGCGGTCGGTGCGGCGTGCGCGGGGCTCGCGCACGCGGCGATGGCCCGGCGGCGGGCCGGTGGAGGTCCCCGGCGGCCGGCCGGGGATCTTCCGGTGGATCCGGGTGCTCGGCGCGGCGCAGTTGGCGGTCGATCGCCCGGTCCTTGAGGTGCCAGATCAGCGGCGGCAGACCCAGCAGGACGAACAGGGCGATAAGGGCGAGAACTGTCAGGAAGGTGTCCATGGCCCTACTGTCGCCGTTCCCCTCGCCGGAAAGCAGTGGCAGGACTGTCACCAACCATCGAATTACTGCCACACTGATTCCATGCTGACAAACGTGGCGGTTGTCCTTCTCGACGGTGTGCATCCCTTCGAACTCGGCGTGGTCTGCGAGGTCTTCGGACTCGACCGCAGCGAGCAGGGACTGCCCGTCATGGATTTCGCCGTGGTCTCCGCCGAGGGGCCGGTACTGCGGACCCATGCCGGGTTCACGATCAGTGATCTGCACGGCATGGAGCGGCTGGAGGAGGCCGATCTGATCGCCGTACCGGCGGGCGAGTCGTACATGAACCGCGACTTCCCGCCGGAGCTGCTGGACGCCCTGCGGCGCGCCGTCGACCGTGGCACACGCGTGTTCAGCGTGTGCTCCGGGGTCTTCGTGCTGGGCGCAGCCGGCCTGCTGGACGGGCGCCGGTGCGCCGGTCACTGGCGGCACGCGGCGGAGCTGGCCCGCGCCTTTCCGCGGACCGTCGTCGAGCCGGATGTGCTGTACGTGGACGAGGGCGCCGTCGTCACCTCGGCGGGCACCTCCGCCGGGATCGACGCCTGTCTGCACATCGTGCGCAAGGAACACGGCCCCGAGGTCGCCAACGCGATCGCCCGCCGCATGGTGGTCCCGCCGCACCGGGACGGCGGGCAGGCCCAGTTCATCGAGCGCCCGCTGCCCCGCGACCGCTGTGACACGGTCGGTGACGTCCTCGGCTGGATGGAGCGGCATCTGGACCGCGAGATGACCGTCGAGCAGCTGGCCGCGCGGGCGCACATGTCGCCGCGTACGTTCGCCCGCCGCTTCCAGCAGGAGACGGGGACCACGCCGTACCGCTGGCTGCTACGCCAACGAGTGCTGCTGGCACAGGAGTTGCTGGAGGGAACGGACGAGACGGTGGACAGCGTCGCGGGCCGGGCCGGCTTCGGGAACGCGGCGGGGCTGCGCCATCACTTCCTGCGGACGCTCGGGACGACCCCGAACACGTACCGCCGTACGTTCCGGGGTCCCTCGCACGCGGCGTGAGGCCCGGCCGGCCACCCACGCGGGCTCCCTGGGTGGACATGAGGTTTCTCTTCGCGTGGCGGGCGCCGGAATCAAGTCCGGGAGAAGGGCGCCCAGTTGGAGAGTTCGAAGCCGGAGCCGCGCCGGCGCAGTTCGAAGGCGCCGTGGCCGGGCAGGTGAGCCGGCAGCATGAGGGCGTTGTTGTCGGCCGCGTGGGCGAATATCCGCGCACGACTGGCGCGGGCACCGTCCTCGTCCTCCTCGAAGCAGCTGTTGATGTGCGGCTCGTGGACCTGGATCGCGCCGTGCAGCAGGTCTCCGGCGAAGATGGCGCGGTCGCCCGCGGACTCCAGGTGGATGATCGACGCGCCGGGTGTGTGCCCGGGGGTCAGTTCCAGGCGGAGGTGGGAGTCAATGGTGTACGACTCGTCCCAGACCTCCACCAGGCCGGCCTCGACGACCGGGGTGACGCTGTCCTCGTAGACGTTCTGGTTACCCCGCCCGAACACCGTGTTGTGGAGGTTCTCGGGCTTCCAGTACTCGAAGTCGCGCTGTGGCATGAGGTACGTGGCGTTGGGGAAGGTCGGCACCCAGTCCTTGCCCTCCAGCCGGGTGTTCCAGCCGACGTGGTCGTCGTGGAGATGGGTGTTGATGACCAGGTCGACATCCTCGGGCCGCACGCCGACGGCGGCGAGGTTCGCCAGGTAGTCGGTGTTCAGGTAGGACCAGATCGACTGGTACGGGCGGTACTTGCCGTTACCCGCGCCTGTGTCGACAAGGATGATCCTGCCCTCGCTGCGCAGTACCCAGGACTGGGTGGCGGCGCGGGTGAGGTCGGTCTCCGGATCCCAGTGGTGGGGCGCCAGCAGTTCGGTGTGGCGCTGCCACTCCTCGGGCTTGCTGTTGGGGAAGAAGACGTCCGTCGTCATCGGCGTCGTGTCGGAGAACTCCATGACGCGGTGGATCCGCACATCACCGAGCTCGATGGTGCTGACCGTCGGCGTCCCGGCGCCGTCCGGCCGCGCGCTCTGCCGGTTCACGGATTCATGGGAGGAAGGGGCGGACATGGTTCTCCTTCGAAGGTGTCGGACCAAGGCGTCGGACGAAGGCGTCGGACGAAGGCGTCGGACGCTTCCCAGCTTGGGATCGAGTACGGTCTCGGCGGTATCGGTCACCTGACTGCACTTGCCTGCGCGGGGCTGTGAGGCGCGGGGCTGTGAGGCGGTGGGCTGTGAGGCGGGGGGCTGTGAGGCGGGGGGCTGTGAGGCGGCGGGCACCCCGGCCGGCAGCGGCCGTCCGCCCGGACTGCCCTGGTAGCGTCGATATGCGGGATGTGGTCACCGGAGTCACCGGGTTCAGGAGAATTCCGCAGCGTCTGGAGATCTGGTGGACGAGCATGCGGCGGGAGCCTCCGCCGCCGAGGACGACATCCGCGCGGTCAGGCAAGCGGAACTGGACGAGCTCCTCGGAGCCGTCGACCCGGCGCGGCCCACGGGCGGACTGCTGACGGTGACGGGAGCTCCCGGAGCGGGCAAGACCACGCTGGTGGGACAGGCCGCGTTCCGCTTCGGCGCGGCGGGCGGCCGGGTGCTGAGAGCCGACAGCAGCCAGTCCGAGACCGACCTGGCGTTCTCGGGCCTCCACCAGCTTCTGCGGCCGGTCCGCCGGGACATCGGCAGACTGCCGCCCAGGCAGCGGAGGGCTCTGCACACCGCGTTCGGACTGGCCGAGCAGAGCGAGGCACCCGATCCGATGCTCATCGGGTCAGGCGTCCTCACCCTGTTGTCGGACCTCGCCGTCGACCGGCCCCTCATGCTGGTCGTCGACGACGCCCAGTGGACCGACCGCGCCTCGCTGGACGTGCTCTCCTTCGCGGCCCGCCGACTGGCCGACGAGCCGGTGACGATGCTGTTGGCCGCCCGCGACGGGGTACTACCGGATCTCGCGGCGCGGCAGCGGACCCTCGACCTGGGCCCACTGCCCCGGGACGCGGCGAACCGGCTGCTCGACCAGCAGCCGCGGGTGCCCGACGGGCTCACCCGCGAGCGGATCCTCGACCAGGCGGAGGGCAACCCCCTGGCCCTGGTGGAACTGGCGAGAGCCGCAGCGGAACACGCGCACACGATCGACACGATCCGCGGCACCGTCGGCCCGCTCCCGGTCACGGACCGACTGGAGCGGGTCTACGCGGACCGTCTGACAGCACTGCCGGCCGGGACCCGGCGCGCGGTGGTACGCCTGGCCACGGCGGACACCGAGGATCCCCCGCGCGCGGTGCTGTCCTGGCTCCCGGACATCGGCGACCCTGTGTGGGCGCCCGCCGAGGAAGCCGGACTCGTCCGCCGGACCGGGGGACGGCTGCGCTGCGGCCACGCCTTGTCGCGCATCGCGATCTACCAGGCGGCCCCGGCCGAAGAGCGCCGGGCGGCGCACCTGGAGCTGGCCGAGCTGTTCCGCGGGCAGGATCCCGACCGGTACGCCTGGCACCTCGCCGCCGCCACGTCCGGCCTGAGCGCGCGCGTGTCCGCCGAGCTGGAGAGCAGCGCGGACCGGGCGCGACACCGCAGCGGGTACGCGGCCGCCGCGCACCTGCTGGAACGCGCCGCCGATCTGCACCCCGACCGGGGCGAGAGCACCCGGCTGCTCGCCGCCGCCACCAGTACGGCGGTCTTGACCGGTCGGCTCCACTCCGTCGAGCGGCTGGCCGCCCGTACCCGCGCCGGCACGGACGATCCGACCGCCGCGGCGCTGGCGGCCCTCCACGTGGGACGGCTCATGACGCTGACCACCTCGCACAGCGCCGCGTTCGGACAGCTGACGCGTGCGGCCCTGGCGCTGGCGGACACCGCCCCCACGGCCGCCGTGGAGGCCCTGGCCGCGGCCGCCGTGGTCCGCTTCTACTCGGGCGACCCGTCCCAACTGCGGGAGATCGAACGTCTTCTGCCCGTCACGGCCACGTCCGATTCCGCGGCCCGACGGATCGGTGAGGAGGACGCTCTCCTGGTCGAGTGGGCCAGGGTCGTCGCGCGTCCCGAGGCGGCCGGCCGGGATCTGCCCCTGCGGCTGCCCGCTCTGGTCGCGGCGGCGGGGGACCGGCCGGAGACCCTGACGCTGCTCGCCGTCGCCGCCTGGCTGCTCGACGAGACGGATCTGGCCGTACGCGCCTTCGACACGGCCTTCACCTCATGGACGTCCCGGGGGCCGCTTCCCGACGGCCTGGGCGGGATCGCGGCCTGGGCCTATCTGGAGCACGGCAGGTGGGCCCGTGCCCAGGCGGCGTGCGCCGAACTCTCGGCCGTCGCGGCGTCCGCCGGTCTCGACCACGCCGCTGCCTGCGCCACGGCCACCGACGCGCTGCTGCGTGCCCTGCGAGGAGACCCGGCCGGAGCGCGTACGCAGGCCCGGCACGCTCTGTCGCTCGTCGACCCCCTGGAGAGCCGTTCGGTCCTGGTCACCGCCCACCGGGCGCTGGGAACCGCCGCCGCCGCGGAAGGCGATCCCGAAACGGCGTACCTCCACCACCGCGCGCTCTTCGACGGCCAGGGCGATCCCGTGCACTATCACCTCTCCTATCCGGCGCTGCCGGACCTCGCGTCGGCCGCGGCGCGCTGCGGCCGGCACGAGGAGGCGGCGCGGGCCGTGGACGCGGCCGAGCGCTCCCTCGCGGACGCGGGCCGCCTCGCTCCCCGCAGGGCGGCCCTGGTCCACCTGAGCCGGGCGATACTCGCCCCTCCCGACGAGGCCGAGCGCCACTTCACCCGGGCACTGGCGACTCCGGCACTCGCCCGGAGGCCTCTGGAGCGGGCGCAGGCGCTTCTGACGTACGGGGAGTGGCTGCGCCGCCGGCGCCGCATCGCCGAGGCGCGTCCTCCGCTGGCCGAGGCCGAGGCCGCTTTCCGGCGGCTGGGGGCTCGGCCCTGGGTGGTGCGAGCCCAGGCCGAGCTCCGGGCCGCCGGCGCCCACAGCGGCCCGGCGGAACCGGACGCGTTCGCCGTCCTCACGCCCCAACAGCAGCAGATCGTACGGCTCGCGGCTCTGGGCCTGACCAACCGTGAGGTGGCGGAGAAGCTGTATCTGTCTCCCCGTACCGTCGCGTCGCACCTCTACCGGGCGTTCCCCAAGCTGGGCATCACCGTGCGCTCCCAGCTGAGAGATGTGGTCGAGGCCGTCAACACCGATACCGCTTCCGGCTGATCCGCGCGATTCCACGGAGAACGACAACCTCATCCGGCCGCCAGGACGTCTGGTGTGTGTCCGCACCGCGGTTCGCGGTGGTTCATGCCCCCAGGAGAGGTCCAGGTCCGCACCATGAGGCTGCCCCCCACACCCCGGCTTCGTCGCATCGGCTCCCGCAGGAAAGGCCAGAGCCAGGGCCAGAAGGGCCGGAAAGGCCGGACGGGCCGTCGGCGCTGGGTGCCGTCCTGGAAGCTGGTCTCCGGTCTCGCCGTCCTGACCGTCGGCTCCGTCGCGGGCGCGTTCGCCGTCGTCTATCAGATGGTCGACATACCGGGCGAGAACGTCGATGCCCGCCGCCAGGCCACCGTCTACTACTGGGCCGACGGCAGCCGCATGGTGAGCGTGGGCGATGTGAACAGGCAGGACGTCGCGCTCGACCAGGTGCCCGACGCCGTGGAGCGCGCCGCCGTGGCGGCCGAGAACGCCGACTTCTACAGCGACTCGGGCGTCTCGGTGACGGGCATCGCCCGCGCCGTCGTCGCCATGTTCAAGGGCGGGGAAACCCAGGGTGGTTCGACCATCACCCAGCAGTACGTGAAGAACACCTACCTGAGCCAGGACCAGACGGTCACCCGCAAGGGCAAGGAATTCGTCCTCGCGCTCAAGGTCAACAGCCGTATGAGCAAGGAGGACATCCTTCAGGGCTACCTCAACACCTCCTGGTTCGGCCGCGATTCGTACGGCATCCAGGCCGCTTCGTACGCGTACTACGGCATCCCCGCCGACGACCTGAATCCCAGCCAGGGCGCGTTCCTCGCCACGCTCCTCAAGGGCGCGGACAGCTACGATCCGGCGCTCGGCCCCGCCAACCGTGAACGAGCCGTGGACCGTTGGGAGTGGGTACTGGACCGTCAGGTCGAGACAGGCGTCATGAGCGCCCAGGAGCGCGCCACATACAAGGACTTCCCCGAGCCGAAGAAGCCCACCAAGCCGACCAGCCAGGCCGGGCAGATCGGCTATCTGATGGACATCACCAACAAGTACCTGAAGAGCCGCATCGGGCTCACCGGCAAGGAACTGGCCCTGGGCGGCTACCGCATCCACACGACCTTCGAGAAGGACAAGGTGGACGCCCTGGCCAAGGCGGTGGAGAAGGTACGCGCGGAGAAGCTCGACCCGGCGAAGCGTGAGGCGGACCGGCATGTGGAGGTGGGCGCGGCCTCGGTACGGCCGGAGGACGGCGCGATCGTCGCGGTCTACGGCGGTTCCGACGCCATCAAGCACTTCAGCAACAACGCGGACACCTCGGGCGTACCGGTGGGCTCGGCGTTCAAGCCGTTCGTGTACGCCGCCGCCCTGAAGCGCCAGGGGGCATTCCCCGCCAAAGCCGCCGAGCAGCGCGCGCGGGCGGGTACGAGCCTGGCCGTGTCCCTGCTGAAATCCGAGAACTCGCTGTACGTCCAGACGGGCAAGAAGCTCGGACTGGACAAGGTCAGGGACACGGCCATCGCCCTCGGGCTGCGGAAGGAGAGCATGGCGAAGCTGGAGCCGACCTTCTCCATCGGCACCTCGACACCCAGCGCGGTGCGCATGGCCGGTGCCTACACGACCTTCGTCAACGACGGCGAACGGCGCGACCCGTACTCGGTGACGAAGGTGGAGCGGAACGGCGTCGCGCTCGATGGCCTCGACCGGCCCGGGACCGTAAGGGCGTTGGATCCGGAAGTGGCCCAGGTCGTGTCCGAAGCGCTCCTCGGCGTGGGCCGGGACAGCATCGCCCGGCACGGCAAGTCGTGGTCCGACGCCTTCGTCCGGGCGGCGAAGACAGGTGTCAACGACCGGATGAAATCAGCCTGGTTCATCGGCACCACACCCGAACTGAGCACCGCCGTCACGATGTTCCGCACCAAGCCCGACACCCCGCAGCTGTTGGGCATGCAGGGTGTGGGCGGCGGCGACTCCGAACGGGGCGGTGTCTTCCCGCCCCTGATGTGGACCTACTACCAACTCGCCGTGGCACCCGACTCGTTGAAGAAGGCGTGGCCGTCACCCGTGCGGCCGGAGACGGCGTCTCCGGGACCGGTCCGGGAGGCGGTGACGGTGCCTCAGCCGTTCGAAACGACCTCGTAGCGCGGGGTACTCAGCCGTTGGAGACGACCTCGTAGCGCGGCGTGTTCTCCTCCATCTGCCGGAGCGCGTCCTTGCGGTCGCGCTTCGACAGACGGTCGATGTACAGGTATCCGTACAGGTGGTCGGTCTCGTGCTGGAGGCAGCGCGCGAAGTAGCCGCTGCCGCGCACCTTGATCGGGTTGCCCTGGGCGTCCTGGCCCCGGACCACCGCGTAGTCGGGGCGCGGCAGCGAGGCGTACGCGGTCGGTACGGACAGGCAGCCCTCGTTGGAGTCGTCCAACCGGCGCTCCTCCGGGGGCAGTTCCTCCAGCACCGGGTTGCAGACGGCGCCGACGTGCCGTACGCCGTCGTCGTCCGGGCAGTCGTAGACGAAGACCTTCAGGTCCACACCGATCTGGTTGGCGGCGAGTCCGACGCCCTCGGCCGTGCGCTGGCTGGCGAACATGTCGTCGATCAGCGCGGCGAGCTTGTCGTCGAACTCCGTGACGTCCTGGCACTCCTTGTGGAGCACCGGATTCCCGACCACGGTGATCGGGCGGGACGTGCCGCGCTCGCGGTGTGCCAGCTCGCGCGCCTCGGCGTCCTCCGTGTCCACGACGAACCCGTCCCCGGGCTCGGCCACAGCGGCCTCATTGTTCATCCGCTGGTCCGTCTCCTGCTGCGCCATGTCCGCAGTACGCCTTCCTCGGTACCCGATGCTGCCTGCACGATCGGTGCGATGTGCCCATACAGCCTACGGGCAGCCTCACCGCTCTCAGTAGACCTCTTCCGAGGCGGACCAGCGGACCACGTCCGAGGCGGACCTCTTCCGGGTTCTCAGCACACTTCTTCGAGATCGCGCCACTCACGGGTCTCCGGGCTGTCCGCGACCCAGCCGTCGAGCAGTCCGCGCACCAGCCCCGGCGGCGCCGCGATCCCGCACTCGCGCTCCGGCGCCCACAGCTCACCGGCCGTGCGGTGTCCCAGCGGTCCCGGGTGGCCCGGCTCGCTGTGATCGTGCGGGTCGAGGTGCTCGCCGTCGCCCTCCGCGCTCGGCATCCGGCTCTCGGAACAGGAACGGCAGAGCAGCCGCACGGAGGACGACCAGTCCTCGGCGGCGAATCCGGCGTCGGCGGCCAGCTGCTCCAGGGCGTCCCTGTCCTCCTCGGTGGCCGCCTCCAGCAGCACCACCCAGGTGGGCACGGGCGAGGGGGCCCACAGCTCGATCTCGTCGAAGACGGGGTAGGCGCGCGTGGCGCCGTCCGGGCTCGCGGCCGTCGTGCGCTCACCGTTCGGTACGCCGTCGTGCAGGACGACCTCGCCCCAGCGCCGCCCGGAGGACGGCAGCGGGATCGACTGGATCTCGATCCTGGCCGGATCGAGCCTGCGGCCCCAGACGACCTCGGCCTCGCCCTCGGGCGAGAGGCGCACGGCCGCGCTGCCCAGTCCCATGCCGTCCGGCTCGGCGTTGGCCTGGACGCTGTGCTGGTTGCCCGGCACCTTCAGTCCGTACGCCTGCCAGGCGCGGCGGGCCAGTGGCCAGTCCTGGAGCGCGGTGGCGGCGATCCCGACGTTCCACCAGTCGGGAGCGCCGGTCTCCTTGTCCAGCAGTGCGACGGCGCGCAGGCCGGCGGCGCGCGCCTGCTCCCAGTCGTGCCGGAATTTGTGCAGCAGCGCCAGATTGAACCAGGACTCCGAGAGCCAGGGCTCCAGATCCGCCGCGCGTGTCAGCAGCGCCCCCGCGTCCTCGTACCGGCCGTCACCGATCAGCGTGAACGCGCGGTCGGTGGCCTGCCGCCACGAGGCGGAGGGCCGATGCCGTACCTTCCCGAAGATCCTCACGATTCCCGCCTGCCGGTCGCTCGGGTCAGTGCCCCCGGGCACCCTCTTCTTGGCATCCAACCATGCCCGGTGCGACGCCCGCTCATTACTCATGGGTTACCCCGCCCGACCTGGGTTCGGAGCGCCCCGGGACAGGACACGCGCCAAGGATTCCACCACCTCCGGCTGGTAGTCGTACGCCGTTCCGAGCCGCAGCCGCTCCAGCGCCCCGAGCGGGCCGCTCGCTGTGGCACATTCCCCGGCCAGGTCGTCGTACGCATTGACAGCGCGGACGATTCGTGCGGACAGCGGCTGTTCCCGGTACGGATCGGCCTGCCGCTCCACCACCAGCGCGACGGCCGAGGGGACTCCCGTCTGCCGGACGACCGCGCCGCCGAGCAGTGCGATACGGCGCTGCTCGACGACCGGCAGCCGGGCGGTGGCCCCGTCGGGCACCGGGTCGACGAGGGACAGCTGTCCGATGTCGTGCATCAGGGCGGCGTACTCCAGAACGGTCAGTTCGGGGCCCGAGAGTCCCAGCTCGCGGCCGACGGCGCAGCTGAGCTCGGCGACTCTGCGGGCATGCCCGTGGGGGGTGTATCCGGCGATCTCGGTGGCCCGCGCGAGGGAGGCGATGGTCTGGGTGTAGGTCGTACGTACGGCGGCATACCGCCGGAAGGACAGCTGGGCCAGCAGCAGCGGCACACAGAACACCGGGAGCGCCCACAGCCCCGCGACGGCGACGCCGAGCGCGATCACCGCCCCGGTGGCGCACACGGCGGAGCCGATGTGCAGCATGGCGCGCAGCTCTTCGCGGAGCAGCGGGCCGAAGGGGTGGCGGGTGCGGGCGCGCAGCAGGAGCGCGGCCAGTACGGCGTCGCAGAGCGCGGTGAGGACCAGCAGGAGGAGGAGCAGAACCGCGTAGCCGGGGCCCTCCCCGAACCGTTCCCGCAGGTGGATCACGCCGTAGAGCGGCTGGAAGCAGGCGGCGGCGAAGCCGACGGCGAGGATCCGGCGGACGATGTGGTCGAGTCCGGGCCCGTGCCCCCGGGCCACATGCGGTACGGCGCCGGCGAGCCCGGCCGCGAGGACGACGGCGATGGTCTGGAGCACGCCGTGGCCGGTCGGCCGTCCGGCGTTCTCGCCGAGCAGGGCGTACGCCAACGCTCCGGCGGCCCCGAGCGGCGCGGGCTCCCGCTCACCGGGCAGCGCGCCCCAGCGGGCGAGTTCGCCGACGGCGATGAGCACGCCGAAGGCCAGCGCGGTACGGGGTTCGGCGACCCCGTACCAGAGCGTCCGGCAGAGCCCGGCGGCGGTCAGCAGACCGGCGGCGCCGTACACCGCGACGACGGTGTGGGAGGCCGTACGGCGTCTCCTGGCGGGTACGGCCCCGAGGGAGGCGGCCGCCGTCACCGGGGGCCGCCGTGGCGGGCGGTGGGCTTGATGTCGCCTGTGTGGTCCGTGGTGGACGCCCGGCCTTCGCCGGGAGCTCGCGGACCGGTCGGCCTACGCGTTGGCGGGACGTTTCCGCACGGGCCGGGCGCGGGGTCCGGCGGCGCGGAGCCGCTGCCCTCCCCCGGGTGCGGCGGCGGGGTGTTGTCCTCGTCCGCCGTGACCGCGGTCTGCCAGCCGTGCCGGTCCAGGGCCCTGACCAGCGCGCGGACCATCTCCGGGTCGAACTGCGTCCCGGCGCACCGCTCCAGCTCCGCCACGGCGGTGCGCACCGGGCGCCCCCGACGGTACGAACGGGTCGACGTCATCGCGTCGAAGGCGTCGGCCACGGCCACCACCCGGGCGAACTCGGGAATCCGGCTCCCGGCGAGGCCGTACGGATAGCCGGTGCCGTCCAGCCGCTCGTGGTGGTGCAGGATCGCGGCCCGCGCCTCCCCCAGGAAGCCGATGCCGCGCACCATCTCGTGCCCGTACTCGGGATGCAGTTCGATCACCCGCCGCTCCTCGGGCGTCAGCGGCCCGTCCTTGCGCAACACCCGGGTCGGGACGCCGAGTTTGCCGACGTCGTGCAGGATCCCGGCGAAGCGGAGCACCTCGATCCGGTCCTGTTCCATGCCCATCTCGCGGGCGATCAGCACGGAGGCGTGCCCGACCCGCTCGCTGTGGCCGCGGGTGTACGTGTCCTTGATGTCGACCGCCTGGACGAGCGCCCTGATGGTGGCCTGGTGGGCGGCGCGCTCGCGGTGGTACTGGGCGAAGACCCAGCACGAGATGTACATGGGCAGCAGCACGAAGAGCGCGGACAGCGGCCCGTACGGACTGCGCCAGAGCACCGCCATCATCAGCCCGGCGAGCCCGTGCGCACCGGCCGGGGCGAGCGAGCGGGGCAGCAGTCCGCGCCAGGCGGTGCGGGGCGGCAGCCGCTCGGCGGTGTGGAGGATGCCACCGTCCAGCGCCGTCAGCACCAGGCAGAAGGCGAGGGCGGCGGCGCCCGCCGGCAGCAGGACGTACGGGAAGTCGGGCGCCTTCGGCCCGTACCCGCCGCCGCCGAGCGCGACAGGCCCGCCGAAGAACTCCTGCGCCCGCGCCGCCGCCCAGGTGGCGACGGTGAGCTGGGCGGCGCGCCAGATCCGCCGAGTGCTCCTCGGCCGCTGTTCGACCCGCCCGATCAGCGCGCCCGGCACCGCGACCAGCGCGGCGGCGCCGGCCGGCAGCAGCAGGGCAGCGGCGAGCAGGACGGGAAGGAACGATCCGGCGGCGACCGGTACGGAGCCGCTCACCGAGCGGGCCGGAAAGCGGCAGTACGCGGGCATCTCGCAGCACGCGTACACCACCGTGAGCAGCGCGACCACCCGCCAGGGAGTGCCGGGGCGCAGCGCGGGCTGGACACAGGCGGCGGCACACAGCGCTGTGCCCAGGACGTACGCGCGCGCCGCACTCGGAATGGCCCTCACGCGTCCTCGCCCCCTCGCCCCGGCCCAAACAGACGGTCAGGCTAGCGAGTTGAGCGGCCGGGAACGGGCGGATACCCCCGATTAGCACCTTCGGGTGACAAGCGGTGCTATAAGCGGAGCGCGAATGACGGGGGCGCGAACATGCGCGCGGGCGCGTCCGATACGGGCGCGTCCGGTACGGGCCGCGTTCAGCGCGGGCGCGTTCCAGCGGACGTGCCCCGCACCGGGCGCGCCCGCACCCCGGACATGCCTGAGGGCGTGCCCCGCCGTGCGCGGTACGCCCTCGTCACGTCTCTGCTTATCTGCTTACGTCACTCCTTGGCGGCGCCCGGCAGATCCGCACCCGCCGTCGTCGTCACGTCGTGATCGGGGACGGCCTGTCCCGACCTGATCAGGTCGATCCGCCCCATCACCTTGGACCGCAGGTCGGCCGGTACGTCGTCGTGCCCGCAGCACCGTTTGACCAGCTTCTTCACGGCCTGCTCAAGACCGTACTTCTCCAGGCACGGCGAGCACTCCTCGAAGTGCACCTCGAACTTGGTGCAGTCACTGTCAGGCATCTCGCGGTCGAGGAACTCGTAGAGATGATCGAGAACCTCGGCGCAATCCGTCTCATGCGGCTCTCCGCAGCTCATGAGCCCGAGCCTTTCCGATCGTTCGACGACTCTCCCGCACCCGCGGGGGCGAGCCCGCGGTCACGGGCATAGTCCTCCAGCATGCCGCGCAGCTGACGGCGGCCCCGGTGCAGTCGCGACATCACCGTACCGATGGGGGTTCCCATGATGTCCGCGATCTCCTTGTACGCAAACCCCTCAACGTCCGCCAGATACACGGCGATTCGGAATTCCTCAGGAATCGCCTGGAGCGCTTCCTTCACATCGGAGTCCGGGAGATGGTCGAGCGCCTGCGACTCCGCGGACCGCAGCCCGGTCGACATGTGCGACTCGGCCCGCGCCAGCTGCCAGTCCTCGATCTCCTCGGCGGCACTGCGCTGGGGTTCGCGCTGCTTCTTGCGGTAGGAGTTGATGAAGGTATTGGTGAGGATGCGGTACATCCACGCCTTGAGGTTGGTGCCTTCGCGGAACTGGTGGAAGGAGGCGTACGCCTTGGCATAGGTCTCCTGCACGAGGTCCTCGGCGTCGGCCGGATTGCGCGTCATGCGCAGCGCGGCCGAGTACATCTGGTCGAGATAGCCCAGGGCGTCCCGCTCGAAACGGGCGTTGCGCTCGGCGGTCGTCTCTTCGATGTGGCCGTCGTCGGTCGCTCCGTCGGTCCCAGTGACCGGACCCACCTCCTCCAACGCTGTGGTGGGGCCGAAACCGGACCCACGTGAGTCGGAGAATAGTCGACCTTGTGCCGACGCGGCCTGCCGGTCCGTACCGCCGGCCGCCCGGGCGGAAGTGGTCTTCCCCGCGGAAAGCACCGTCCACTCCAGGTCAGTACCCTCTGAGCGGCGCGGGCAGATGGTCGAACCCATACGACGGACTCCCTCTCGTGCGCTGTCTTCCGATGCCCCTCACAACATCGATCCGGCCGTCGGCATTCCCGCCGGAGAGCTCCTAAGCACGGTCCGCCGCGTCGAGCCAGGCCGCCACGCCCGCGGTGATGATTTCCAGGGCCTCGTCCTGCGTGAGAGGCGCCTTCTTCGGTACGGCGAAGCCATGATCGCCGTGCGGCACCTCAAGGAGTTCGTACGCGCCCCCGGGGTACTCGGCCGGTTTGCCGAACGGGTCGTTCCCGCCCTGGACGACCAGGGTCGGGACCCCCGATTCCAGCAGCTCGGCGGCCCGGGACTTCTCGGGCCTGCCCGGCGGGTGCAACGGGAAGCTCAGGGCGAGTACGGCGTGTGCGCCCAGCTCGCGCGCCGTGCGGCAGGCCACGCGCGCCCCGGCGCTGCGGCCGCCCGCGACGACCGGCGGCCCCGGCCGCTCCAGCTCGGGCCACAGCGCCCGCCAGCCGGTGTCGAGCGTCTTGGGCGCGGGCGCCACTTTCTTGCCGGCCACCCGCCAGGGCTGCTCGACCAGGGCCACCGTCACCCCGAGCGGAGGCAGCGCCACGGCGAGTGCCTGAAGATCGCGCGCCTCGATCCCGCCTCCGGCGCCATGGCCGAGAGCGAGGACGAACCGGGGCCGCCGCGCGGAGTGCCAGATGATCCGGGCGTCTCCGGCGGGGGTCTCGACGGTCTGCTGCCTGGGCTTGTCGGCCACCTTGCCCACCCCGTTCCTGCCTGTCCCGCTGCTCGCGCCACGTACATCGCTCGCGGCGCTCGCCTTGCTGGTGTTACCGGTCACACCGCCATCCTGCCGTGCGACCGGTGGAGCCGTCGCCGCGGACCGCCGTCGGGGGGAGCGTGCTCCATCCGTTCAGAAGAGCGTGCTCTCCTCCGGCGCCGCCAGCTCCTCCAG
This sequence comes from Streptomyces sp. NPDC088400, assembly GCF_044753355.1. Taxonomy (NCBI): domain Bacteria; kingdom Bacillati; phylum Actinomycetota; class Actinomycetes; order Kitasatosporales; family Streptomycetaceae; genus Streptomyces; species Streptomyces sp. NPDC088400. The sequence goes on along the minus strand of NZ_JBIVMZ010000001.1, from coordinate 765,752 downwards.
CAGCTCGGGCCCGTTGTTACGGACATTGCTGACGGCGGTCGTCACCGGATAGGCCCGCATCAGCCCGCCCGGCGGCGGGGCGAGCAGTTCCAGCAGCTCGTCGGGGTCCGTACGGGCCGGATCCAGCCAGGCGTCCCAGCGGTCCGGCGTGAGCATCAGCGGCATCCGGGGGTGGATGTCGGCCAGCGATGCGGGGCCCTCGGCCGGGGCCACGCCCAGCGGTGTCGCCTCCGCCTCGGTGGTGATCACCGAGCAGGTCACCCACCAGGCCCGCGGGTGATCGTCCGGCAGGGTCCGGTCGCGCCAGAACTCGTACAGCCCGGCCATCGCCATCACCGAGCCGTCGGCCGGAATGACGAAGTACGGCTGTTTTCGCGACCGCTTCTTCTTGCCCTGCTCCTCCAACTGCCGTTCGTCGGGGCCCGTGACCCACTCGTAGTAGCCGTCGGCGGGCAGGATGCAGCGCCGCGAGAGGAAGGGCCGCCGGAACGACGGCTTCTCGTGCACGGTCTCGGCCCGCGCGTTGATCATCCGCGCCGCGCCCTCGGGCGTCTTCGACCAGGACGGTACGAGGCCCCAGGTGAGTTTGCGCAGCTGACGGACCGGGCGGGGGCTCGGCGCGTCCTTCACGGGACGGTCCAGAACCGCGTAGACCTCTTTGGTCGGGGCCACGTTCCAGTCGGGGGCGAGGCTCTCTTCGGGCTCCCACTTCTCTATCCCGAAGACCCCCTGGAGGTCTTCGGGCCGCCGGCTCGCCGCGTACCTGCCGCACATCCTCAACCACTCCTATGGCCCGGCGACCACTCCTCATGGCCCGGCAACCGTTCTTCCGGCCCGGCTACCACTCCTCCGGTCCGGGAGGGATCCGGGAGGGAAGAGTGACAAGCGCCGCCGACGGTTGACGCGCGGAACCGATGACGGTGTGCCGACGTTTCCCTACGTACCGCACCAAGGTTCCTACGTACCGCACGAGGACACCAACCCGGGTGCGACACTGCACTGCCCCGACGGACACCCAGTTCAGGAGACGCCCGAGCCATGGCCAGCTTCGACCCCGCCTCGATCGGCGATCTCTGGGATCGCGTCTTCGGCACCCAGCCCGCCCCCGACGACTGGCTCGTGGCCGTGACCGCCGTCGTCGCGCTCATAGCCGTCGTACCGCACCCGCTCTGGCGGCTCTCCCGCAATGCGATCACCATCGCGCACGAGGGCGGCCACGGCCTCATAGCCCTGGTCACCGGACGCCGTCTCGACGGCATCCGGCTGCACTCGGACACCTCGGGACTGACCGTCAGCAGGGGCAAGCCGACCGGGCTCGGCATGATCCTCACCGCGGCCGCCGGCTACACCGCCCCGCCGCTGCTCGGCCTCGGCGGCGCCTGGCTGCTCGCCGCGCACCACATCACCCTGCTGCTCTGGCTGGCGACGGTCCTGCTGATCGCGATGCTGGTGATGATCCGCAACGCGTACGGCGCGCTCACCGTGATCCTCACCGGGGCGGCCTTCCTGCTCATCTCCTGGCTGACCGGCCCCGATGTCCAGGCGGCGTTCGCGTACGCCGCGGTCTGGTTCCTGCTCCTCGGCGGCGTGCGCCCGGCGTTCGAGCTCCAGTCCAAGCGCCGTCACGGCGGCGCCGGCGACTCGGACGCGGACCAGCTGGGCCGGCTGACGCATGTGCCGCCGATGCTCTGGCTGTTCCTCTTCCACGCCGTCTCGGTCTGCTCGCTGATAGGCGGCGGGCGCTGGCTGCTGGGCCTGTGACGACGCCGCGCCGTCGGCGCCCTGGCACCCCGGCGCCACTCCGGCGCCCGTGAGGACAGGACAAGGGAGGCGTTCCGCACGCCCCGGCCTCCTACCACCCCCTCGTTACGCCCTGGTTTCCGCGTATTTGATCGGAATCAGGGCCCGTCAAGAACCACTAAAGTGAAGGCCATGACCGAAAGCTCCGTGCAGCCCGCCCTCTGGCCCGCCCCCTACGCAAGCGGGGCCGTCGAAGCGACGGTCACCGTGCCCGGATCCAAATCGGTCACCAACCGCGGTCTCGTCCTCGCCGCGCTGGCCGCCGAGCCCGGCTGGCTGCGCCGCCCCCTGCGCTCCCGCGACACCCTGCTGATGGCCGAGGCGCTGCGTGCCATGGGCGTCGGCATCGAGGAGACGGTGTCCTCCAGTTCCGCCGCCGCCGGAATTCCCGCCACCACCACGGGTGAGGCCTGGCGGGTGATCCCCTCGGGTCTGCACGGTCCGGCGACCGTCGACGTCGGCAACGCCGGCACGGTGATGCGTTTCCTGCCGCCCGTCGCGACGCTCGCCGACGGTCCCATCCGCTTCGACGGCGATCCCCGTTCGTACGAGCGCCCGCTGCACAGCGTCATCCACGCCCTGCGCGCCCTCGGCGCCCGTATCGACGACGACAACCGCGGCGCGCTCCCGCTGACCGTGCACGGCGGTGGGGCTCTGGAGGGCGGCCCGGTGGAGATCGACGCGTCCGCGTCCTCCCAGTTCGTCTCCGCGCTCCTGCTCTCGGGCCCCCGCTTCAACCAGGGCGTGGAGGTACGGCACGTGGGCTCCGTCCTCCCCTCCATGCCGCACATCCGGATGACCGTCGACATGCTGCGCGGCGTCGGTGCCCAGGTGGACGAGCCGGAGACCGGCGGCGAGCCGAACGTCTGGCGGGTCTCCCCCAGCGCGCTGCTCGGCCGTGATCTGACCGTGGAGCCGGATCTCTCCAACGCCCAGCCGTTCCTCGCCGCCGCGCTGGTGACCGGTGGCCGGGTCACCGTCCCCGACTGGCCCGAGCGGACCACTCAGCCGGGTGACGCGCTGCGCGAGATCTTCACCGAGATGGGCGGTTCCTGCGAGTTCAGCGTGACGGCCGACGGCAGCAGCCTCACCTTCTCGGGTACGGGCCGGATCCATGGCATCGACGTCGATCTGAGCGAGGTCGGCGAGCTGACGCCCGGTATCGCGGCGGTCGCCGCGCTCGCCGACTCGCCGTCCACACTGCGGGGCGTCGCCCATCTGCGGCTCCACGAGACGGACCGGCTGGCCGCGCTCACCAAGGAGATCAACGAACTGGGCGGTGACGTCACGGAGACCGCGGACGGTCTGCACATCCGCCCGCGCCCGCTGCACGGCGGTGTGTTCCACACGTACGACGACCACCGCATGGCCACGGCCGGCTCGATCATCGGCCTCGTCGTGGACGGCGTGGAGATCGAGAACGTCGGTACGACCGCCAAGACCCTGCCCGACTTCCCCCGGATGTGGACCGACATGCTCGCGGGAGCGGGAGCCTGACGGAATGCGTCGCTACGGCAAGAACCCCGACGAGGACGACATCCGCTTCCGCCCCAACCCCAAGGGGAACCGGCCGCGTACGCATATCCGGCCCAAGCACGAGGATGCCTCGGAGGGCATGGTCCTGACCGTCGACCGCGGCCGGATCACCTGCCTCGTCGATGACCGTGTCGTCCTGGCGATGAAGGCCCGCGAACTGGGCCGCAAGGCGGCCGTGGTGGGCGACCAGGTCTTCCTGGTCGGCGATCTGTCGGGCAAGAAGGACACGCTGGCGCGCATCGTACGGATCGAGAAGCGCCGTTCCGTCCTGCGGCGCACGGCCGACGACGACGACCCGTACGAGCGTGTGGTCGTCGCCAACGCCGATCAGCTGGCCGTGGTCACCGCGCTCGCCGATCCGGAGCCCCGGCCCCGGCTGATCGACCGCTGTCTGGTCGCCGCGTACGACGGGGGACTTGAGCCTCTGCTGGTGCTGACGAAGTCGGACCTGGCCCCGCCGGACGAACTGCTGGAGACCTACCGGACCCTCGGCATCCGCTATGTCGTCACCCGGCGCGACGAGTTGGAGAGCGGGTACGCGGCGGACCTCGTACGCGAGTACCTCGACGGCCGGGTCACCGCCTTCGTCGGCCACTCGGGCGTCGGCAAGACGACGCTGGTCAACGCCCTGGTCCCGGAGGACCGCCAGCGGATCACCGGCCTGGTCAACGCGGTCACGGGCCGCGGCCGGCACACCACCACCTCGGCGCTCGCGCTGCCACTGGCCAAGGCGGAGGGCTGGGTGATCGACACCCCCGGCATCCGCTCCTTCGGGCTGCACCACGTCGATCCGTCGCGGGTCATCCTGGCCTTCCCGGACCTGGTGCCCGGCACGGAGGGCTGCCCTCGGGCGTGCAGCCACGACGAACCGGACTGCGCGCTCGACGCCTGGGTCGCCGAGGGCCACGCCGACCCGGCCCGCCTCTACTCGCTCCGGCGTCTTCTCGCCACCCGGGAGCGACGCGAGGGTGACTGAGACCGACCGGCGATTGGGGGCGGTCCGACCCTTACGCGTTTGCGCTCCGTCCACATCGGCAAGGGCATAATCACACCAGGATCAGACCAGGCGTGACACGGCGGTCGCGGCACGTCACTGATGCGGGGAGGCTCTTGAAATGGCGTGGCTGCTGGTGGTGGTCGCCGGGATCCTGGAGACGGGTTTCGCCGTCTGTCTGAAGCTCTCCCACGGATTCACCCGGCTGTGGCCGACGATCGCGTTCGCGGCCTTCGCGCTCGGCAGCTTCGGCCTCCTGACCCTCTCGCTGAAGAAGCTCGACGTCGGTCCGGCGTACGCGGTGTGGACGGGCATCGGCGCCGCGGGCACCGCGATCTACGGGATGGTCTTCCTCGACGACGTGGTGTCCGTCCTCAAGCTCGTCTCCATCTCCCTGGTGGTCATCGGGGTCATCGGGCTCCAGCTCTCGGGCTCGGCGCACTGACGGCCGTGGCGGGCGGCGGGACGGTGAGGGGCGCGGAGACGGCCGTACGGACCAGCCGTCCCACGGACTCGCCGCCGGGCGCGATCAGATGGGCGAGCGCGAGTCGTACGGCCAGCTCACAGCGGTAGAGCAGCTCGGCACCGCCTTGAGCGGGCCGCGTGGGGTCGGTACGGCCGGGGTCAGTACGGCCCGAACCGTCGAGCCGGAGCCCTACGCCCGTACGGTCCGGGGCCACGCGCATGACATCCGTACGCCTCGGCTCCTTACCGTCCGCCTTCGTGCGGTCCGCCTCCTTCCGGTCCGCTTCCACACGGCTCCGGTACAGCGCCGCGGCCGATCTGTCCCGTACGAGCGCGACCAGCTCGGTGGTCGCGGGCGGCCCGGCGTCGGCCCGGCGCTGGGCCGGGACGCCGGCCGGGGCGGCGGTGGCCCGTACCGGCTGCGGCGCCGGAAGCCACTCCCCCCAGCAGCCGGTGAGCAGGGCCCGCAGCAGTGGTCTCGCCGCGGCCCGGCCGACGGTCCACTCGGCGACGGCCACCAGCCGGTCAACAGGATCCGCCCGTTCACCCAACAACCGTTCCACACCGTGCAGATAGAGATCGGCCTCGCGGCGCGCCAGCGCGCGGGCGAGACCGTCCTTGCTTCCGAATTCGTTGTAGAGGGTCTGCCGGGACACTCCGGCGGCCGACGCCACATCGACCATCCTGACCGTGGACCAGGGCAGATCGGTGAGCGCCGAGAGTGCGGCATTGAGTAAAGCTTCACGCGCTGTAGGCATCGTCGCCTCCGTGGCCGTTCGGCTCTGCGCTCAGAGTTGACGCGCTGTCGCGCACTGTCAAGGCCACCGGCGGCTTCCCGTCAGGGGCGGACCGCGTGGCCCCGGCGTCGTGACGATCGATACTGTGACGACCATGCCCGACTACCACGATGATCTGCGTCTTGCCCATGTTCTCGCGGACGCCGCCGACGCCGCGACGATGGACCGGTTCAAGGCTCTGGACCTCAAGGTCGAGACCAAACCGGACATGACCCCGGTGAGCGAGGCCGACAAGGCGGCCGAGGAACTGATCCGTGGCAATCTCCAACGGGCGCGGCCACGTGACGCGATCCTGGGCGAGGAGTACGGCGTCGAGGGCACCGGCCCGCGCCGCTGGGTCATCGACCCCATCGACGGCACCAAGAACTACGTCCGCGGGGTGCCGGTCTGGGCGACGCTGATCTCGCTGATGGTGGCCGGCGAAGGCGGTTACGAGCCGGTCGTCGGCGTGGTCTCCGCGCCGGCGCTGTCCCGGCGCTGGTGGGCCGCGAAGGGCGGTGGCGCCTACACGGGCCGCAGCCTGTCCTCCGCGACCCGGCTGAACGTCTCGAAGGTCTCGCACGTCAAGGACGCGTCGTTCGCGTACTCCTCGCTGAGCGGCTGGGAGGAGCAGGGGCGGCTGGACGGCTTCCTCGACCTGAGCCGGGCCTGCTGGCGCACGCGCGGTTACGGCGACTTCTGGCCCTACATGATGGTCGCCGAAGGTTCGGTGGACATCTGCGCGGAGCCCGAGCTGTCGCTGTGGGACATGGCGGCGCCCGCGATCGTCGTACAGGAGGCGGGCGGCAACTTCACCGGCCTCGACGGACGCCCGGGACCGCACAGCGGCAACGCGGCGGCCTCGAACGGCGTGCTCCACGAAGAGCTGCTCGGCTACCTGAACCAGCGCTACTAGGGTCTTTCGTTTGGATCAGGCCGGATCAGGGAGCGGGGTCTGGTGCCGTGGATCGCAAGGCGGAGGAGTGAGGCGACGCGGAGCGTCGTGGAGTGACGACAACGCGGCGAGGCGCGGTGCCAGGGCACGCGAGCCCGGCAAGATCCAAACGAGAGGCCCTAGGGCGTACCGCGCAAGTCCTCCGCGCCCCAGCGCCCGCCTCACTGAAAGACCTCACTGAAAGAGGAGGGACAGGCGTGGGGCGTTTGTCGTTTTTTTGCACGCCCCACGCTCAGCCCCTACCGCCCCCTTGTTGACTCCGCGCAACGGTGTCACTCTGAGAGTCCCCCCACTTGTGAACTTGTGAATCGTTTCTCCAGGGGCTTCCCTCGTCCCCCGGGGTGTCCCAGGGAGACAGACGGTTCACCGAGGAGGTGGCTCGACCCCATGCTTGTCCGTGACGCCATGAGCTCGGTGGTTCTGACCATCGGACCCACGCATACGCTCCGCCAGGCCGCCCGGCTGATGTCGGCCCGCCGTATCGGCGCGGCGGTCGTCCTCGACACCGACCACTGCGGCATCGGCATACTGACCGAACGCGACATCCTGAACTCGCTCGGTGCGGGCCAGAACCCCGACTCCGAGACCGCCGACACCCACACCACGACCGATGTCGTCTTCGCCGCACCGTCATGGACGCTGGAGGAGGCCGCCGCGGCCATGTCGCACGGCGGATTCCGCCACCTGATCGTGCTCAACGAACGCGAGCCGGTCGGCATCGTCTCCGTACGCGACATCATCCGCTGCTGGGCCCCGGCCAGGCGCGAGGCGGCGGTCCTGACCGGCTGAGACCCGCCCGCGCCCGGCTCTCCCGCACCGGCCGCCCCCACACCCACGCACCCCCGCGTGCCGAACCCCCATGCGGCACGAACGGCGAATGGGGCCGGATCCCGAAGGACCCGGCCCCATTCGTCTCGGCGAGGGCTGTCAGCCGCGAAGGGCCTGGACCGCGGCCTCCAGTCGCTTGCCGAAGTCACCGTCCGCCTGGCGGAAGTTGTTCACCGCGCGCTCGGCGATGTCGTCGCGCGAGACCTGGGAGATGAACCCGGCGAGGTTCCCGACCAGCCGCTCCTTCTCGTCCTCGGACATCTGGCGGTACAGGTTGCCCGCCTGCACGAAGTCGTTGTCCTCGGAGTGGCTCGGGGCCTCGTGGTTGCCGGTGGCACCGGCGACGGGGACCGACTGCCACAGCGGCTTGTCCGTCTGGAACGGGCCGCCGAAGCTGTTCGGCTCGTAGTTCTTGGCGCCCTTGTGACGGCCGTCGTACAGGAAGCCGTCACGGCTGTTGGTGCGCGCCTCCGTGGCGTGCGGACGGTTCACCGGCAGGTGGTCGGCGTTGATGCCGACGCGGTAGCGGTGGGCGTCGCCGTACGCGAAGAGACGGCCCTGGAGCATCTTGTCCGGGGACGGACCGATGCCCGGCACGAAGTGCGCCGGCGAGAAGATGGACTGCTCGACCTCGGCGAAGATGTTCTCCGGGTTGCGGTTGAGCTCCAGCTTGCCGATCTCGATCGGCGGGTAGTCCTCGTGCGGCCAGACCTTGGTCAGGTCGAACGGGTTGAAGCGGTAGTCGGCCGCCTCGGCCACCGGCATGATCTGCACCTGCACGGTCCAGGACGGGAATTCGCCCCGCTCGATGGCCTCACGCAGGTCACGCTGGTGGGAGTCCGGGTCCTCGCCCGCGAGCACCGCGGCATCTTCCGAGGTCAGGTTCTTGATGCCCTGGTCGGTCTTGAAGTGGTACTTGACCCAGAAGACCTCGCCGGCCTCGTTGTTCCACTGGTACGTGTGCGAGCCGTACCCGTTCATGTGGCGCAGCGTCGCCGGGATACCGCGGTCACCGAACAGCCAGGTCACCTGGTGGGTGGACTCGGGCGACAGACCCCAGAAGTCCCAGACGTTGTCCGCCTCCTGCGAGCCGGTGTACGGGTCGCGCTTCTGGGTGTGGATGAAGTCGGGGAACTTGATGGCGTCCTTGATGAAGAACACCGGGGTGTTGTTGCCGACGAGGTCGTAGTTGCCCTCTTCGGTGTAGAACTTCAGCGCGAAGCCGCGCGGGTCGCGCACCGCGTCGGCCGAGCCGAGGTTTCCGGCGACGGTGGAGAACCGCAGGAACGTCTCGGTCTGCTTGCCGACCTCGGAGAGGAACTTCGCACGCGTCCACTCGGACACGTCACGGGTCAGCGTGAAGGTGCCGTACGCACCGGCGCCACGGGCGTGCACGATGCGCTCCGGGATGCGCTCACGGTTGAAGTGCGCGAGCTTCTCCAGCAGAGCCTGGTCCTGGACCAGAACGGGACCACCGACGCCCGCCGTCTCGCTGTTCTGGTTGTCGGCTACCGGAGCTCCGGCCTCCGTGGTGAGCGGTCCCTGCGTCACGTGCGCCTCCTGCGTCATGTACTGCGAGTCCTGTCTCTTGGCGTATGCCGGTTCCGATCCTACGATGGACTTTGTCTAAGTCAAGTGAACATCCAAAGTCACACTCATTCGGGACAAGGGTCCCCTCACTGCTAGGCTGGTTCGTATGAGTGACCTGTTGGAACGACTACGCGGACGCGGCTGGCGCATGACTGCCCAGCGGCGTGTCGTGGCCGAGGTCCTCGACGGGGACCACGTACACCTGACCGCCGACGAGGTGCACGCGCGCGCCGTCGCCAGGCTTCCGGAGATTTCCCGGGCGACCGTCTATAACACACTGGGCGAGATGGTCACGCTGGGTGAGGTGATCGAGGTCTCCACGGACCGCCGGGCGAAACGTTACGACCCGAACGCGCACCGCCCGCACCACCACCTGGTGTGCGCGCAGTGCGGTGCCATCCGTGATGTCCACCCCACCGGGGACCCGCTGTCGGATCTGCCCGCCGGGGAGCGCTTCGGCTTCACGATCTCCAGCGTGGAAGTGACCTACCGCGGCACCTGCCCGAACTGCGGATCCGCGTAGGCGGCGACGCCCACGTGACGAAGGAGGCCCCGGTGCATGGCACCGGGGCCTCCTTCGTCTGTTCCATCTGCCGCCCGTCTGCCGGATGACACGAAAACACCGAAGGCCCGGATCTCTTTCGAGATCCGGGCCTTCGATTTCAGTAGCGGGGACAGGATTTGAACCTGCGACCTCTGGGTTATGAGCCCAGCGAGCTACCGAGCTGCTCCACCCCGCGCCGTTGAATGGAACACTACGTGACGGTGTCGGCCAGTGCAAATCCCTTCAGGCGGCCCCGCGAGGCCGCGCGCGAGACGCACCCACCGCGGACCCGAGCGCCGACCCGCCGCGAGCCCCTCACGGGCCGCGGTGAGCTCCTGGTGGCGTCACGTGGCACGTTCCCGGTGGGTCACGCAGCGGGCTCGCGGTGGATTCGCATGAAGCGATCCCGGTGGGTCACGCGGTGAGCTCCTGGTGGAGCGCCTCACGCAGTCGCGCCGCGCGCTCGGCCACTTCGGCCGGCCCCAGCTCGACCGCGCGCGCACACCAGCACTGCCCCTCGGTCAGCTCACCCCTGCGGGCGGCGAGCAGCGCCAGCCGCAGCGCGGCCCGGCCGTGCCCGGCCTGCGCGGCCCGGGTCCACCACAGGGCGGCCTCCCGCTCGCCGCCCTCACGCGCGAGCAGCAGTCCGAGGTTGAAGGCGCCGTTACGGCTGCCCGCCTCTGCGGCCTCCCGGTACCAGCGTCCGGCGTCGGCGATGTCACCGCGCGCGGCGGCGAGCATGCCGACCCGCACCTGGGCACGGCGGTGCCCCTGCTCGGCGGCGCGCTCGTACCACTGCTCGCACTCGCTCTTCACCGCGTGCGGCTCCCCGAGCGCCGTCGGACCGGGCGGCGGCTGACGCGAGTCCAGCACCGTGGCGAGCCGGAAGGCGGCCTCGGCGCTGCCACCGCCGGCGGCGCAGCGCAGATGACGCTCGGCCGACTGCTCGTCACCGTCCCGCAGGCAGGCGATGCCCACCTGGAGGGCCGCCTCCGTGTGTCCGGCCGCCGCCGCGCGCTCGTACCACCGCAGGGCCGAGCGGTCGTCGTCGCGACCCGCGTAGAGGATGCCGAGATTGAACGCGGCGTCCACGCTGCCCGCCTCTGCGGCCTTGGAGAACCAGGGCTCGGCACCGGTCGGGTCGTCGGCCTGCAACAGCAGGACGGCGAGCGCGTTGGCGGCCTCGCGGTGACCCGCGTAGGCGGCGCGGCGGTACCACTGCTCGGCCTGGGCCGTACGGTCCTGGGCAGCGCAGAGCAGCCCCAGGTTGTACGCGCCGTTGACGTCGCCCGCGTCCATCGCGGCGCGGTACCAGCGTTCGGCGGTCTGCTGCTCGCCCCGGGCGGCATGGAGCGCGCCGAGGGCGTTGGCAGCGTTGCCATCGCCGTCCTGCGCGGCGCGCAGCCACCAGACGGCGGCGCTCTCCTCGTCACCGGCGTCGCGCAGCAGGAAGCCGAGGGCGCATGCGGCCCGCGACTCGCCCTCCTTGGCGGAGGTCAGATACCAGCGGCCGGCCTCCTTGAGCTCGCCACGCTTCTCCAGGATCGCGCCGAGATGCAGAGCGGCCCGGCGGTGGCCACGGGCGGCGGCCTGCCGGTACCACTGCGCCGCCTCGCTGATGAGCGAGGACGCGGCAGTGCCGGTGACGCCGGTGGCCGTGGCCCTGCCACCGTCCGCCGCCCTGCCCGTGCCGGTGGCCCAGCTGGTGCCGCTGGCCCAACCGGTGCCGGTGTCCGGGCCCGCGACCCGATGGCTGCCCGTACGGCTGCCGCCCGAGGTGGCCGGACCCGTACGCCCGGCGCCCGTACCGCCACCGCCCTGGGTGGCACTGCCCGTGGCAGTGCTGTAGACCGCGTCGGCGCCCGTACGAGCGCTCTCGCGGGCCCGCCGCTCCAGCGTCCGGGCAAGCCTGTACGCCGCCTCACGGTGCCCCTGCTCGGCCGCGGCGCGCAGCCAGCGCTCGGCCCCGACGTCGCTGCGGTGCTCCAGCAGATCGGCGAGGGCGTAGGCACCGAGGGCGTGCCCCTGCTCGGCGGACTGGCGCAGCCAGTACTCGGCGGCCGGTTCGTCGCCCAGCTCGCGGTAGTGGCGCCCCAGCGCGTGGGCAGCGGCAGCGGACCCGGCGACGGCGGCGATACGCCACCAGCCCGCCGCCTCGTCCACATAACCGCGCTGATGGAGGAGGACACCCAGATTGTTGGCGGCGGCGCGCTCGCCCTCGGCGGTCGCGGCGCGCAGATACGGCTCGGCGGCATCGAGATCACCACGGCGCAGCAGCAGGGCGCCGAGAACGCTCATCGACGCGGTGTCACCGGCATCGGCGGCGCGCCGGTGACGCGCCTCGTCCTCGGCGTCCGCGGAGTCGTTGGCGGTGTCGGCAGCGTCAGCAGCATCGACAGTGTCGTCTGCGTACCGCTGCACATACCGCCCTGTCTCCAACAGAGTTGCCCTATCCCCCATATTTTCCATCGTCGCACCACCTGCTACCCACGTACAGCTGGTATACCGCGCCCCCGCGACATCACTTCAGCGTTTTGTCGACATGCCCACAGAGAGACAAGTCAAACACGCTCAGGGGCAACTCTCACGACCTGAAACGCACTTGGCACCGACACACGTCAAAGGCCCGGATCTCTTTCGAGATCCGGGCCTCCAACTTCAGTAGCGGGGACAGGATTTGAACCTGCGACCTCTGGGTTATGAGCCCAGCGAGCTACCGAGCTGCTCCACCCCGCGCCGTTGTGTTTCAACCGTACCACGGCGCGGAGTGATGCCTGCTCAGCTGCTGTTGTCGCCGGCCTTGTCCCCTGCCTTGTCGCCGGCCTTGTCGCCGGATTTGTCCCCGCCGGAGGACGCGGAGTCCGCCGCGGCAGCCCGTTCCAGAGCGTCCTGGAGGTCCTTCTGGGCCTTGCCGTACGCGGTCCAGTCCTGCTTCCCCAGCGCCGTCTCGCCCGCCTCGTACGCCTTCTGGGCGTCCGAGATGGCCTGTTGGAGCGCCTGGGCCCGGTCACCGGTGGCGGGTGGCTTCGTGGTGTCACCCGGTGGTGTCGTCGACGAGTCGGAACCCTCCGCCCCGAACACCGCGTTCAGCGCCTCGGGCAGGCTGTCCTTGAAGACGGGCTTGCCTCCGTAGGAGACGGCCACCTTCTTCAGCAGTGGGTAGTTGGCGCTGCCACCGCGCGCGTACACCGGCTCGATGTACAGGAAGCCCTGGTCGAGCGGCACCGTCAGCAGGTTGCCGTACTCGATGTCCGAGTCCGTGCCTCTCAGGTTCCTGACGAACTCGGCGACTTCGGGCACACCGTTCAGCTCACTCTGTACCTGCTGGGGCCCTTGCACGGTCGACGTGACTCTCAGGACTCTGATCTTGCCGTAGTCCTTGCTGGTGGCATCGGCGTCCACGGCCATGAACGCGCCCAGGTTGGGGCGCCCGTTGGGCGTGAAGGTCGTCGTCAGCGAGAACTTCTGATCATCCTGGCCCGGCATCTTGAGGCTCAGGTAGTACGGCGGGACCGAATTGCTGTCCTTGTTGGTCGGGTCGTCCGGCACCTGCCACGCGTCACTGCCGCTGTAGAACTGCGCGGGGTTCGTGACGTGGTAGCGGGTGAGAAGCTCGCGCTGCACCTTGAACATGTCCTGCGGGTACCGCAGGTGGTCCATCAGCTCGGACTTGATGTCGCTCTTCGGCTTCACCGTGCCGGGGAAGGCCTTCATCCAGGTCTTGAGGACCGGGTCCTTCTCGTCCCACTGGTACAGGCTGACCGAGCCGTCGTAGGCGTCGACGGTGGCCTTCACCGAATTCCGGATGTAGTTGACCTGGTTCTGCTGCGCCACGACCGCGCGCTGGTTGTCGGTCAGCGAGTCGGCCGTGGTGTCACCGAGCGTCGTACGGGACGCGTACGGATAGCCGTTCGTCGTGGTGTACGCGTCGACGATCCACTTGATACGGCCGTCGACCACGGCGGGATAGGCGTCGCCGTCGATGGTCAGCCAGGGCGCGACCGCCTCGACGCGCTCCTTGGGCGTGCGGTTGTAGACAATCCGCGAACCGTCGCCGATGGCACCGGAGTAGAGCATCTGGGGCTCGCTGAAGGCCACGGCGTACGCCGCGCGGTTCAGCGGGTTCGAGAGGTTGACGCCGCTCTTGCCCTGATAGCTCGTCGTCCGCTCGCCGTTCTTCTCGTAGTCGAGCTCCTTCTGGGGGCCGCCCACGATCGAGTACTGCTCGGTCTTCTCGCCGTAGTAGATCCGCTGCTGGTACGTCGGCAGCTGCCCGGTCGTCGGCAGACCGGACTCGGTGAAGTCGGGGGCGCCGATGGTGCCCTCGTTCTCGTCCGTCACCGTGTTCGAGCCCTTGGCCGCGATCATGCCGTAGCCGTGGGTGTACGTGAAGTGATCGTTGATCCAGTTGCGCTTCGGGATACCCGTGATGTTCAGCTCGCGCAGACCGACGACCGTGTCCTGCGGCTTGCCGTCGGGGCCCTTGTACCGGTCGACGTCCAGCGTGGAGGGGAACTGGTAGTACTTCCGCTCCTGCTGAAGCTGCTGGAACGCGGGCGAGACCACGTTCGGGTCGACCAGGCGGTAACTGGCGGCGGAATCCGCCGCCTTGCGCTGCTCGGGCTTCCGGTCCGGGTCACCCTTGCCGCCGTAGTCCTGCACACTGGCGCCGTCGATGCCGTACGAGGCGCGCGTGGCATCGATGTTCTTCTTGATGTACGGCGATTCCTTGGCCTGCTCGTTCGGCTGGACCTGGAACTTCTGCACGATCGCCGGGTAGAGCCCGCCGATCAGGATCGCCGAGAGCACCATCAGGCCGAAGCCGATCACCGGCAGCTGCCAGGTGCGGCGCCAGAGCGTCGCGAAGAACAGCAGGGCGCAGATGACGGCGATGCAGAACAGGATCGTCTTCGCCGGGAGATAGGCGTTGGCGTCCACGTACCGCAGTCCGGTCCAGTTGCCCGCCGCCTTGAAGTCGCTGGACTTCACGGCCAGTCCATACCGGTCGAGCCAGTACGCCACGGCCTTCAGCGAGACGAAGACACCGAACAGCACCGAGAGATGGCCGGTGGCCGCGCCCGTCGCGCGCGCGCCCGGACTCGTGACGCGCAGCCCCCCGTACAGATAGTGGGTCAGCGCGGTGGCGATCAGCGACAGCACGACCGTCGCGAAACCGAACGCCAGCAGGAACCGGTACCAGGGCAGATCGAACGCGTAGAAGGCCACGTCCATCTTGAACTGGGGGTCCTTCTGGCCGAAGGGCACCCCGTTCATCCACATCAGCCAGGTGCGCCACTGGCCGGCGGCCGAGGCGCCGGCGATCAGCCCGACCAGGGCGGTGATCGCCAGGAGCACCCACTTCTTGAAGGGGGCGATCCCCATCCGGTACCGGTCGAGGTTCTGCTGCTCCATCGACATCGCGCTCAGCGGCGGCCGGAGCCGGTGCGCGAGCCAGATGTTCAGACCGACGGCGAGGGACATCAGCAGTCCGAAGACCGCGAACAGCCCGACCTTGGTCCAGAGAGTGGTGGTGAAAACCGATGAGTACTTCACCGAGCGGTACCAGAGCCAGTCGGTCCAGAACCCGGCGAACATGACGAACAGCATGGCCAGTACGGCCAGCACACCCAACGTCATGAGCAGGGTCCGGACCCGGCGGGACGGCCGGCCCACTCTGATCCGTGGCCCGGTCGGGCCTCCGCCGCGGTCCGGCATCTGGAAAGCCAACGTGCGCACCTCGAAGTTCGCGGTCGTGTGATTCTGCGTGTAAAAAGCGGGCCCCGCGATCGTAGGGCCCACTCATGCAACTTACTGAGGCTTTACCTAGTTCCCGCACCGGGGTCCGAAGGAGGCAGGATATTGAGCATGTCCAATGTTTCTCCCTCAGGCACACCCATGGCCGCGAGCCCGCTGACCCGCGCGGTGCTCGAAATCGACGAGTACGCGTCGGGGCTCGGCTGGGACCAGCCGGCCCGGCTCTTCGCGCTGGTCGACACCACACGGCTGCGCACCGACGAGCCGGAGCTGGCGGCCCAGCTGGGCCTCGACGACGGCGGGTCCGTCGCTCCGTTGACCCCTGTCGAACAGGACGAGATCCCGTCCGGCACCCCGCTGGACGAGTTCCTCGGCACCATCGCGTGGCCCGGGGCGGTGGCGGGCTGCGCGATGACGGTGGAGCGGCTGATGCTGCCGCCGTCCGCGGAGGCGTCCGTACCGGACGGTCTCGACGAGTCCGGGCTGGCCGAGTGGGTCGCGGCCCACCCGGAACGTCAGGAAGTGCGGATGACGGTGGCCGTGCTGCGTGACGGCGCCCGGGAGTCGGCGCTGCGGCTGCGCGAGAAGGACTCGCCCAACGAGGTCCTCACGGGCTCCGGTCTGGTCCCGGGGCTGGCCGAGGCCCTCTCGGCGACCTTCGAGGCGTAAGGGTCGTGAAGGCGTAGCGACCGGCCCTCCGCCCGGAGGGTCCGGTCTGCGGCCGGTCAGCTTGCCGAACAGCTCGGCAGGCCGGTCGTCTTCCCCGCACGGATCTTGTCCAGCGACTTCTTGGCGTCGTCGATGGTCTTCACCCTGATCAGGGTGAGGCCGTCGGGGACGTCCGAGGCCGCCGTGGCGCAGTTGTCGTCCGGCGTGAGGAAGTACCTGGCGCCCGCCTGGCGCGCGCCCACCAGCTTCATCTGGATGCCACCGATCGGGCCGACCTTGCCCGCGTCGTCGATGGTGCCCGTACCGGCGACGAACTTGCCGCCCGTCAGCGGACCGGGTGTCAGCTTGTCGACAATGCCGAGAGAGAACATCAGCCCGGCGCTCGGACCGCCCACGTCGGCCAGCTTGATGTCCACGGTGAACGGGAAGGTGTGGTCGGTCCCCGCCTGGATGCCGACGATCGCCCGGTCGCCCTTGTCGGACTTCCCCGTGGTGATCGTCGTCTTCTCGGCGCCCTCGGGCTTCCTGCCCGCCTTCTCCGCCGCCTTCGCTTCCTTGGCGGGGATGATGGTGAAGACGACGTCCTGGCCGGGCTTGTGCTTGGTGACGAGCTTCGCGACGTCCTCCGGTGCCTTGACCGGCGATCCGTCCACGGCCTCGATCACGTCTCCGGCGTGCAGCGTGCCCTCGGCGGGGCTGTCCTTGAGCACGGAGGACACGATGGTGCGCGAGGACACCGGAATGCCGAGCTCCTTCAGGGCGGCGACCTTGGCGCTCTCCTGGGACTGGCTGAACTCCTCGGCGTTCTCCTGTGTGGACTGCTCTTCCGTCTTGCCGTCCGGATACAACGTGTCGTGCGGTACGACGATGTTGTCGTGAGCGAGCCAGCCGTAGACAGCTTCCACGATATTCATGTTGTAGTCCGCGCCGGTGACCCTGACCGTGGTCATATTGAGGTTGCCGGACGTCGCATAGGTCTTGCGACCGGAGATCCGCAGCACCGGCTCGCCACCTGCGTCACCGAGCGTGTTCACCGTCGGACCGGGGCTCATCTCGGAATACGGAACTTTGATGAGCACGCCCGCGCAGAGCAGCGCGATGAGGACGAGGGTGGAAGCGAGCATCGTCGCGGTGCGGCGTGGCATGGAACGACAGTACGGGAAGGGTCTGTCAGTCCACCCCTGGGGCCGGTCCGTCCGAGGCCGGCAGGTCCTGTCCCTCGATCTTCGTCGATCAGCCTGCTGATCTTCGTGGATCAGCAGGCGAAGACCGGCCGGACAGGACCTGTTCGATCAGCCGTGCGGCTGCGAACGGTCCGCCGCCGCCTCAGGCGACGTCCGAACCGGAATGTTCTTTCTCCATCGCGTCACGGAACCGGGCATAGCCGTTGAGTTCGGCTATGTCACCGGTCGTGCGGTCTCGCGCGGCCCAACTTCCCCATATCGCCGCGCCAATCGCGGCGAAAAGCGGAATCAGCAGCCAAGCAAGTGCGGCCATACCGACCTCCGGACCTCAATGAGCGCCTGCAACTGACCGATCAGCAGATTAACCATCTGCTGAACCAACGCTGCTGGCAGGGGGGCGGTTACGCAAATCGGGCCGTATGGGTACTGACCGGGTTTCAGCCAGATCTTCGCAAAGGCACTGCGCCCCCACCCACAGCTCCGGAGGGCTCTACGCCCCCACCCACTCTTCTGTCCCGTCGGAGAACTTCTGATGTTTCCAGATCGGGACCTCGTGCTTGAGGTCGTCGATCAGTTTCCGGCAGGCCTCGAACGCCTCCGCCCGGTGCGGGCAGGAGACCGCGACGACGACCGCCAGATCACCGACCGCCAGATCACCCACACGGTGGACGGCGGCCAGCGCCCGCACCGGATGTCCGGCGACCACCTTCTCCGCGACCCGCCGCAGCTCGGCCTCCGCCGACGGGTGGCACGAGTAGCCGAGTGCCTCGACGTCAGCGCCCCCGTCGTGGTTACGCACCGTGCCGACGAAGAGAGCCGTGCCACCCGCGGCGTCGTCCCCGACCGCGCGGAAGACCTCGTCGACGGTGATCGGGGTGTCGCGGATCGCCAGCAGCCGGATCGGATCCTGTGCCGACTGCTCGCCCGGGTGGGAATACGTGCTCGCCATACCGCCCATCGTGCCGTACGGCACCGACATCACAGAACGGCGCTCGCCCCCTCTGGGGGGCGTACCGACTCGGGACCCTGCGCCTCCTACAGACGACGCCGCGCCTTACGCGCCCGCCGCACCAGCGCCGCCGTACCGAGCAGTGCCACGGTCGCGCCCGCCGCGCCCGCCGCGGTGGCGTCCTTACGGCCGAGGCGGCGGCCCGCGACCGTGTGGCGGCCCTCCACCTCCTCCAGCAGCGCCGCGAGCACCTCCTCGTTCGTCCACCGGGGCCGCCAGCCGGCGTCGTGCAGCCTGCTGACGCTCACCACCCAGGGATGCATGGTGTACGCGAGATCCCCGGCCGGCGAGGGAGTCAGACCGATCCGGTGCAGCCGGGCCGCGGCCCCCAGAGCGACCGCGGAGGGCAGTTCCATCCGGCGGATTCCGCTCAGCTCCTCGACCTCCTCCTGCTCCAGCCAGCCGTCGCAGCCGACCACGAACTCTCCGTCGGCCTTTTCGAGCGCGGCGTACTCCAGCGCGCTGACCAGGTCCTCGACATGGCAGAACTGCCAGGTGGGGCGGGATCCCGCGACGACGAGCAGCCGGGGCGACTCGAAGTAGCGGGTGAGGGCCGTGTCCGTACCGCCGACCAGGACGGCGGGCCGTACGACCGTCACATTGAGGCCGGGGTGGGCGCGGGGCGCCCGGCGGCCGAGGCGCTCGATCTCCAGCAGATCGCCGACGCCGGTGGCCTCGGCGGTCGCCCGCAGCTCGGCGTCCTCGGAAAGAGGGATGTCGTTGTCGGGCAACGCGCCGTAGACCATGGCCGACGTGCACAGCACGACGCGGTGGACCCCAGCGGCGGCTGCCGCCGTGAGCACGGTCTGGGTGCCGCGCACGTTGTAGGCGGTACGGGCGGCGGCGTCGCTCTCCAGGTCGAGATCGAGCGCGAGATGGACCACGACATCGGCGCCGCGCAGCTTCTCCGCGATGGCCGGGTCACGGACGTCGAGGATGTGCCACTGCGCCTCGGAGACCTCCCCTCGGCGCTCGTCGATGGCGATGACCTGCTTGATCTCCTCGGACGCCGCCAGGCGCCGGGTGAGCAGGTCACCGACGCCGGAAGCGGCGCCGGTGACCGCGACGACGGGGCCGCGGGACGGGGTCGTGGTTGAGCGGTTTCGCGCTGCGCGAACCTTCGGATCTCGGGAACTCACCGGGCGTCTCCAGCGGTTGTCTTCAATACGTACGTGAATGACGCGTACGTACCAGGTGACGTCCATCCTGCCGCAGGCCATCGTCCGACGGAGCACCGAGCCCGGAAGCCGCCCGGGTGTCGGAGCCGTAGCCGACCGGCGGAGGCGGGAGAGGGCGCGGACCGAAGGCGGCGCGGAGTCCGGCCGGACGGGCTCGCCAGACCGGCGGCCCGCGACGCCACCCCGGCCGCCCGCCGCCGCTTAGGCTGGGTGGTGTAGTCGGGCAGCAGCCGCCGGCAGGAAGCCGGCGGCCCTACGAGCCGAGGAACCCCGTGAGTGACACCCCATTCGGATTCGGCCTTCCGCCGGAGGAGCCGGAGGACGGCGACGGCAAGAAGAAGGACCCTGCCGGAGGTGGTCAGGGTGCCGGTGGCCAAGGCGGTCCCGGCAATCCCTTCGCAGGATTCGGGCTGCCGGGCGGCGCGGGCGGTGCGGACAATCCGTTCGCCGCGATGTTCGGCTCGCTGAACCCCAACGATCTGGGCGCCGCCTTCCAGCAGCTCGGGCAGATGCTCAGCTACGAGGGCGGTCCCGTGAACTGGGACATGGCCAAGCAGATCGCCCGGCAGACCGTCTCGCAGGGCACGCCCGACGGCACGAAGGACGCGAGCGTCGGGCCCGCCGAGCGTGCCTCGGTCGACGAGGCGATCCGGCTGGCCGATCTCTGGCTGGACGGCGTGACCTCACTGCCTTCCGGCGCGAACACGGCGGTGGCGTGGAGCCGCGCCGAGTGGGTCGAGGCGACACTGCCGGCGTGGCAGCAGCTCGTCGACCCGGTCGCGGAGCGGGTCGGTACGGCCATGAGCGAAGTGCTGCCCGAAGAGATGCAGTCCGTAGCGGGTCCGCTGATCGGCATGATGCGCTCCATGGGCGGCGCCATGTTCGGCCAGCAGATCGGGCAGGCCGTGGGGGTGCTGGCGGGCGAGGTGGTCGGCTCGACGGACATCGGGCTGCCGCTGGGCCCGGCCGGCAAGGCCGCGCTGCTGCCGCTGAACGTCGAGGCGTTCAGCAAGGACCTCGGGGTGCCCAAGGACGAGATCCGGCTCTATCTGGCCCTGCGCGAGGCCGCTCATCAGCGGCTCTTCGCCCATGTGCCGTGGCTGCGGTCGCACATGTTCGGGGCGGTCGAGGGCTACGCCCGCGGCATCAAGGTCGACACCAGCAAGCTGGAGGACGTGGTCGGCCAGTTCGACCCCACACACCCCGAGGAGCTTCAGGACGCGCTCCAGCAGGGCATGTTCCAGCCGGAGGACACGCCCGAGCAGAAGACCGCGCTGGCCCGTCTCGAAACGGCACTCGCGCTGGTCGAGGGCTGGGTGGACGCGGTGGTGCACGAAGCCGCGAAGAGCAGGCTCACGGGGGCGGACGCGTTGCGCGAGACGCTGCGCAGGCGCCGGGCGTCCGGCGGCCCCGCCGAGCAGACCTTCGCCACGCTCATCGGGCTCCAGCTGCGGCCACGCCGGCTGCGGGACGCATCCCGGCTGTGGGCCTCGCTCACGGACGCGCGGGGTGTCGACGGGCGCGACGGTCTGTGGGAGCACCCGGACATGCTGCCGACGGCTTCCGACCTCGATGACCCGGACGGCTTCGTCCACCACGAGCAGCCGGACTTCTCCGAGCTGGACAAGATGCTCGGCGAGGCGGCGGACGGCAGCAAGCCGAATCTCCGGAAGGACGACACCGGTGGCCAGGACACCGGCAAGGACGACAAGGACGACACCGACAAGTGAGCCTGCACGACGACGCCGTCCTCGTACTGAAGAGGTACGAGGACCAGCCGGAGCTGCGCGGGCTCTACCTGGACCATCTGGCGGCCCACCCGGACGGAATGTGGAAGGCCTGCGAGGCCGGGCATCTGACGGCGAGCGCGCTGGTGATCGATCCGGAGCGGGGCCGCGTCCTGCTGACCCTCCACAAGAAGCTCGGCATGTGGCTCCAGATGGGCGGCCACTGCGAGCCCGGTGACCCGTCACTGGAGCGCGCGGCGCTGCGGGAGGCCACGGAGGAGTCCGGCATCCCGGGGCTGACGCTGCTACCCGTCGGTCCCGTCCAACTGGACCGTCACGCCATTCCGGCGCCCTGCCACTGGCATCTCGATGTCCAGTACGCGGCGCTGGCGCCGACCGAAGCGGTCGAGGAGATCAGCGAGGAGTCGCTGGACCTGCGCTGGTTCTCCTACGACGAGGCCGCGGAGGTGGCCGACAGCTCGGTCGCGAGCCTGGTGCGGCGTACGCGCGCCGCGCTGGGCAGCTAGGGCCTCTCGTTTGGATCTTGCCGGGCTCGCGTGCCCTGGCACCGCGCCTCGCCGCGTTGTCGTCACTCCACGACGCTCCGCGTCGCCTCACTCCTCCGCCTTGCGATCCACGGCACCAGACCCCGCTCCCTGATCCGGCCTGATCCAAACGAAAGACCCTAGGGCGTGTTGCGAAGACCAGCCGAGCAGGGGCGCCCTCCGTGGAGAGCGCCCCTTCAGCTCGGGGTCACCTGCTCCAGGCGTTGCCCTGGTTCTGGCCGTGGGCTCCGTGCTGACCGGCGCCGAACTGCGCGGCCAGCCCCTGCCCGATCTCCGCGTTCTGCGGCGGCATGACCTCGCTGGGCTGTACGAGCGCGAAACCCTGCCCGAGGAAGCTGAGTTCCCAGCCCTCGCCGGTGTTGCCGCGCCGGCGCCGCACCCCCGAGGAGTGTGTCTGCGCCTGCATCTGCACCCGCAGCGCGGAGGACCACGCGACGACGGCGTCGGAGTCGGCGTTGACGTACTTGTCCGGCGTGACCTGCATCATCAGCGGCTGGCCCGAGGTCATCAGCGCGACCTTGCCCCGGCCGGAGATGTTCAGCTGGTACTTGCCGGAGCCGGAGATGCCGTACTGGCTGTCGACCGCGATGACGTCGGTGTGCAGCGTGGAGTCGAGCGCGAGGACATACGCGCTGTCCACCGTCATACCGTCGTGGTCGACCTCGATGACATGGATGTACTGGGCGAGATTGGCGAGATAGACCGTGCCCTGCCCGTGGCAGCGCATGAGGTCCAGCCCCTCGCCGGTGTTCGCGCGGGCGCGCCGCTGGTTGTTCGACCGGTACTCACCGTCGAAGTCGATCAGCCCCTGGTAGGCGACCATCGCGCCCTTGCGGGCGAGGAGATCGTCGTGGCCGGTGAGCGAGACCCGCAGCAGCTGCGGGTTCTGGACAACGTACCGGTCCTGGGACTGCTGTTCCGTATGGGCGAAAAGTGGACTCTGCATGATGTGTTCCCGCTCCCCCTCAGCCCCGGACCCGCAGGCGGTCGGTGCTGTCCTCGCTGGGCTGTACGACGACGATGCCCTGGCCCGAGAAGGCCATCTGATACGCCTCACCGCTGCCCCGCCCGATCAGCGCGGAGGCCTTGAAGCTGCGCTTGCCCTTCACCTTGAGCGACGGTGACCAGGCGACGAGCGCGTCGGGGTCGACGTAGGTCTCGTCCTCGCCGCGTCCGCAGTCGACCACGATCGGTGTACCGCGCGAGGTCAGGGCGACCCAGCCCGTCCCTGCGATCTGTACGTTCCACAGCCCCTGACCGGTGAACTTGGCCAGGCCCTTCACACGCTCGACGCCCATCTGGAGGTGCGCGTCGAAGGCCAGCAGGTTGGTGCCGTTGACGGAGATCGCGTCGTCGTTGAGGTTGATGACGACCACATCCGCGCCGTAGTCGGCGAGGTAGAGCAGTCCGTCACCGGCGCACTTCATGAGAGGCATGCCCTCACCGGTCGCCCATTGGGAGGCGACCTGGCGCAGGGCGGGCGGATTCGGTTCGTACTGGATGAAGCCCTCGTAGGAGACCATCGAGCCGGTGCGTGCGAACAGGTCCTGGCCGGAGGCCATGGCGACCTTGAGCATCGAGCGGCCGTGGTTCTCCATCCGGGCCGTGACGGGGGTGGGGGCGAAGCCCGCGAGCTGCTGGTTCATTGTCCGGGCTCCCTCAGACCTCGTACGGCTGGACGACGATGAAGTTCCCGGGGGCTCCCCGGAACTGGAGGTTCACGGTCTCTCCGCTGTGGCCGGGATACGCGTTACGGCGCAGGCTGACCTGGCTGGAGATGATCACCTGGGACGCGGCCGACCAGGCGACGACGGCATTGCAGTCGGCGAAGGTCGTGGGCGTGACGGGCAGGACCACCGGAGTGCCGTGTGTCTTGACGACGACGGTTCCCGTGCCGTGGAACTGCATGGTGAACAGGGCGCCGCCGGGGATGCCGTGGCCCTCGATACGGCGGACCTCGTACTGGAGAGTCTCGTCGAAGGCGAGGACGTTCTCGGCGGAGACGCAGATGCCGTCACCCTGGAGTTCGACGGGATGCAGATGTGCCCCTTCCTCGGCGAGGAACACCTGGCCACGGCCGGTGCAGCGCATCAGCTGCATCTCCTGGCCGGTGGCATTACCGACGACACGGCCGGCGAAACCGGCTCCCTTGTAGCCGAAGTCGACCTTGCCCTGGTACATCACCATGCTGCCCTGGCGGGCGAGGACGGGTGTGCCATCCGCACCGAGGTCCACCCGCACCAACTGGCCGTTCTGCGCGGTCCAGCGCTGGCCCGTGGGCAGTTCCTTGTACGGCTGAAGGGCTGCCTGGAGACCGCCGCCGCCCTGGGGAACACCTTGCGGCACGCCGTGCGTGGCGCCCTGGGGCGGACCGGGCGGCTGCTGTCCGTACGGAGCCGGGACGGGCTGACCGTACGGGAACGGCGCGGCGGGCGGCGTGGACTGTCCGGGAACCTGGCCCGGGAACTGGCCGGGAGCCTGGCCGAACTGGGGCGGCTGGGGCGGCTGCCCGTACGGGGACGGTGGTGGCGGCGGCGGAGTGGCACCGCCCGGCGGGGCCATCGGCGCCTCGATAGTCGGCGCGGCATGCACCGGCTGCGGAGCCTGAGGTGCTTGTGGTGCCTGAGGTGCTTGTGACACCTGCGGCGCCTGTGGAGCTTGAGGTACCTGTGGGGGCGCCGGTGCACCGAAGGCCGGTGCGGGAGCGGCGGTCTGCGTGGGCGGGGCGAAGGCCGGGACCTGGCCCCCGACCTGCGGCTGCGGCGGGGCCGGCTCCTCCTCGGCGACCTCGCCGCCGAAGTTCCTGAGCAGCGCGTCGAGTCCACCGTCGAAGCCCTGACCGACAGCGGCGAACCGCCATACGTCCTTCAGGTAGAAGTCGCCGAGCATCACGGCACGCTCGGTGGTGAACTCCGAGCCGGTGAAGGCGTATCTGACGACTTCCTCGCCGCCCGCGACGATACGGATGTATCCGGGGCCGACCTGGGACATCTGACCGGCACCGTCGATGGTGGCGGTGAACGAGAGTTTGTGGATATTCGCCGGTATACGGTCCAGGGTCACCCTGAAGGACTCGGTGTCCCCCGCCTGGGCTCCCAGCAACTGGACCGATTCCTCAGGCGACTTCGGCTGATTGAAGAAGATGAAATAGCGGTCGTCCGAGAGCTGCTCATTGGCGTCGAGGCCGAAACAGCTGATGTCGAAGGTCAGCCCGGGAGCCGCGATCTGCACGCCTACGTACAGATCCGTCCCTGGCGTGAGATCACTGATCTTGGCCTTGTGGCCGCGCTGGAATTCCCTGGCCATACGTAACGACCGTCCCCCATCCCGATGGTGAATACGTCGCGCCAGGCTAACGGCTGGGTCGGACATCGGACCAAGCCGGTACACACTCGGTACAGGATCAGCGAATCGTCACTCTTCGCCCACGGCCGGCAACTGCGGCAAGCGGTCGGCGGCGACGACGCCTTCGAGATAACCACGGGCCCGCTCGGTACGGGGATACGCCTCCAGCAGCCGCCAGAACCGCGGACCGTGGCCCGGCACCAGCAGATGGGCCAGCTCGTGGACGAGTACGTAGTCGACGACGTACTCCGGCATACCCTGGAGCCGGTGCGAGAGCCTGATGCTGCCCTCCGCCGGGGTGCAGGAGCCCCAGCGGGTGTTCTGGTTGGTCACCCACCGGACGGAGGCGGGCCGGGGCCTGCCTCCGAAATACTGGGCGGAGAGACGCTCGGCCCGCTCGGTCAGGTCGCTGTCGCCGAGGAGGCGCTTGGACTCCTGCGCGGCGAGTTTGTCGAGCATCACCGACACCCAGCGCTGTTCCTCCGCCTCCGACATCCGGGCGGGGATGAGCACGATGGTCCGGTCGCCCTCGCGGTAGGCCGAGACCGTTCTGCTGCGGCGGGCGCTGCGGCGAACCTCGACAGCGCTCGTCGCCGAGGCGCGGGGCGGACGGTCTGTCACGCCACTCGATTCACCTTCGGCGCTGCGCGATGAGGTCTCCCCTGCCAGGCGAGGAGAAGGATCGGCGGACACGCCCCGACGTTACCCGCTGCGTGTGGGGGAAGTCCCGCCTCCGGGATGGTTCGATCTTGATCCACTCTCCGGCATGCACCATTTGAACGACTAATACCCGCAGCTGTGGATAACTTTCCACACCATCTGCCACTTCCCTGCATTCTGAGAACTCGGGATCGCGGAGATCGCGAAGATCACGGAGATCACGGAGATCGGCGAGCGAGAAAACGGGGGAGGGCGATATGCGTCCGATGATGAAGCCGGCACTGCGGCGCGCCTGGCGGGAGCGGCAGACGGTGCAGTTCGGGGTGACCCCCGCGCACGCGGTCCGGGTCGGCCCGGTCGATACGGCCACGGGCAGTTTCATGGAGTTGCTCGACGGGACGCGGGGGCTGCCTCTGCTGCGGGAGGAGGCCCGCGCGATGGGGTTGCCGGACGGCCTGGCCGACTCGCTGGTGGCGCGGTTGGCCGCGGCGGGGCTGATCGACGCACCGGGCGCGGGCGGCCGGGCGGCCGAGGCATTCAGGAAACGGACGAAGGATGTCGACCGGTTGCGGCCCGATCTCGCCTCGCTCTCCGTCATTCACCGGGAGCCGGGGGCGGGGATGAGGCGACTGGCGGCGCGACGGGAGATGCGGGTCCAGGTCCGGGGTGCCGGCCGGGTCGGGTCGGCCGTCGCCGCGGTGCTCTCGGCGTCCGGGGTGGGGCAGGTCGATGTGCTGGACGGCGGGTGCGCGCAGGCCTGGGACGTGACACCCGCCGGGCTGCCCGCGGAGTCCGTCGGCGAGCGGCGGGACGCGGCGGCCCGACAGCTGGTCCGGCGGTCCGCCCCGGGGCGTGGGCCGAGGGCGGAGGACACCGGGTCGCGCGGCGACGGTGAGCCGGGCCTCTCCCTGGTGATCCTCGCTCCCCGCGACGGACTCGCCGCCTATGTACCCGATCCGGCCGCGGCCCAGCCCTGGGTCGTCACGGGCACTCCTCATCTCTATACGGGAGTGATCGAGGCCACGGGGCTGGTCGGACCTCTGGTGCTGCCCGGTGGCACGGCCTGTGCGGGTTGTATCGCGCGAGCGCGGGCGGACCGGGATCCGACCTGGCCACGCATGCTGGCGCAGTGGCTTTCCGGGCGCGGGACATCGTCCGTACCGGCGTGCGATCTGGGGCTGGCCACCACGGTGGCCGGGCTGGCGGCGGCCCATGCTCTGTCGTTCCTGGACGGGGAGCTGCCCGCCAGTACGGGTGCACGATGGGAGGCGTCATTGCCGTTGCTGGACTGGCGCTCGGAGCGGATCGAGCCCCATCCGGGCTGCCCGTGCGGGGCGGCCGGAAGCAGAGAGGGGGAGCGCATCACGGAAGGAGATGCGCCGCACGACACAATGGCGGGGTAACCGCCGTACGCGGCATGGCTGTCTGGGATGAAGAGGTCCTCGTTGCAGGGGCGGACGATCGGCTCGGGGCGTCTGGTGCGAGGTGCGGCCCGGCGCGGCATCGCGAGCCGGGCGCCCATTCCGCGAGGAACCCTAAAGGAGGGGCACAATGTCTGATCTTCCCCGGAAGGCGGTCACCCGCACCGCGAAGCTGGCCACGTTGCCACTGGGCTTCGCGGGGCGGGCCACCTGGGGCCTTGGCAAACGTATCGGCGGGAGATCCGCGGAGATCGTCTCCCGGGAATTGCAACAACGCACGGCCGAACAGCTCTTCAAGGTGCTCGGGGAGCTCAAGGGCGGCGCCATGAAGTTCGGGCAGGCGCTGTCCGTCTTCGAATCCGCGTTGCCGGAGGAGGTCGCCGGGCCCTACCGGGCAGCGCTCACCAAGCTTCAGGAAGCGGCGCCGCCGATGCCGACCCGCACGGTTCACGCGGTGCTGGCGGAGCGGTTGGGCGAGGAGTGGCGCGAGCTGTTCTCGGAGTTCGAGGACAAGCCGGCGGCCGCCGCCTCGATCGGCCAGGTGCACCGAGGGGTGTGGCACGACGGGCGCGAGGTCGCGGTCAAGGTGCAATATCCGGGAGCCGGCGAGGCGCTGCTGTCCGATCTGACGCAGCTGAGCCGGTTCGCCAGGCTGTTGGGGCCGCTGATCCCGGGGATGGACATCAAGCCGCTGATCACCGAGTTGCGCGACCGGGTGTCCGAGGAGCTGGACTACGGCCTGGAGGCCGAGGCACAGCGGGCCCACGCGGTGGAGTTCGCGGACGATCCGGATGTGATGGTGCCGGACGTCGTGCATCAGGGCGAGCAGGTGCTGGTGACCGAGTGGATGGACGGCATGCCGCTGGCGGAGGTGATCTCCGGCGGGACGCCCGAGCAGCGGGACCGGGCGGGGCAGTTGCTGGCCCGGTTCCTGTTCTCGGGTCCGGCGCGCACCGGTCTGCTGCACGCGGATCCGCATCCGGGGAACTTCCGGCTGCTGCCGCCCCTGGACGAAGGGGAGAACGGCCCGGAAGGCGAATTCCGGCTGGGTGTACTGGACTTCGGCACGGTGGACCGACTGCCGGGTGGTGGACTGCCCGACACCATCGGTGAGGCACTGCGGATGACGCTGGAGGGCAACGCCGAGGCGGTGTACGACCGGCTGCGGGGCGAGGGATTCGTCAAGGATTCCATCGATCTCGACCCGGACGCGGTGCAGGACTATCTGCTGCCGATCATCGAGCCTGCGGCGGTCGAGGAGTTCACCTTCACCCGCGGCTGGATGCGTGACCAGGCGGCCCGGATCGCCGATCCGCGCTCCCCCGCCCACCAGTTGGGCAGGCAGCTGAATCTGCCGCCGGCGTATCTGCTGATACACCGCGTCACGCTGAGCACGATCGGTGTGCTCTGCCAGCTGAGTGCGACGGTACGACTCCGGGACGAGTTGGAGGCCTGGCTGCCCGGGTTTCTGGAGGAGCCGGCAGATGAGCCCGACGACGAGACGGGAGCCGAGCCGGACGCTTGAGGAGAGCGCGGCACGGGGTCCGGCGCGGCGAGCCGCCGAGCAAGGGCACAGGCGCGCCGGGCAGGGGCACAGGCGCAGCCCCAGGCACAGCCTCAGAGAAGCGCGCTGCGGGGGCCGGTCCTTCCGGACCGGCCCCCGCGGAGTGGAACTCGCCGACCGTTCGGCCGACTTCCTTGCTCACCTGCTACTGCATGACGGCCATGGCCAGCGCGCGGCGGGCACGCAGCGACACGCGCTCGGCACGGCGCTGCATCCGCCGGGCGGCGACCAGGCGCGAGGCCCGGCGTTCCGTTTCGGCTTGGCGCATTCGTTCATCCATATGCGCGCGAGCCAGGGCTTCTGGGATGAGTTGCATCTCGCGGGTCCTGTTCTGACGCGTGTCGTTCGCGCCCGTGGTGGTGACGGCTGGGGTGGCGGAGCCGGACGGCTCGCTCGTGGAAGAGGTCATCGGAGCCTGCTTCTGGGGATCGTGCGTAAAGGGACTGTCGATGGTTCCGGACGCGTTCATGCCGCGACCGGGTTCTTGCGCGGACGGCCACGCGGCCGCTTGCGGGCCACGACCACACCCTGGACGAAGAGTTCGCCGCCCCAGACGCCCCACGGCTCACGGCGGTCTTTGGCACCGGCGAGGCAGGCCTCGACCAACGGGCAGCTACGACAGAGGGACTTCGCGTACTCGACGTCGGCCGGGGACTCGGCGAAGAAGACCTCCGGGTCGTAGGCACGGCACGGAACGGGTACGCCGAGGTTCTCGATGGCGTCGTCGAGCGCGGTGAGCGCGGTCAGCGGGGTCAAGGTGGAGTCCTCCGTGGAACTGGGCGGGTCGATCGCTTCGGAAGGCGGTACGGACGGGGCGTGCGCTTCGAGTTGCACGGGGTGTCGTTCCTCGTCTGGTCGGTCCGGCCTGTTGGCCGGGTGTCGGCTGGTACCGGGTGTTCATGTCCCGAGGCCCCTTCGCTCCGTCTCTCCCGTTCGGGACAAACAGAAGGGCCGCGGATCCCGGGTGGGGTTCCGCGGCCCTGAAGGCGCCGGCCTGATTCTCGATCAGGCTGGATCGCTCCAGGGTTCGAGCCCACGGAAGGCCCACATCGTGTGATGCTGCGTCTGCGTCTTGGTTCCGGCACCGGTCGCCGCGAAGGCATAGGCCTTGGCCTCTGCCGCCGCTACTCCCGCTTCCAGTGCCTTGGTCGGTCGCTCGTCGCACTCCGGGACAGCGCGCTCTCGGACGGGCAGACCCGACAGAGACAGACCCGACAGAATGACGGGGCGCACGGGGAGGGCGGCGGACAGACCACTGGCATTCAGTTCGGAACCGGAGGAGCCGAGCATGCATGCGGAGACGACCGAGCGATCGGTCATTTTGACGGTGCTGACGAAGCTGCTGTTGATGCTGATCACTGGAATCGCCTCCTCTCGGCGTCTCGAGGACCGGCCCGAAGGCCAGTCACATGTGTATGGACATGTACTGCTTGTGCTAAGTAGAGCACGGAAACCGGGCTTCGGAGAAGCCGTTGTTTCCGTTGTTAAGAACCTATGGGGATTCCCGGGGCGGGCGCAAACTATTTTTTCGACGAGTTTGCATCAGCTGTCCTCGTCGTCTACCGCAAGCTCCTCACCAGCACAGATGGCCAGCACATCGGCTCCGAACCGGTCCAGCTTGCGGCGGCCGACTCCGGAGATCCCGGCCAGCTCGCCCGCGCTGCCCGGTACGGCCTCCGCGATCGCCATCAGCGTCTTGTCGGTGAACACGCAGTACGTGGGCTGGCTCAGCTGCTGGGCCTGCTCGGCGCGCCAGTCACGCAGCCGCTCGTACAGCGCCTCATCCATGTCGGAGGGGCAGTCCTCGCAGCGCATGAGCTTCATCTCACCGGCGTCGGTGAGCGTCCTGCCGCACACCCGGCAGCGCGCCGGGCCCCGCTGCTTGCGCCGGATCGTGCTGCCGCGCTCGACGGAGCTCCCCGCGCCCGTCGCCGTGCTCCGGGCGCCGGGGGCCGTGGAGCCGGGACGCAGCCCGTTCAGGAAGCGGGTGGGACGCCGGGAGGCCCGGCCGCCGGGCGAGCGGGAGAGCGCCCAGGAGAGGGAGAGGTGCAGCCGCGCGCGGGTGACTCCCACGTAGAGCAGCCTGCGCTCCTCCTCGACCTGCTCATCGGTCTTGGCGTAGGTGATCGGCATCATGCCCTCGGTGAGCCCGACGAGGAACACCGCGTCCCACTCCAGGCCCTTCGCCGCGTGGAGCGAGGCGAGCGTGACGCCCTGCACGGTGGGCGCGTGCTGCGCGGCCGCGCGCTCGTCCAGCTCCGCCACCAGATCGGCCAGCGTCGCCGTCGGCTTGGCCCGTACGAAGTCCTCGGCGAGACGGACCAGGGCGGCCAGAGACTCCCAGCGGTCCCGGACCGCGCCCGATCCGGTCGGGGGTTCGGTGGTCCATCCCTTGGTGGAGAGCACCGCCCGCACCTGCGAGGGCAGTTCGACGACATCGTCCAGCAGAGAGTCGTTGCCCCCGAACCTGGCCGCTCCGCGCAGCGCGGCGCCCGCTTCCCGTACCTCCTGGCGTTCGAAGAACCGCTCGGCGCCGCGCAGCTGATACGGGACTCCCGCGTCGGCGAGGGCCTGTTCGTAGACCTCCGACTGGGCGTTGATGCGGTAGAGGACGGCGATCTCACCGGCCGGAACGCCCGCGGCGATCAGATCGCGGATCCGGCGAGCGGTGCCCTCGGCCTCGGTGGGCTCGTCCCCGTACTCCATGCAGACCGGCTCGGGGCCCGGATCGCGCTGCGAGATCAGCTCCAGGCGGTGCTCGGCGGCCCGGCCGCTCGCCTGGTTCAGCAGGCCGTTGGCCAGATGGACCACCTGGGGGGTGGAGCGGTAGTCACGGATCAGCTTCACCACCGTGGCGTTGGGATGCCGGGCGCGGAAGTTCAGCAGGTGGTCGGGGGTGGCTCCGGTGAAGGAGTAGATGGTCTGGCTGGCGTCGCCGACGACGCAGAGGCTTTCCCTGTCCCCCAGCCAGAGATCGAGCAGCCGCTGCTGGAGCGGGCTGACGTCCTGATACTCGTCCACCACGAAGTGCTGGTACTGACGGCGGATCTGGTCGGCGATGTCGTGCCGGTCCTGGAGGATGCCGACCGTGAGCAGCAGGACGTCCTCGAAGTCGATCACCGAGCGCTCGCGCTTCAGCTGCTCGTACATCCCGTAGATCTGGCCGATCTCCGCCGGGTCGCGCGGGGCGTCGCGGTGGGACTTGGCGACGGCGGCCGGATAGTCGGCCGGCACGGTCTGGGTGACCTTCGACCACTCGATCTCGCTGGTGACGTCCCGCAGTTCATTGCGGTCGAGCCGGATCCGGCAGCGGGCCGCGGCCTCGGCGACCAGCTGGACCTTGCGGTCCAGCAGCCTCGGCAGCTCACCGCCGACCGCCTTGGGCCAGAAGAACTGGAGCTGGCGGAGCGCCGCCGCGTGGAACGTACGCGCCTGAACTCCCCCCGCGCCGAGCTGCCGCAGCCGCCCGCGCATCTCGCCCGCGGCGCGGTTGGTGAAGGTGACGGCGAGCACTCCGGCGGGTGGGAGTATCCCGGCGCGCACCCCGTAGGCGATCCGGTGGGTGATGGCGCGGGTCTTGCCCGTGCCGGCTCCCGCCAGCACGCACACCGGCCCGTGCAGGGCCGTCGCGACCTCGCGCTGCTCGGGGTCGAGCCCGTCGAGCACCGCGTCGGCGTCGCGCGGCGGAGCCACGATCTGGCTGCCTTCGGATTCCCGCGAGAACAGTGGGGAGTGCGTTGCTGCTGTCACCCCGCCATGCTGCCAGGTCCCCCGGGACGGCTGCGGTGGTTGTCCACAGGGGAGCCTCATTGGTCATACGAATACGGTGCTTCGGCGCGGGCACCGCCCGGCGGGGCCTGGGACCCGGCGGGAATGGTGACCGGGTCACGTACGTTCGAGAGAATGCGGCGACGCTTCAGGCGACGCATTCGGTCAGACAAAGGAGCGCGAGAAGATGCCGGGCACTGTGACGATGTACAGCACCACGTGGTGCGGATACTGCCGTCGGCTGAAGGGCCAGATGGACCGCGAGGGCATCGGGTACACGGAGATCAACATCGAGCACGACCCGGAGTCGGCGGCCTTCGTCGAAAAGGCGAACGGCGGCAACCAGACGGTGCCGACCGTGCTGTTCGAGGACGGCTCGACGCTGACGAATCCCTCGCTGGCCCAGGTCAAGCAGAAGGTCGGCGTGGGCGCCTGAGGGCGCGGACCGCACCTGCCGCGAGTGACGCGAGCCCCCGCCCGGCAAAGCTCGGCGGGGGCTCTGTCATACGTCTCACGTCACGCGACCGGCGTACGGATCGAATCGGCCGGCACCGGGCCACCGGCGTAGAGGCTCAGGAGGGCCGACGCACGCCTCAGGTGATCGGCTTCGGCAAGGGCTTGCCGTACCAGAGCTCCACCAGGCGTGCGGCGATGGAGATGCCCGCCGGGGGAAGGATCTCGCCCGTCTCGATCGCGGTACGCAGATCCTCGCGGGAGAACCAGCGCGCCTCCTCGATCTCCTCGCCGTCCACCGTGATCTCCGAGGACGTGGCGCGGGCCATGAAGCCCAGCATCAGGCTCGACGGGAACGGCCAGGGCTGGCTGGCGATGTACTCGACGTCGCCGACCGTGACACCCGCTTCCTCGAAGACCTCGCGGACCACCGACTGCTCGATCGACTCGCCCGGCTCCACGAAGCCCGCGAGCGTGGAGAACCGGCCCTCGGGCCAGTGCACCTGGCGGCCCAGGAGCGCGCGGTCCTCCTCGTCGGTGACCAGCATGATCACCGCGGGGTCGGTCCGGGGGTAGTGCTCGGCGCCACAGGCCTGGCAGCGGCGGATATGGCCGGCCGCCGCGATCACCGTGCGCTCGCCGCAACGGGAGCAGAAGCGGTGCAGCCGCTGCCAGTTCTCCAGCGCCACGGCATGCACCATCAGGCCCGCGTCGCGCGCCGAGAGCAGCACTCCGGCCTCGCGCAGGCCCGCGGGCCGCGCCGACTGGTCCATGCGGCCGGGGAGCGTGTCCTTCTGGAGGGCGAAATAGCGGACGCCGCCCTCGTCCGTACCGAGGAAGTAGCGGTGAGTCTCGGTGACGGGTGCCTCGAAGGTCGGGGTCATGACCAGTTCGGTACGGCCGTCAGGGGTGTCGTCGATCAGCACCTGCCCGCCCGACACCACGAAGACCCTGGTCGTCGGGTGACTCCAGGCCGCCGCCAGCCAGGCCTCGTCGAGACGGTGGTGCGCCGCGCGGTCGATACCGCTGTGTGCGGTGAGACCGATGGGTCGGTGTGCGGTGGCGTGACTGCTGAGGGTGCTCACAGGTACTTTCCAACTCCCCCGGGTGAAGGGTTTCTGTTCAGCGGAGTGTTCAACGGGGTATTCAGGGGCGCTCTGGCGAGCCGCTCTGTCTGCTCTGTGGAGCGGCGGCGGCCAGATCACCCCAGAGGTAGGCGGTGGTTTCCACACCCTTCATGAGGAGGTCCAGTTCGACCTTCTCGTTCGGCGCGTGCCAGCCGTCGGACGGTACGGAGATACCCAGGAAGAGCACCGGCGCACCCAGTACGTCCTGGAGATCGGCGGCCGGTCCCGAACCACCCTCACGGGTGAAGCGGATCTTCTGGCCGAAGGCCCGGCCCATGGACCGTACGACCGACTGGAGCGCGGGATGGTCCAGTGGGGTCAGACAGGGGCGGGTGGCCCCGCCGAAGCTGATCTTGGCCCTGATTCCGGCCGGGATCCGGGCCTCGGCCCAGTCCCGTACGGACCGCTCGATACGCTCCGGGTCCTGCCCGGCGACCAGGCGGAACGAGAGCTTCAGCTGGGCGGAGGATGGAATGACCGTCTTTCCGCCGGGGCCCTGGTAGCCGCCTCCGATGCCGTTGACCTCGGCCGTCGGGCGG
The DNA here is from genome assembly GCF_044753355.1 of Streptomyces sp. NPDC088400. Taxonomy (NCBI): domain Bacteria; kingdom Bacillati; phylum Actinomycetota; class Actinomycetes; order Kitasatosporales; family Streptomycetaceae; genus Streptomyces; species Streptomyces sp. NPDC088400. The sequence continues at coordinate 731,300 of NZ_JBIVMZ010000001.1, read as the reverse complement.
GCCCAGACGCGCTCCAGGGTGGTGTGTCCGGCCTCGCCGAGGGTGCCGTGGGACTTCGCCGTACGCAGCCACTCCTCCTCGTCGAACGGCAGCTCGGCGATCAGGGCGCGCTCGGCGTCGGTGAGTTCGGCGACATCGTCGTAGAAGCCGGGGATCGTGACCCGTTCGTGCTCGTCGTGCAGGGCCGCGACAAGGCGGGCGGCGACCGTGGCCGGGTTCGGGACGGCACCGCCGAAGGAACCGGAGTGGATGTCCTGGTCGGGGCCGTACAGCTCGATCTCGCAGTCCGCGAGCCCGCGCATGCCGGTGCAGACGGTCGGGGTGTCCCGCGACCACATGCCGGTGTCCGAGACGATCACCACGTCCGCGGCCAGGCGCTCCACGTGCTCCTCGGCCAGGGCGCGGAAGTGCGGGGAGCCCGACTCCTCCTCGCCCTCGACGAGGAGCTTGAGGTGGACGGCAGGGGTGGTACGGCCGGTGGCGGCCAGGTGGGCCCGTACACCGAGCGTGTGGAAGAACACCTGCCCCTTGTCGTCGGCGGCGCCTCGCGCGTACATCCGGCCGTCCCGTACGACCGGTTCGAAGGGGTCGGTGTGCCAGCCGTCCTCGCGGGCGGCGGGCTGGACGTCGTGGTGCCCGTAGACCAGTACGGTCGGGGCGTCCGGGTCCTCGGAGGGCCATTCGGCGAAGACGGCGGGGGCGCCGGGTGTGTCCCAGATCTCGGTGACCGGGAAGCCGGTCTCCTTGAGTTTGGCGGCGAGCCAGTCGGCACTGCGCCGCACGTCAGCGTCGTGGTGAGGGTGGGCGGATACGGAAGGGATGCGCAGCCAGGCGGCGAGGTCGTCGAGGAAGGCGGCGCGGTGGGTCTGGATGTACGTACGGACGACGCTGTCCGGGATGTCGCTCATGACATCGAGCCTAACGGGCTCGGGGAGTGGTCTCGTCTGCCGGTTCCATGGACCGCTCGTCCGTGGGTGAGTCCCCGCTGTCGTTGCCGACGCCGCCGGCGGCCCGCGCCTCCGTGCCGCCCTCCGTTTCCGTGCCGTCCCCGGCCTCCGCGCTGCCTTCCGGCTGCGTGCCGCCCGGCGTTTCCGGGGCGTCCCCCTCGTCCGGCCTGTCTTCCGCTTCCGCGCTGTCCTCGGCCTCGTCGCCGGTGAGGACACGTTCCAGCTCCGCGCGGCCGGGGAGGCGGCCGGGGCGGACGACCTCGCCCGTGCGTACGTACAGGAACGCGGCCGTGACCGCCGTCGTCGGGAGGCCGTGCTGCTCGGCCCAGGCGAGGCGGTAGACGGCGAGCTGGAGGGGGTCGGCGGTACGTGACCGGTTGGTCTTCCAGTCGACGATCTCGTACGTGTACGTCTCCTCGCCCGTCGCCGGATCGCGGCGGACCTGGCGGTAGACGGCGTCGATACGGCCCCGGATCATCCGGCCCGCGAGGGTCAGGTGGAACGGCGCCTCCAGACGGTACGGCGTGCGCCGGGCGTACGGGGTGCGCTCGAACGCCGCCTTGAGCGCGGCCAGGTCGCGCTCGTCCGCGATCTCCGGCTCGTCCTCGTACCCTCCCGGCAGCTCGTCGGGGCCGAGCATGGGCAGCGGCAGTTCCTCGAACCTCGACTCGACCCAGGCGTGGAACCGGGTCCCTCGGCGGGCGGCGGGCTGCGGGGGACGCGGCATGGGGCGCGCCAGCTCCTGGGCGAAGCCGTCGGGATCGGCGGCGAGGCGCAGCAGCTGGGAGGCGGAGAGGGACAGCGGTACGGATACGTCACGGACGGTGGCACGGGCCCGCCGCAGCTCACCGGCGAGGGCGTCGAGATCGCGGTCCCAGGAGGCGAGAGTGCGGGTCTCCTCGGGGGTGAGGTGTGCTTCTTCCTCCTCTGCCGGAGCCGGAGCCGGAGGCAGGAGCAGGGGCGGGGGCGGGGACGGCTTCCGGGGGCCGGGGACGGCCGCGTGGAGGCTCCCCCCGGTCCGCGCGGTCACCCCGCCGAACTCGTCGTCCCCGTCGTCCCCGTCGTCCCCGTCCTCCCCGTCGTCCCCGTCCTCTCCGTCCTCCCCGTCCTCTCCGTCGTCCCAGTCATCCGGAACGTCCCCGGGGTCCAGATCACCGTCCGGCTCGAACAGGTCGTCCCAGACGACCCCGTCGTCCACCACCGCGTCGGTCGCGGCGACCGTATCCGTGGCGTCCGGGGCTCCTACGGTGTCCAGGGCTCTTACGCCGTCCTGTGCGTCCGGAACCGTCTCCCCGCCGTCCCCCGCCCTCAGCTCTTCCAGGTGGGCCAGAACGGTGTCCGCGGCCTCCCTGCGACGGGCCAGGGACGGCGCGTCCAAAGGAAGAGGCCAGGCATGGGGCGTGGACGGGGCCCGCAGGGACGGGTTCTCCTCCGTTTCCTCCGGTTCGTCCGCCCAGGCCTCGATCTCGCCGTGACCGGCCGCGCAGTGGTCGTACAGGGCGTGCAGAAAGTCCGACGGGCCACGGGGGCGCTTCTGGCTCGGGCCCCACCAGTGGCCCGAACCGAGCAGCAGGGAGCGGGGGCGCGTGAAGGTGACATAGCCGAGGCGCAGCTCTTCGGTGTGCTGGTGTTCCTTCATCGCCGCTTTGAAGGTCTTGAGCCCTTTCGCGTCCCAGGCCGTGATCTCCGGAAGCGTCGGTGCGTCACCGCGCAGCGCGTGCGGCAGGACCTTCGGCTGGGACGTCCAGGCCTCGCGCGCCTTGCCGTTCGGGAACTGGCCCGTGACCAGGCCGGGGACGGCGACCACGTCCCACTCCAGTCCCTTGGACTTGTGTGCGGTGAGCACCTTCACCGTGTTCTCGCCGCCCGGCAGGGCGTTGTCCAGGCCTTTCTCGTACTGCGCGGCCGTACGCAGGAACCCCAGGAAGGCCAGCAGGCCGGCCTCGCCGTCGAGCGCGGCGAAGGAGGCCGCTATGTCGAGGAAATTGCTGAGCGTCTCGCGGCGGCGGGCGGCCAGCGCGTGCGGTGACGCGGAGAGTTCCACTTCGAGGCCGGTGGTGGACAGGACGCGGTGCAGGACGTCCATCAGGGGGTCGGCCAGGGACCTGCGCAGTTCGCGCAGTTCGGTGGCGAGACGGGCGAAACGGACCCGGGCGGCGGCGGAGAAGGGCAGCCCGTCCTCCGGGGTGCCGGCCGACTCCAGGAAGGTGTCGAGAGCGTCGGCGAGCGAGATCACCTCGGCGGGGTCGGTGCCCTCGACCGCGGCGGCGAGCCGCGCGTCGGGGTCGTCCGTGTCGGAGCCCGTGTCCCGGTGGACGAGCAGCCGGGCGCGGCGGCCCAGCAGTGCCAGGTCGCGTGGGCCGATGCGCCAGCGGGGTCCGGTGAGGAGCCGTACGAGCGAGGCGTTGGCGCCGGAGTCCTGGAGGACCTCGCACATCGCGACGAGGTCGGCCACCTCGGGGAGATGGAGCAGTCCGGACAGGCCGACGACCTCGACGGGCACATCGCGGGCCACCAGGGCGCCCTGGATCTCCGGGAAGTCCCCGGCCGTACGGCACAGGACGGCGATCTCGCCCGGCTCCTTGCCCGTGCGCACCAGGTGGGAGATCGAGTCGGCGAGCCACTCGATCTCTTCCGCGTGCGTAGGGAGCAGGGCGCAGCGCACGCTGCCGTCGCGCTCCGCTCCGGGCGCGGGCCGCAGCGCCTCGACCCCTTCGTGCATCGCGCGCAGGGGCTCGGCCAGGCCGTTGGCGAGGTCGAGGAGACGGCCACCGCTGCGGCGGTTCTCGCTGAGGGAGAAGCGGGCGGCGGGGGCGCCGTCGGCGTGCGGGAAGTGGGACGGGAAGTCGTCCAGGTTGGCGACGGAGGCGCCGCGCCAGCCGTAGATCGCCTGGCAGGGGTCGCCGACGGCCGTGACGGCATGGCCGGTGCCGCCGCCGAAGAGTCCGGAGAGGAGGAGCCGCTGGGCAACCGACGTGTCCTGGTACTCGTCGAGCAGGACGACCCGGAATTCGTCCCGGAGGAGGGAGCCGACCTCGGGTCTGGTGGAGGCGAGCTCGGCGGAGAGGGCGATCTGGTCGCCGAAGTCGAGGAGGCCGCGGGCGCTCTTGGCTTCGCGGTAACGCCCCACCAGTTCGAGCAGCTCATGGCGGGCGGCGACGGTCTCGGGAACCTTGCGCAGCTCGGCGTTGCTGAGCGTCACGCCGTCCAGGGTGCGCAGCAGCTCCGTGTCGTACGCCCCGAGGCGGCCGGGCCGTACGAGATGCTCGGCCAGCTCGGCGTCGAGCGCGAGCAGATCGCTGACCAGCGCGGGGAGCGTCTTGGTGAGGGCGGGATACGGTCCCGGCGCCTCCCGCAGCACCCGCGCGGCGAGCTGGAAGCGGGTGGCGTCGGCGAGCAGCCGGGCGGTCGGTTCGAGCCCGATCCGCAGGCCGTGGTCGGTCAGCAGCCGCCCGGCGAAGGCGTGGTACGTGGAGATGCGGGGCTCACCCGGCGAGTCGGAAGGGTCGGCGCCCCGGGCCGCGGCCGAGAGGTCGGCGCCGGGTGACGGGTGGGCCGGGTCGAAGGCGTCGGGGTCCGTGACCCCGGCCCGTACGAGCGCCTTGCGGACCCGCTCGGCCAGCTCGCCCGCCGCCTTGTTGGTGAACGTGAGCCCGAGGACCTGCTCGGGGGCAACCTGCCCGCTGCCCACCAGCCAGACCACCCGGGCCGCCATCACCGTCGTCTTCCCCGACCCGGCTCCGGCCACGATGACCTGCGGGGCGGGCGGCGCTGTGACGCAGGCCATCTGCTCTGGGGTGAAGGGGATCCCGAGAAGCTCCTTGAGCTGCTCGGGATCGGTGAGGTGTACGGACACCTCAGAGAGGCTATCCGCCACCACTGACAGCGGCGGGGCACGGGCGCGGCGGCGGGATCCACGGACATCTGATCCACAGACGCCGGGCACCCGTCATGTTCCGGCGCTCTGCGGGCTACGGCCGCCCTCCGGCTCCAGGCACTCCGCGCACCCCGGCTCACGCCACCCGCCCCGCTCACTCCACGACCTGGCGGCCCTCCGGCTGCGCGCTGCATGACGCGCGGAAGGCACAGTTCACGCAGTGCTGACCCGTGGTGGGGGTGAAGCGCTCGTCCAGGACGCGTCCGGCGGCGGTGGTCAGGAGATCGCCCACCCACTCCCCCGCGAGCGCCTCCTGGGCCTGGATCCTGGGCAGTTCCTCGCCGCCCTCCTTCTTGGGCGCGGGCTGGCGCAGCTGTACGAGTTCGGCGCCGCCGGGTTCCGGTCGGTGGCCGTCGAAGACCTCGTCCAGCGCCCCCTCACGGACGGCGAGCTGGTAGACGGCGAGCTGGGGGTGGTGGGCGACCTCGTCCTTGGTGGGGGCGTGCTTGCCGGTCTTGAAGTCGACGACGTACGCGCGGCCTTCCCCGTCCTGTTCGACGCGGTCCATGGAGCCCCGGATCCGCACCTCGTACGCGCCCGCCGCGAGCGTGACGTCGAAGCCGTGCTCCGTGGCGGCGGGCGTGCGGCCGCCACGGTCCATCACGTGCCAGCGCAGGAAGCGTTCGAGCGCCACGCGCGCGTGGTCCTTCTCCTGCTGGGACTTCCAGGGGGCGTCGAAGGCGAGCGCGTCCCATACGGAGTCCAGGCGTTCCATCAGGACGTCGAGGTCGGCGGGGGTGCGGCCGGAGGCCACTTCGTCAGCGAGGACGTGTACGACGTTGCCGAACCCCTGGGCGGCCGTGGCGGGTTCGTCCGCCTTCACCTCACGCCCCAGGAACCACTGGAGTGCGCAGGTGTTGGCCAGCTGGTCCAGGGCGCTGCCGGAGAGCGCGACGGGCTGGTCCCGGTCGCGCAGCGGGACGGCGCTGCGGGTCGGCTCGTACAGGCCCCACCAGCGGTGCGGATGCGCGGAGGGGACGAGCGCCTGGCCGTCCTCGTCGCTGAGCGCGGCGAGCCGGGCGAGGCGCCGGGCCGCGGCGTCGCGGAGGGCGGGGGTCGCCTCCGGGTCGACCGTGGTGGCGCGCAGTTCGGCGACGAGCGCGGCGACGGCGAGCGGGCGGCGGGGACGGCCGGTGATGTCCCGGGGCTCGACGCCGAGTTCGGCGAGGAGGCGGGAGGGCTGGTCGCCGTCGTCGGCGGGGGCCTTGACGGCGGTCACGACGAGGCGCTCGCGCGCGCGGGTCGCCGCTACGTAGAAGAGCCTGCGCTCCTCCGTAAGGAGGGCGCCAGGAGTGAGGGGTTCGGCGAGGCCGTCGCGGCCGATCCTGTCCGCCTCCAGGAGGGAGCCCCGGCGCCGCAGGTCGGGCCAGAGGCCCTCCTGCACACCCGCGACGACGACCAGCCGCCATTCCAGGCCCTTGGAACGGTGCGCCGTCATCAGGCGTACGGCATCGGGGCGTACCGCCCGCCGGCTGAGGGTGTCGGCGGCGATGTCCTGGGCGTCGAGTTCCTCAAGGAAGTTCAGCGCGCCCCGGCCGCCGGTACGCGCCTCGGCTCGGGCTGCGGCATCGAACAGGGCGCATACGGCGTCGAGGTCGCGGTCGGCGTTACGGCCGGCCGCGCCGCCGCGCAGAGCGGAGCGTTCGAGCCGGCCCGGCCAGGTGGTGCCGCTCCACAGCTCCCAGAGGGCCTCTTCGGCGGTGCCGCCGCCTTCGAGCAGCTCGCGCGCCTTGCGCAACAGCGCGCTGAGCCGCTGCGCGCCACGGGCGTACGCCGGGTCGTGCGCCACCAGCCGCTCGGGCTCCGCGAGCGCGCGGGCGAGCAGTACGTCGGACGCCTCCGGCACCCGGTTTCCCCCGGCCCGCTCCTCGTCGCGCAGCGCCCGCCCGAGCCGCCGCAGGTCAGCGGCGTCCATGCCGCCGAGGGGGGAGGTGAGGAGGGTGAGTGCGGTCTCGACGTCGGGCGTCGGGCCGGAAGGAGGCGCGGGTGCCGGGCCGGAAGGAGGCGGGGAGACCGAGGTGGCAGGGGGCGCGGAGACCGGGGTGGCGCTCCCGGCCGACGCGTCTTCCTCGACGGAACGGTCCCCGGCGGGACGGTCTCCGGCGGGTCGGTCTCCGGCAGTTCGGACCCGTTCCCGGGACGGCTGTCCGAGGGCCGCCTCCGCCACCGAGCGGAGCGCCGTCAGCAGCGGGGACACCGCCGGTTCATGGCGCAGCGGGACATCGTCGCCGTCCACCTCCAACGGGACGCCCGCCGAGGTCAGAGCGCGGCGGATCGAGGGGAGCGTGCGGCCTCCCGCGCGGACCAGCACCGCCATGTCGTTCCACGGGACGCCGTCCTCCAAGTGCGCGCGGCGCAGGATGTCGGCGATGTTGTCGAGCTCCGTCGACGGGGTCGGGAAGGTGTACGTCTCGACCCGGCCGCCCTCACGTACCGCCGCCAGATCCCGGTGTTCCCGTACCTTCTCGGCCGGCAGCCGGGGCAGCGGCATACGGCGGGTCAGCAGCCGCGTCGCCGCCAGCAGGCGCGCTCCGGAGCGGCGGGAGGTGGTGAGGACCCGGACCGGGCCCGGACGGCCGTCCGCCCGGGGAAAGGCGTACGGGAATTCGAGGATGCCGTTCACATCGGCGCCCCGGAAGGCGTAGATCGACTGGTCCGGGTCGCCGAACGCGACCAGCGTGCGCCCCCGGCCCGCGAGTGCTTGCAGCAGCCGGACCTGCGCCGGGTCGGTGTCCTGGTACTCGTCCACGAACACCGCGTCGTACCGCTCCGCGAGGCGCTCCGCGACCTCCGGACGCCGGGCGAGCAGCACCGCCCGGTGGACCAGCTCCGCGTAGTCGAGCACCCCTTGCATGTCCAGGACGTCCAGATACTCGGCGAGGAAGGACGCGGCGGCCGACCAGTCGGGGCGGCCGGTGCGCCGCGCGAACGCCGCCAGCGAATCGGGCCCGAGGCCCAGTTCGCGGCTGCGGGCGAGCACGGCCCGTACCTCGTCGGCGAAACCGCGCGTCGTGAGACACGCCCGCAGCTCGTCCGGCCACCGCACGCGCCCCCGCCCCTCGCGCTCCAGGTCGAGCTGGCCCGCGAGGAGATCACGTACGGCGACGTCCTGTTCGGGGCCGGAGAGCAGCCGCAGCGGTTCGGTGAAGAGCTCGGCCTCCTGGTGCGCGCGGATCAGGGCGTAGCAGAAGGAGTGGAAGGTGGTCGCCTGCGGCCCGCGCGTGCCGCCGAGCCGGACGGCCGTCCGGTCGCGCAGCTCCACGGCCGCCTTACGGCTGAAGGTGAGGACCAGGATCCGTTCGGGGTCCGTCCCCTGGGCGACCCGTTCGGCGACGGATTCCACGAGCGTCGTGGTCTTTCCCGTACCGGGGCCCGCCAGCACCAGCAGCGGCCCGCCGTCGTGGTCAACCACCGCGCGCTGCGCTGCGTCCAGCAGAGGAGGACCCACCGGGACCGGCGGAGTACGCACCAGTCGGTACGCGCCCGGGGTCCGCTGCCGTACCCGACGGTGCGGGGTACGCCCGGTGAAAGAGGAGGAGCTCACGTGGATCGCCGGTCCTGGAAGGGGTGCTGGTGGTGACGGGGCTGTCTTGGGCGCGTGCGGCGCGCGCCGCCGACGCTACGCCGTCGAGCGGCCGGACGCCGTCGAGCGGTCGGGACGGAGACGGCCGAGGTGGCTGCCGTCGGGACCGAGGCCGCCGCGACGGAGACCATCGGCCTCGCCCACCGGGTGCCGGTCCGCACGCCGGTCCGTACGCCTTTCGGCACGCCGGTCCGCGAGACGCTCCGCTCCATACGCCCCCACGCGCCGCTTCCCGTACGGCGTCGGACACCGCCTGCTGTACGGCGCCAGGCGCCGCGCCGTCCCGCACGGCACCACGCACCACGCCGCGTCCGGTGTTCCGGACGCCGCCTCGTCGTCCGTACGGTCCCCAGCGGCGCCGCCGGACCTCCCGGAGCGTGGCCGGATGGCGGAAGCTGTCATATGTGAGCCGTATCGCCCGCGCCCGAGCCGTCCCACCGCGCCCGCTTCATGTCGAGGCGCGGGAGATGGCCGTCGGCGCCGCGCGCCGCCTCGCGCAGCGGGGTGCCCTCCTCGCGGTAGTGGTCCAGGGCCCGCAGCTCATGGCCCGCCAGCAGCACACCGTCGGAACGGACCACGCGCCACCACGGCACGGCTCCGCCGTAGAGCGCCATGGCACGGCCCACCTGCCGCGGTCCGCCGTCGCCGAGCCACTCCGCGACATCGCCGTACGTCATCACCCGGCCCGGCGGGATCAATTCGGCCACGTCCAGCACCCGCTCCGCGTACTCGGGCAGCCGCGAGTCCCCACCGACGGGCGGCTCTCCGGCCGACTGCTCTCCGGCAGGCGGCTCTCCGGCCGACTGCTCCCCGGCCGGCCCCGTGACCGGCTCCCCGGTCGACTCGTCATCCCTCATCCGATCCATCCTGCCGCACGCCACGGACAGTCGGACCGGCTCCCCGCATCGCAGCGCATCCGCCGACTCACCCTGCGTACACACATCTGCGGAGAAGGGCGCCTCACCGGCCCGATGCCCCCGCAATGCACCCTGATGCCCCCCTCTGTCATCGGCTCGTGCCACCATCGTCCCGGCGGTGACTGGTGATACGAGATCAAGAAGAGACGGGTTCGGCAGAGGAGCGGGTCGTGCGGCCTTCCGCGGCGGCGAGTACCTCTGGCGCTGAGTCGCGCCCGGACACCGGCCCCGGCCGGCCGCGGGACGACGATCCGGAACAGGACTCGGGCGGCAGGCCGCCCCCGAACGGCACCCCACCGGCCACCGACGAGCCCTACGACGGAGAACACGAAGGCGACGGCCACACCGGCAACAACAGCGACGGCTCGACCCGCGCCGACCGGGTCTCCGGCGACGAACCGCTGCTCGCGGCCCGCGTCCACCGCCCCTCCGACCTGCTGCGTCTGCTCATCGGTGTCCTGGCCATCGCTGTCGTCCTCGGACTCTCCGCCTTCGCCCACGGCACCACCTCCGGCCTCGAACAGGACATCAGCAAGGGCACGGGCCAGGCCCCCGACCTGATCGTCAAGCTGGCCGGTCTGGTGTCCAGCATCGCCGTGCTCCTCGTCCCGGTCGCGTTCGCGATCGAGCGGCTGATCAAACGTGACGGGCTGCGGATCGCGGACGGCGTGCTCGCCGCCGTACTGGCCCACGGCGTCACCCTCGCCACCGATCTCTGGGTCGCCAGATCCGCCCCCGGCACGATCCAGGACGCCCTGACCCGCCCGCAGGCCGGTTCCGGGCTCACCGACCCCGTACACGGCTATCTCGCCCCCGTCATCGCCTATATGACGGCCGTGGGGATGGCCCGCAGACCCCGATGGCGCGTGGTGCTCTGGGTGGTGCTGCTGCTCGACGCCTTCGCGATGCTGGTCGCCGGCTACACCACACCGTTCTCGATCATGCTGACCGTGCTGATCGGCTGGACCGTCGCGTACGGCACGCTCTACACGGTCGGTTCGCCCAACGTACGGCCCACCGGGCAGACTTTGATGGCGGGTCTACGCCATGTCGGTTTCCGCCCGGTCAGCGCGATGCGCGCCGAGGACGTCGCCGACGCCGCCGAGCAGGGCGACCGGGGCCGCCGCTATATGGTCACGCTGGAGAACGGGCCACCGCTCGATGTCACCGTCGTCGACCGCGAACAACAGGCGCAGGGCTTCTTCTACCGGCTCTGGCGGCAGCTGACACTGCGCTCCATCACCACCCGCAGCTCCATCCCCTCCCTGCGCCAGGCCCTCGAACAGGAAGCGCTGCTCGCGTACGCGGCGATCGCCGCCGGGGCCAACGCCCCCAAGCTGATCGCCACCTCGGAGCTGGGGCCCGACGCCGTCATGCTCGTGTACGAGCACCTGGGCGCCAGGTCGCTGGACTCGCTGCCGGACTCGGAGATCACGGACGAGCTCGTACGGAGCGCCTGGCGCCAGGTGAAGGCGCTCCAGTCACGGCGCATCGCACACCGCAGGCTCACCGGCGACGCGCTCGTGGTGGATCGTTCCGGCAAGGTCATCCTCACCGAGTTGCGCGGCGGCGAGATCGCGGCGGGCGATCTCGTGCTGCGCATGGACACCGCGCAGATGCTCACCACGATGGGCCTGCGCGTGGGCGCGGAACGCTCCGTCGCCGCCGCGGTCGAGGTACTCGGCCCCGACTCCATCGCCGACTCCCTGCCGCTGCTCCAGCCGATCGCGCTGAGCCGCTCCTCGCGCGCGACGCTGCGACGGCTCGCCCGTGAGCGGTCGCAGCGCGAGCGCGAAGCCGTGCTCGCCGCGTCCGAGACCAACAAGCGCGCCAAGGTGGCCGAGTCCGCCGCCTCAGACGGTGACCGCAAGGCCGCCCGCAAGTCGTTGCGCGCGGAGAAACAGGCGGAGAAACGGGCTATAGACGAGGCGCTCGACGAGGCCCGCGAGGAGGATCTGCTCTCCCAGATGCGCCAGCAGGTGCTGCTGATCAGGCCGCAGGCGCCCGTCGAACCGGTCCGGCTGGAGCGCATCAAGCCACGTACGCTCATCAGCTTCATCGCCGGCGCCGTCGCCGCGTACTTCCTGCTCACCCAGATCACGCAGGTGGACTTCGGCACGGTCATCAGCGACGCGCACTGGGGCTGGGTCGCCGCGGCAGCCGCGTTCTCCGCGCTCAGCTATGTCGCGGCGGCGATGAGCCTGCTGGGCTTCGTTCCCGAGCGGGTGCCGTTCGGGCGGACCGTGGTCGCACAGGTCGCCGGATCCTTCGTGAAGATCGTCGCTCCGGCGGCGGTCGGCGGGGTTGCGCTGAACACTCGCTTCCTCCAGCGCTCGGGCGTACGCCCCGGGCTCGCCGTCGCCAGCGTGGGCGCCTCCCAGCTCTTCGGACTCGGCGCTCACATCCTCCTGCTGCTGTCCTTCGGCTATCTCACCGGCACGGAGAAGACCGCGTCGCTCACCCCGTCCAGGACGGTGATCGCGGGACTTCTGACGGTCGCCGTACTGGTCCTGGTCGTCACCGCGATCCCCTTCCTGAGGAAGTTCGTCGTGACCCGGCTGCGCTCGCTGTTCGCCGGCGTGGTGCCGCGCATGCTGGACGTACTCCAGCGGCCGCTGAAACTGCTCACCGGCATCGGCGGGATGCTGCTGCTGACGGGCGTGTTCGTGATGTGCCTGGACGCCTCGATCCGGGCCTTCGACAACGGCAACCAGCAGCTGAGCTACGCGAGCATCGCGGTGGTCTTCCTGGCGGGCAACGCACTGGGCTCGGCGGCGCCGACCCCGGGCGGTGTGGGCGCGGTCGAGGGCGCGCTGACGCTCGGCCTGCTCGCGGTGGGGCTGCCGAAGGAGGTCGCCGCGCCCGCCGTGCTGCTGTACCGGCTGCTGACGCTGTGGCTGCCGGTGCTCCCGGGCTGGCTGAGCTTCAGTCACCTCACGCGCAAGGGAGCGCTGTAGCGGGTACGGGGGCGTTTGCAGCCGGTACGGCGGCGTTGTAGCGCGTACGGGAGCGTTCCTGGCGCGTACGCGCCAGGAACCCCACCACCCGCATGGCCCGCGGCCCCGCGCGGCCCGCGCCACCGGGGCGCACGATGGGGCCATGCCAACCTCTTCCGCCCGGCGCGGCACGGCCCACGCCCTCGCCGCCGTCACCGCCGCCGCCGCACTGCTGGCCGCCACCGGATGCTCGGACAGCGGGAGCCCCGACAGCGGACACTCCAACAGCGGGAATTCCAACAGCCGGGACACGCCCTCGGACCTGGCATCCCAGCGGCTGGACTGGAAGGCCTGCCCGACCCCGTCGGTCGCCGAGGGCGGCGGTCCGTCGCCGTCCCCGCTGCCCGGCGGCGCCACATGGGAGTGCGCCTCCATGAAGGCCCCGCTCGACTACGCCAAGCCGAACGGCGACACGATCGAGCTGGCCCTCATCCGAGCCAAGGCAGCCAACCAGGCCAAGCGGATCGGATCACTCGTCTTCAACTTCGGCGGTCCCGGCGGCTCCGGGGTCACCGGGCTGCCGTCCTTCGCCGGCGACTACGAGAAGCTCCGGTCCCGCTACGACCTGGTCAGCTTCGACCCGCGCGGGGTAGGACGCAGCGACCCCGTGGAGTGCGAGAGCAACAAGCAGCTCGACGCCTACTACGCACAGGACTCCACCCCGGACACACCCGCCGAGGAGCAGTCCTTCGTCAAGGGAATCGGGACCTACTCCTCGGCCTGCGAGAAGAGGTCCGGCCAGGCGCTCCCCTACGTCGGTACGGTCAACGCCGCCCGGGACATGGAACTGATGCGCAAGGTCCTCGGTGACGACAAGCTCAACTACTTCGGGATCTCGTACGGCACCGAACTGGGCGGCGTCTACGCGCACCTGTATCCGAAGTCCGTCGGCCGGGCGGTCTTCGACGCCGTCGTGGACCCGACCCAGAACTCCGAACAGGGCTCGCTCGGCCAGGCGAAGGGCTTCCAGCTCGCCCTCGACAACTTCTCGAAGGCCTGTGTGGCCCGGGGCGACGCCTGCAAACTGCCCGGCAGCACCCCGAAGGAGATCGAGTCGTTCATCACCGGGCTGCTCGGCAGGATCGACAAGCAGCCGATCACGGGCATCGGCGCCCGCAAGCTGACCCAGAGCCAGGCTCTCAACGGCATTGCCCAGTCGCTGTATTCGAAGGACTACTGGCCGCTGCTGGAACAGGGCCTCGACGAGGCGGACGGCGGCAACGGCGGGCTGCTCCTCGCGCTGTCCGACGCGATGAACGGACGGAACGAGAAGGGCCAGTACAGCAACATCCAGGCGGCGAACGCGGCGATCAACTGCGTCGACTCCAAAGAGCGTTACACGCTGGCGCAGACCAAGGCGAAGCTCCCGGAGTTCCGCAAGGCGTCACCCGTCTTCGGGGACTACCTCGGCTGGGGCATGATGGCCTGCTCCAAGTGGCCGGTGCCGGGGAAGTGGAGCCACCCCCAGGTCAGCGCACCGGGCTCGGCCCCGATCCTGATCATCGGCAACACCGGTGACCCGGCGACTCCGTACGCGGGCGCCAAGGCGATGGCCAACGCGCTGGGCAAGGGTGTCGGAGTCGAGCTCACGTACCGCGGCCAGGGCCATGGTTCGTACGACAGCGGCAATCCGTGCGTGCAGAAGGCCGTGAACAACTTTCTGCTGAACGGCAAGGTGCCGGCGGCGGGCACGGTCTGCCGGTAGGAGGGACCCGCCAGTCAGAGAGACCAGCGAAGCAAAGAAGGGCCGGTCCACACCGTCACACCGTGGACCGGCCCCTCACCTCGCAGCGTCAAAGACGCGCGAGACCCGCGGAATCTCAGTAGATCGGCTTCTCCGGCTCGATCTGGTTGACCCAGCCGATCACGCCGCCGCCGACATGCACCGCGTCCGAGAAGCCCGCGGACTTCAGCACCGCGAGGACTTCCGCACTGCGGACACCCGTCTTGCAGTGCAAGACGATCTTCTTGTCCTGCGGCAGGGCCTGAAGGGCCGTGCCCATCAGGAACTCGTTCTTGGGGATCAGCTTGGCGCCGGGGATCGAGACGATCTCGTACTCGTTCGGCTCCCGGACATCGATGATCTCGATGTTCTCCTTCTCGTCGATCCACTCCTTGAGCTGCTTGGGAGTGATCGTCGAGCCGGCCGCCGCCTCCTGGGCCTCCTCGGACACGACGCCGCAGAAGGCCTCGTAGTCGATGAGCTCGGTAACGGTGGCGTTCGGGCCGCAGACCGCGCAGTCGGGGTCCTTGCGGATCTTGACCTGGCGGTACTGCATCTCCAGCGCGTCGTAGATCATCAGCCGGCCGACCAGCGGGTCGCCCACACCGGCCAGCACCTTGATCGCCTCGGTGACCTGGATGGAGCCGATGGACGCGCAGAGCACGCCCAGCACGCCGCCCTCGGCGCAGGAGGGGACCATGCCCGGCGGCGGGGGCTCCGGGTAGAGGCAGCGGTAGCACGGGCCGTGCTCGGACCAGAACACGCTGGCCTGGCCGTCGAAACGGTAGATCGAGCCCCAGACGTACGGCTTGTTCAGCAGTACGCAGGCGTCGTTGACCAGGTAGCGGGTGGCGAAGTTGTCCGTCCCGTCCACGATCAGGTCGTACTGCGAGAAGATGTCCATCACGTTCTCGGCTTCGAGCCGCTCTTGGTGAAGGATCACATTCACGTACGGGTTGATACCGAGGACGGAGTCACGCGCGGACTCGGCCTTGGGCCGGCCGATGTCGGCCTGGCTGTGGATGATCTGACGCTGCAGGTTCGACTCGTCGACCTCGTCGAACTCCACGATGCCGAGCGTGCCGACACCGGCCGCGGCCAGGTACATCAGAGCCGGGGAGCCGAGGCCACCGGCTCCCACACACAGCACCTTCGCGTTCTTCAGCCGCTTCTGCCCGTCCATCCCGACGTCCGGGATGATCAGGTGACGGGAGTACCTGCGGACCTCGTCGACGGTGAGCTCGGCAGCGGGCTCGACCAAGGGTGGCAGCGACACAGAGACCTCAACAAGGGGGTTGGTCGGTCATTCAGTACGGTTGTTCTGCCTGTAACACTGCCACGGCCCTTCTCATTCCGAGACACCTGGTCCGACTCGCGAGACGTTTTCGTCCCAGAAGCCGGGCAGCGCCCAGAATGCGGCGTTACGTCCCGCTCGCTGCTCCCCGCCGGAACCACCGAAGCCGAGCCGGCTCTCCCATGGTGGAGAGCCGGTCGCCCCTGGTGGTCAGATGCGGCACGCCGCCTCCATCCAGATGTCGGCGAGTGATTCCTCCAGATTGATCCGGGGCCGCCAGCCGAGCCGGTCACGGGCCGTGCGTACGTCCGCCTGCTGCCAGCTGCCGCACCCGTCGGGGTACGGGAACGGGCCCGCGGCCAGATGTTCCGCGATCGACTCGCCCCGGGGCGCGCCGATACCGCCATGGCCGGAGCGCAGCGGTCCCGAGGGCAGGTCGAGTTCGTGCAGGGCGCCCGCGTACCCGGCGACCCGCGCCAGGACGGCGGCGGCGTCCCTGAGCCGTACGGCGCGTCCGGTGCCGATGTTGACGATGCCCTGCGCGGCGGAGAGCGAGGCGGCGTGCACGGCGCGCGCCACGTCGCGTACGTCCACGAAGTCGCGCTGCACCCCGAGCCCGCCGAGCTTCAGCTCACCGTCCCCGGACTGCATGGCACGGCGCATCGCCTCCGCGAGCCGGCCGAGCGGGGAACCGGCGGGGGTGCCGGGCCCCACGGGCGAGAACACCCGGAGCACCAGGGCGTCCAGTCCCGAGCCCAGCACCAGCTCGGACGCGGCGAGCTTGCTCACCCCGTACGGCCCGCCGGGGCGCGGCACGGCGTCCTCGGCGGTCGACGAACCGTGCTGGGACGGGCCGTACTCGGAGGCGCAGCCGAGCTGTACGAGCCGGGCCCCGCAGCGGCTGCGGCGCAGGGCCTCGCAGACCGTGGCGACGGCGACCGTGTTGTGGCGGGTCAGCTCGCGCGCGCCGCCACGGGTGGCTCCGGCGCAGTTGATGACGACCCCGGGGTGGACGGCGTCCAGGAAGCGGGTGAGCGCTCCCGGGCTGCCGCCCGCGAGATCGAACCGTACGTCGGCGTCGTCGCCGCGCCCGAGCGCGGTGAGGTGCACAGCGGGGTCGGCGAGCAGCCGGTCGGCCACGAAACGGCCGAGGAAACCATTGGCACCGAGCAGCAGGACCCTCATCGCGCGTCCCTTCTGTGCCGTCGGGGTTGTGCGGGGCGTTGCGGGGTCATGTCCGTCGTCTCCTTAAGGGGTGTTGCAGGTGGTGCGAGTTACGGCTGTGGTGTGTGTTACGGCTTACGGGGGCGGTTGCGGGAGCGCGCGTACATAGGCGCGTACGCGGGCGGCTCGTCGTATGTCAGGTGATCAGGTGGTCAGGCGGTCAGGTGTGCGCCGAGGCTCGGGAGAGTGCGACGGCGGCATGGATGAGGAGTCCGAGCGAGGCGGCTCCGCAGGCGAGGGCGGGAACACCGCCGACGCCCCATGTCCGGACCACGGCCTCGACGGGGGCGGCGAGGACCTCGCAGCCGGGCAGGCGGCCCGCCAGGACGGTCAGACAGGACAGGGCTTCCACCGCGCAGGCCCCGGCGAGCCCGATGACCGCCGCCGCTGGGCGGCCGTAGACCGTGAGCAGCCGGGCGAGCAGGAACAAGGTGCCGAGGGTGACGGTGGTGGCGGTTCCGCCTCCGTCCTCGTCCTCGAACGCGAGGGCCGCCAGCAGCGACAGTCCGGTCAGGGCGCAGGCGTACAGCCCTACGAGGGTGAGCAGCAGGGGGCGCACGCCGGCGGAGAAGTCGGCGAGTCCACGGCTGCCGGCGAGTCTGCGCCGTGCCAGTACGGAGAAGAGGTGGGCGCACCAGGCGCCGGGGACCATGGCGAAGGCCAGCGCGACGAGGGGGGTCAGGGTCGTGGGCCACGGCCCGTCGGGCCCGCCGCTGACGAGTTGCTCCAGCAGTCCGTCGCCGCAGAGCAGATAGGCCAGCAGCCAGTACGCCCAGAGGCCCCCGGCGGAGACCGGGCGCCCCTCGGCGCGCAGCGGTCCGCGCCGGAGACAGGCGGACAGCGCGCCGGAGAGCGCGAGGGCGCCCGCCAGGCCCGTCACGAGCTGCCGCTGTCCACTGTGCCCCAGGCCGACGAGGGTGAGGGAGCCGACGGCGCCGGGCAGCAACGCGAGGGCCGCCCATCCGGTCCAGTCGGGCCGGCCGGTCCATCCGACGCGCCCGGCGTGCGTTGTCGCCGGTGTCCGCGCCGGGCGCTCGGCGGTGGTCCCGTCCGTACTCTCCGGGACGCGCGCGTACAACTCTTCGGCAAGGGAGAAGACATCCCGGTGCCGGAAGCGGGCGGCGGTCCGGTCGGTGATGCCATGGGCCTCAAGACCGGCGGCGATCTCCAGCGGATCGACGGCCCGTTCGCACAACCGCCGGTGCCGGTGCATCAGCGCCTTGACGGGGTCGGCGGGCCCCCGGCGGGCGGCGGCTTTCCGGGCGAGAGGCTTCCCGGCGAGAGGTTGCCGGGCAAGGGGTTTCCCGGCTAGGGGTTTCCCGGCTAGGGGTTTCCGAGCGGCGGCAGACGGGGTGCACACCGCAGGTGGAACAGTCGGCGTCGGCGAGGGCGCGGCCGGCGGCTCCGACGTGGGCGTCGCGGCCGGGGCCTCCTCCGGCAGCAGGGCCTGGGAACGGGGGTCCCAAGGGCCGGGGCTGGTGGGGGCCGGGGTGGTCATCGGTGGGGTGCCTCCGTCAGACATCGCTCTCCCCCGCTCCGGATCCGGCTCCCGCTCCGGCCCGCTCGGCCATGGGGGCCCAGCTCGGCGTGCTCCTGGGAGCCGCCGGGCGTCGTGCGGTCCAGCGGCCGGGGACGTACATCTCGGCGGGGGCGGCGAAGGGCAGCGGTTCTCCGTCGGCGCCCACGGCGTCCGCCATGCGTCGTACGGGAGCGTGCGAGACAAGTTCCAGGTAGAGGGCGCGGAAGGCCGCGAGGTTCTGCTCAACGGTGAAGAGCTCCAGTGCGCGGGCGCGCGCCGCGGCGCCCAGTCGTTCGCGGCGCCAGGGGTCGCGCAGCAGCGTGACGCAGGCATCCGCGAGCGCCCGCGGATTGCGCGGGGGCACGACCAGCCCCGTACCGCCGATGACCTCGACCACCGCGCCGACATCCGTGGAGACGGTGGCACGGCCGCAGGACATCGCCTCGACCAGGCTGATCGGGAAGCCCTCGACCACTCTGGAGAGGACGACCAGGTCGCCCGCCGCATACGCGTCGGGAAGGTGGGGTGCCTCGGGACTGCCGATCTCCTCGAAGGAGACCGGGTTCTCGCCGACGGCGTACGCGTCGACCGCCTCGTCGGGGAAGAGCTGGGCCGCGAGGCCCTGGCAGTGCGCGAGATACGCGGACGCCCCCGGCGACCGCGCGGGTGCGCCCACGATCCGCAGCCGCGCGTCCGGCTGCGCCCTGCGGACCTCGGCGAAGGCGTGCAGGAGCGAGATCAGGTCCTTGGCGGGTTCGATCCGGCCGACCCAGACGAGAGTGCTCGGGTCACGGCCGCAGGCTTCGTCGCCATGTCCGTCTCCGTCGATCTCGGTGATTCCCACAGCGTCCCCCACCGTGGAGAAACGCTCCGTGGAGAAACGCTCCGTGGAGAAACGCTCCGTGGAGAAACGCTCCGCCTCCATCCCGGGGTAGACGGTGACCAGCTTGGCGCGGTCGGCTCCGCACTTCTCCTGCCAGCGCCTGGCGTGGGTGTTGCCGGGAGTGATGACGTCCGCCTGCCGGTAGACCTCGGCGGCCAGCCGTCCGTGGAAGGCGGCGAGCAGCGCGCGCACCGGCGCGTCGAAGACGTCATCCACCGGCGCGTGTTCCGGATCCACCGGCGCGCTTTCCGCGCCCGCGCCCGCCGACTCGTCCGCCCGTGGGGCGCCGCCGGTGGCGAGGAAGTGCGCGCGCAGCTGTACGCCGTACTCCGTGACCAGCAGCGGTACCCCGAAGAAGCGTTTGGCCAGCAGTCCGGGCAACGCCGCGCATCCACCGGACGCGGCATGGCAGAGATCGGCCGCAGCGAGACCGTCGTCGCCGTACCAGTCGAGCGAGAGGGGGCGCAGAACGCGCTCCAGCTGATCGGCGAACGTCAGGAAGTCGGGGACGGTCGCGGTGTGCACACTCCGGCGCGCGCCGGGGGTGCGGCAGGCGGATTCCAGGATCCGTACGGCAGCTTCGGACCGCAGCGCCGCGTACAGGCCACCGCGCTCCCGTGCCAGATCGGCGAGTCCGTAGAGCCCCGCCGCGAAGACACCGGCGCCCGCGCTCCCCGGCGAGCCCCCCGCGTGCGCCGCCCCGTCGGAGCAGATGGCCGAGGTCAGTTCCCTGAAGTGCTCCGCGAACCTGCGCCGATCACGACGTCCGTAGCCCCGGCCACGGTCACCGCCACCCCATCCACCGCCGTCACCACCACGATCATCACAGCCATCACTGTCACGGCACCGGCCACGAAGCTCGTCCGCCGGCCCCCAGAGCGGCGCGGTGCGCACCCGTCCGACCTGGCTCGGCAGTTGTATCCAGCCGCGCTCCTCCTGCCGGGCGCTGCGGCTCAGCGCGTAGACGTCGAACTCATGCTGCGCGAGCCCGCGTACGAGCCGGTCGCACCACAGCCTGGACTCACCCGTCGCATACGGATACCCACCGTCCGTAAGCAGTCCGATCCGCACGAGCACACCCCCGATCTCCCTTGTGGGCAGCCGCCGTTGGTCCGGCGACTCGCTGCGGGACGACCGTAAGCGGACATGACGGTGGTGGGGGGGGGGGGGGTGGGGGGGGCCCCCCCCCCGGGGGGGGGGGGGGGGGGGTGCCGGGTAAATAAACCGCGGGGGGGGGGGTGTGGGGGGGGCGACCGGGGGGGGTAAGGGGCGTGGAAAAAACCCCCCCAACAAGGGGGGTGG